>NZ_CP084580.1:3113377-3424714 GCF_021869765.1 Chryseobacterium sp. MEBOG06 | reverse complement strand
GTAGATGCCATTACTGGTATTGCCGTCAAAGCAGATCTTGCCGTTTGTGAAAAAATGACTTTTGGAAATATAATAGCGGAAAATGTGGTATTTCTTGTATTCGCAGATGATGCACTCAGCTTTCCGCAAATTAATTATCAGATCAATGGCGTTCTTGGATTTCCTGTGATTGAGGCTTTAAGAGAAGTACAATTAACGCAGGACGATTATTTTATAGTACCCAATACAGAAACAAAAATAAACAGCCCGTCCAATATGGCAATGGATGGGTTAACTCCTCTTATTTTCATGGATGGGCGACATTTCAGCTTTGATACAGGTTCAGACTATACAATCCTGTATGCTCCCTTTTATCAGGAAAATAAAAAGAAAATAGATATGAAGTACAGGCTCGGGGCAGTCACTATGGGAGGGGCAGGCGGAAAAATTGAATATCCGGGATTTAAGGTGAATTATACCTTTCATATATTAGGGAAAGAAATTCCTCTGAAAAATATCAATCTGTTAACAACTAAAATCAACGAGAAAACTGTTTATGGAAACATCGGTCAGGATGTGATCCGCCAATTCAGTAAGATGACATTGAATTTTAATCAGATGTTTATTAAGTTTGATTAAAAAGCTGATCGAGCTTAATTTCAACGGGTAGATGGAGTGGTTTAAACAGAAGCTCATTGATAAATCACAAACGAGGCTGTCTCATTTCCGGGACAGCCTCGTTATCAAAATATATTAAAATTGTCGTGCTTTTCAGCGAAGGTTTTTCTTTATCTAGTCATTCTGTTTGATTTGTGGGTTATTATTAATTTCTTTATTAGGAATCTGGAATTTGAATTTATCCGGAGTAAGGTTAAATCTTCCAAAAGTATGATTGGTCCCTGTGTAAACTCTTTCCAATGGAATGTTTAATCTTTTCATATCAAACCAGGCGTATCCTTCTCCCCAAAGCTCTATTCTTTTCTGCAGGATAATTTCATTGATGAGTTCATTGCCGGTTTTTGAAGATAATAAGTAGTTTTTATCCCTTTTAGCGGTGATTTCGAACAATACCTGTCTGGCTTCAGCCTCTCTTCCCTGTCTGGCAAGCGCTTCAGCTTCTATATAATAAAGGGAAGATGCTCGGATATAGATATAATCACCTTCAAAAAGAGTAGGATCCTTAAACTTCCAGCTCACATAGGGAGGATAGTTCTTTGTTTTTGCGTTAAAAGTATACTGGGCATTCTGACTGCCATTGAAAACCTTTTTACGATAATCTGTTTCCGGAATCGCTTCGTAAAGACGCTTGTCGATCAGCTTACGGATTTGTGCAGCTCCGGCATACCCTTCATTGGTATTATCAAACATAGAAAAGAAAGATGCATAATAATTTCCGATACTCATTGTCGAAATCGTATTATGGAATCCCCATATTACCTCAGGATTGTTGATATTGGAAAACCCTGTAGTGGTGTATTCATTTTCAGTCATCAGAGCGATACCCTGTCTGCTTTCCTCAGCATACTTTACGGCTTTCACATAATCTCCTGTCTGCAAAAAGACCTCAGCAGCGATTGCTTTAGCTGTTCTCTGATCGATCTGGGCTCTGGATGGGCGCGCATAGCTATCCAGAAGCACAACAGACTCTTCAATATCTCTGGATATCTGTGTGTAAACTTCTGATACCGTAGATCTGGGAAGCCCCTGACTTGGATTGCTGGCGGTAAGAACCAAAGGTAATCCGGGGTCAGACTGATGTCCTTTATAATCATTGGCATAAAACCGAACGAGATAGAAATAAGAATAAGCCCTCAGTGCAAGAAGCTGCCCTTTGATCGCTCTGTTTTTTGTACTTGTATCTTGCTGCAGATCATCAAGGAGTTTGTTGATCATAAATATTCTTGCATAAAAAGTAGTCCATACAATCTCTGAAGCAGAGTTACTGGCATTGGTTGCTTCATAATTGTAAAACATTCCCAAATGCTGGTTCGTAGACTGTATTACATCATTAGACATCAGATCAGCTCCTGCCTTTACAGCCATTATCCCAAAATCTGAGTGAGAAGTAGTTCCTCCGGCTCCGTTGCTGCGAAGATCCAGGTAAATCCCACCGAGAATTTTTTCAGGCTTGGACTGATCATCATTCAGCTGTTCACCCGATATATCTCCTTCTGGAAGTGTATTCAGATCACTGGCACAGCTCTGGGTAATGATGCCGATGGCTATAGCTGCTATAAAATATTTTATTTTTTTCATTGTACTCTTTTAAAATGTTAATTTGAAACCTACAGAAACGCTTGATAATAGAGAATATCTGTATGGATCTGATACTCCGGTTAAAGAAGTCCGTGGATCATAGCCCTTTCTTTTGGACCATAGATAAAGGTTGTTTCCGGAAACATATATTTTTAAGCCCGATAAACCTGCCTGCTGCGAAAAGCTTTCGGGGAGCTGATAAGAGAAGGTTACATCCTGAAGACTTATATAATCTGATTTGATAAGATAAAGCGTTGAGTTGCCATTTTGATTGGTAGAAGTAAGGTCCACTCTTGGTAAAGCTGCATTTGGATTCTCCGGAGTCCACGTCTTATTCAAATCCGTAGAATAGTTGGAGCCGTAAGTGTCAGAATGGAATAAGCTTCTGTAAATATCATCATAACCATAGCCGCCAAACTGATAGGCAAAATTAACAGACACATTAAATCTCTTATAAGTAACATCCGTTCCAAATCCACCATAAACCTTTGGAATAGCTGATTTTCCGGTATTGTAATCCGTAGCTTCCTTATAATTATTGGTAATGGTTTTTTCTTCCTTTTGGGTTGCCGGATTGATTGTGGTACGGTACCACAAGGCATCTCCGTTCTGAGGGTTTACCCCAGCAAATTCTTTTAAATAATAAGTATATCGGTCCCCTCCCTCGGTGAGGATAAACAGCCCGCTAACAAGACCCGTATTTCTTTGTTCGGCTGGTAATCTGGTAATTTTATTTTTATAATGTGTTGCATTTGCGTAGAAACTCCACTGAATCTGCTCATTGCGGAGAATATCTACATTAATATTAGCCTGAACTCCCCGGTTAGTCATATCCCCAATATTTCCATACTTTACATAAGAACCTGCATTAGAAGGAGGAAGTGGCAGAGTATAAATCATATCCGAGACCTTTCGTTCAAAATAGTCGGCATTTAAGTTTATTCTGTTATTTAAAAGGGAAATTTCAAATCCTGCATTCAGGTTTTTCGATGTTTCCCACTTTAAATCTTTATTTCCTTGTTTTTTCAGCGATAAAACCGGTTTGCCATCACCGAAATTGTTGATTCCATAGATGTCCTGATACGCATAATAATCTCTGTTAGACCCGTCAAGTAGGATGTTGTCATTTCCCTGCTGTCCGTAAGAAGCCTTTAATTTCAAAGAATTGATTACACTATTATCTTTAAGAAATTCCTCTTTCGCTACATTCCATGCTAATCCCAGTCCATAAAAATTTCCCCATCTGCTTTGCGGAGAAAATACAGAAGATCCATCTCTACGAATATTGGCATTAAAGAAATATTTTCCGTCATAATTATAGAGTAATCTTGAGAAATAACCTTCTACAGCATATTCATACCCGTTTCCGGATAAATCCGTTATTTTTACTGCATTATCAAAAGATGTTGAATTCGGTAATAGAAGCTGCTGCTTTGATCCGGAGAAGCCTTCGTTTTTTATTTTATTTAATTCATGACCAACAAGAATATTGAAATTATGCTTAGCCAGTTTCTTCTGATACGTAAGCAATTGCTGATGGTTCAATGTATATCTGAATGAAGAGCCCTGTGAAATGGTGCCCCCCACAGAAGAGGAAGTTCCCCCTTCTGTATTTCCAAACTGAAGGTTTTTTACATTTTCCAGATAAGCTCCGAAATTGTATGTGAAATCCAGCCCTTTTATAATTTCATAATTTAAGCCAAGGTTAATATTGGTGATATTACTTGTAGTCTGAGATTTATCCTTTTGAAGGTTTCCCACGGGATTTTCAAAAACGGCATAAGATCTTGTTGATCCGTTAGGTCCCTGCCCATCACCATAATCATACAATGCATTTCCGTGATTATCATACAGCCTTTGGTAATTGTTATCTCTCAGATAAACCGGATAAAAAGGAGCTATATTTCTGGCAAACTGGAAAGGATTGGAAAACCCTCCCGTTTCTCCAAAGTCCTGCTTACTATAAGTATAGGAGAGCGCACTCGTCAATTTTAATTTTGACGTGATAGAGTAGTCAACGTTCGATCTGATTCCAAACCTTTCAAATCCGGAAGAGATAAGATATCCTTTATCGTCAAGGTAATTAAGGGACGTGTATGACTTTACCTGGTCACCATTAGCATTAATTCCCACCGTAGCTTCTCTCCTTAATGCAGGCTTGAAAAGAAGTTTTTTCCAATTGTCCTGATACAGTAGCTGAGCATCCGGATTGAAAGAACCGTCTTTCCCGATAAGGTTGCTAAACGGGATATTATAAGCATTATAACCAAGTTTTCCCAGGGCAGAAATTCCCTCCTCATGAGGAGATGTTCCGGAAGGTATAGCTCCCGGTTGTGTCAATCTTGCCACTTCGCCTATTCTGGCTCTGTTGTAGTAGGCAGTATAATAGTCCTGTGGAGAGGTATAAACGGAGTAATCATCGATAGATCTGAAGTTTACTCCAGTTCTTATATCAGCTTCCACACTCAGCCCTTTGTTTTTCCCTCTTTTGGTATTCACAATAATTACCCCATTCGCTCCGCGGGAACCGTATAAAGCGTTGGAAGAAGCATCTTCAAGGAAAGAAATACTTTCAATATCGGATGCAGCAATACTGTTTAGATTTCCGCTGTAGGGAATCCCGTCCAATACAATTAGAGGATCACTTGAGGCATTGATAGAGCCTATTCCTCTCATTCTGATGATGGGCTGCGAGCCAGGCTGTCCCGAAGAAATCACCTGTACTCCGGCTACTTTTCCTCCAATTCCCTGAAGGATATTTCCGTTTTGAAGGCTGGACAGGTCTTTGGCTTTTAATGATTGTACCGATCCGGTTATTTCTTCTTTTTTCTGCTTTCCAAAGGCGACCACCACTACTTCTTTTATAGAGGTTTCCCTGGAAAGGCTGTCTTTACTTTGTGCAAAGCCGTATTCCGCGAATAGGAGTAAAGCCAATACACCAAGTTTGCATTGTTTCTTTTTCATTATATTAATCTAGGTTTAAAGTTGAATTGTGTATTACTGCTGATCCTGCTGATTAAGAAACAGGAAGTCCCTGCCTCCTTTTTCAGGGAGGATGTATGAGAGACAACATGTTAAAATTTACAGGAGGTATACCCGGATAAAATAGGCCTTGCGTTAAGCGGCTTTAATTCCTACAGTAATGGATGTATGTCTTCGAAAGGTTATAACATCATCATCATTTTGCACATCATATCAAAACACATATTCTGAGAAGTAATGTTGTGCTGTGAAAAGGCATATTCTGCACAACGCTTTTGTTGAGCAGGTTTTTCAGCCATGGTGTTGCATAGGTAAGAATCAAAGTAGTTCTTATTCATGAGAATAAAATTTATGTTTTTTTTAACTGTGTCAAAAGTATTTAATAAATCATAAAACCTTATTAGCAGGATGTATGAGATATATCATATAAGTCTACTGTTTTAGTAGGGTAATTGGATTTAATGATTGCTGGTATTTTTAAATAATTGATTATTAGTATTTTATGTTTGTTTTAAAATTGTAATAAAATTTTATAAAGAATCATTTTAGGCAGGAAATAAAATTTAACAATTAAAGTCTATTGTTTTTGTAGACTTTTTATTTATTTTATAAACCCAATATCTAAAACTTGCTGTTTTTGGTTAAATGGAGGATAGATCCGGCTACTTATGCTGTACAAGTATTTCGGAATTTTACATCAACAAAAAATAAAGAAATGAATATTGTTTTAACAGGTTCCATTGGGAACATAGGGAAACCGCTTACACAAGAACTTGTACATAAAGGACATTCGGTAACGGTGATCAGCAGTAATGAAGATCGGCGGGCTGCTATTGAAGCATTTGGAGCAAAAGCCTCGATAGGCAGCATGTTTGATGTTGATTTTCTTACAGAAACATTCACAGGTGCAGATATCGTTTATTTGATGGAAACGATGGAAGCCGCAGGGGATCTGTTTGATAAGAATATCGATTTTATCGGAGCGATCAGTAAAATTGGTGAGAATTACAAAACAGCGGTTGAGCGTTCGGGAATAAAAAATATCATCCACCTCAGCAGTATCGGTGCGCATACGGATAAAGGAACGGGTATTATAGTCTTCCATCATCATGTAGAACAGATTCTGAAGCAGCTTCCGGAAGAGGTGTCCATCAAATTTATTCGCCCTGTCGGCATTTATTTCAATATGTTTTCATTCGTTGATACTATAAAAAATAAAGGAGCTATTATCTCCAATTGGGGTGGTGATAAAAAAGAGCCCTGGGTTTCACCATTGGATATTGCCGAAGTGGTAGCGGAGGAATTTGAAAAACCATTTGAAGGAAGGTCTGTACGTTACGTAGCCAGTGATGAGGTTTCACCCAATGAAATCGCAAAGGTTCTGGGGGAATCAATAGGGCAGGAGGGCCTTCAATGGAAGGTTGTTTCAGATGATGAATTACTGAAAAACTGGCTTGAGATCGGCTTCAATGAGCAGGTTGCAAAAGGTTTTGTAGAAACTCAGGCAAGTCAGAGAACCGGATTACTGTATGAAGACTATAATCAGCATACTCCTGTTTTGGGTAGAGTAAAACTTACTGATTTTGCTAAGGAGTTTGCCGCTTTTTATACAAACAGATAGGCAGGGTTTCCAGGAAATATCAATTAATGGAGAACAATTTGTAACTTTATAGTTATGGAACAAAGGGGTACAAAAAGATTAAAAAGCATCACTGAATTTCACCGTTCAAGAGGACTCCCATATCCTGAACATCCTCTGATTAGTGTTATTGACTATAGTACGGTGCAAAGACCTGATGATATTGGTGATGTTAACTGGGTGTTTGATTTTTATATGATTTCTTTAAAAATAGGAATCAATGGAAAATTAAAATATGGTCAGCAGCAATATGATTTCGATGAGGGAACGATGTTTTTCATTGCTCCTCATCAGGTTTTCAGAATTGAAGGAACTTCGGGTTCTCAGCTGGAACAATCCGGTTGGATGCTGCTCATACATCCAGATTTTTTTTGGAACAGCCCTCTTGCGAAAAGCATTAAGAAATATGATTTTTTTGGCTATTCCGTGAATGAAGCTTTGTTTCTATCAAAAAAGGAAGAACATACCATCAATGGAATTATAGAAAATATTCAACAGGAGTATCATGCTAATATTGATAAATTCAGTCAGAATATTATTATTTCCTGTCTTGATACATTGCTTAACTATTCAGAAAGATTTTACGAACGGCAGTTTATCACAAGAAAAATTCCACATCATAAAATACTGAACCGTCTTGAAGATTTACTGACTACTTATTTTAAAGATGATGATCTTATTTTAAAGAAATTGCCCTCGGTACAGTATGTTGCAGATGAGCTACATGTGTCTCCCAACTATTTAAGCCGGCTGCTTACTGCAATTGCCGGGCAGAGTACCCAGCAGTTTATTCATGATAAATTAATTGAAAAAGCCAAAGAAAGACTTTCTACAACAGATTTGTCGATCAGTGAAATTGCTTATGGATTAGGTTTTGAGTATCCGCAGTCATTTACAAAACTTTTTAAAAATAAAACCAGTCTGTCCCCATTGGAATTTAGAAATTCTTTTCATCAGTAAAGAATATGATAAACCGGATTATTTGAATCCCAGTAAAAACAGCATCATTCAACCTAATGATGCTGTTTTGCATATTGTCAGAATGTTGTATCCAATTTTTTTCCAGGGAATTATTTTGATTGGGAAGTTATTTTTTAAAAAAAATGATCATATTTTTGAAATAGGTTTATTTTGCACATTTTTTGCTTCAATGAACTACTTTTAAAACGATTAAACATAATCGACCTTAAAAAATACGCCTCATATTATGATGAAAAGATATATCACCTATGTTTTACTTCTTGGATCACCCTTATACTGGAGCCAAAATAAAACAGCTGAAAGGTCCACTTACCAGCAGAAGTGGCTGCTGGCAGAGAAGGAGAATGAAGAAACTGCTTTTGATGCTGATCTGCAGCTATCTGATGCTGAAAAAACATTGGATAAAAAATTATTGCAGATGCGGAAGCAATTTCTCAGTGAAACAGAAAAACAAAAAATACCTATATATAACAGTTCTTTTAATGAAATTAAACCACTGATAGAAAAGAGCAAGTTATTTGAGGTGTTTCAGTCGATGCCTAAAGGCGGCTTACTGCATACCCACAGTGGTGGAATAACCGATGTGAAATGGGTGATTTCAACAGCAAGAAAATATAATGAATGTTATGTTTTCGATCAGAAAGATAATAGTCAGTATATTTTTGGACAGCTGGCTTTCTTTGAAAAAGGGAAAGTACCTGAGGGGTTTGTCAATCTCGACAAGAAACTGGCTTCGAATCCTGATTTTGAGAAAGAATTACAGAATCTTCTTATTCTGAAGCGAGATAATCTATGTACATATACGGATTATTGGATTGAGTTTGAAAAACGTTTCAAAAGAATCAGTCTGTTGCTGCCGTACCGTCCATTCTTTAAAGAATATTATCTGAAAGGCTTTCAGGATTTGGTAAAGGATAAAGTACAGCATGTTGAAATCCGGTTTATCTTTGATGAGCTCTATGATTTCCAGCATGGAAAATATCCGTTGAAGACTTCGATCACAGATTTGCAGGATGTTCTTAAAGAGCTTCATAAGTCGGACCCTCAGTTCAGTTTAAAATTGATCTATTCCAGTTTCAAGTTTTTAGATCCTGAAAATATTGAAAAACAGCTCGAAATAGCATTTGAACTTAAAAAAGAATTTCCTGATATGATTTCAGGTTTTGATCTTGTGGCAGATGAAGCTGCCGGAAACAGTATCTATTCTTTCCAGAAGAATTGGGCAAAACTGGACCAGCTCACTAGAAAGTATGGGGTCGAAATGCCGCTTTTCCTTCATGCAGGCGAAAGTACTTCTGTTCTGAATAAAAATGTTCTGGATATTGGGCTGCTGAACAACCAAAGGATTGGCCATGGTCTCAATCTGATCTACTTCCCAAAAACAATGGAACTGATCAGAAAACAGCATAAATTGGTTGAGGTAAGTCCCATCAGTAATCAGGTTTTAGGGTATGTGAGTGATATGAGAAATCACCCTGCTAGAGTATTATTAAGCAACGGAATACAATGTTCCATTAATAGTGACGACCCTTCTGTCTATGGATATGAAGGTCTTAGCTATGATTTTTGGGTAGCTTTTGTATACTGGGAGCTGGATGTGAAAGCACTTAAAAAGCTGGTCTTCAATTCGGTTAATTATTCTTCTATGAATGAAACTGAAAAAAAGAAAGCGATAACTTACCTGAATAAGCAATGGGACGACTTTATTCAGAAAGCAAATGCGAAGTTGAATTGATCCGGATTGCATTCTAATAAATGGTGCTCCTTTTCAGATAAAGGAAGATTGATAAAAATAAATTTGACCCAGAGAATAAAATTGAAAAACAGGAGTGATGTGCTCCTGTTTTTTTATGAAATAACGTCAGTTATTTTTTTATGAGATCCATTGATTTAATGAAATGACATCTGCCTGCTTAGGAAATACTTTATTCATAAGGAGCTCATGTACTTCATGCTCACTGTCTGCACAGCAGTCTTCAATCACGGTCAGCTGGTAATCTTTGTCGGCAGCTTCTCTCAATGTTGAAAGAACAACACCGCTGGTTGATATTCCTGTTAATATCAGATGTTCAGCCTCCAGACCTCTGAGTACAACTTCCAGGTCACTTCCTGTGAAAGCGCTGAAGCGTTTTTTGGTAATCACAATGTCCTGTTCCTGAGGAGAAAGATCCGGACAGATAGCGGTCCATTCTTGCATATTAACATGGGCCATATGTTCTTTTACCGCTGAAAAGGACTTGTTGTTTTTACTGATTTCAGGCATACCCTGTCTGAAACCCACCACAACATAAATAACCGGAATTTGTTTTTCCCGTGCCGTTTTAATGGCTTGTGCCGTATCGGAAATTAATTGCGTTGAATCTGGCAATAAGCTAATAATTGATGACTGCATGTCCATCACTAATAATACCTTCTTTGTTTTTTCCATTTTTATTCTTTTTGTTGATTATGTTTTATTGATAAATAATTCTTCAGATTTTTCTAATAATTGGGGATCAGGCGGTGCATTTTTCTTTTTCTTAATCAAAATATTCCGAAATGCGAAGGCAATACCCAAGCCGGCAATTCCCTCCAAAAGTAACGTATTGGGAGCTCCTATTTTCTCAGAAACAAACCCGATAAGAAGACTTCCCAGCGGAAGCATTCCAAATATAGCCGTTAATAAAATACTGATCGCTCTGGAACGCATTTCCGGTGCAGCCTCAGACTGAACAATAATATTACAGGTTGTAAACTGGGCAACGCCTCCGAAACCTGTAACCGCTGCAAAGAACATAGCCAGCATAAAGTTGCTTGTATAAGAAAAACCAATAAGGCCTACACTCAGAATGACTGTACTTCCAATCAATATTTTTCTCATGGAAACATTCTCTTTTAAAGAAGCGAGAATAATGGTCCCCAATACCGCTCCCGCACCGATAAAACTGGATATATAACCGAAAGTTTTGGCATCGCCGTTAAATATTTCTTTTGCATATACAGGAGTAAGGGTGTCGTAAGGAAGTACTATTAATCCAGTGACACTCAGCATGACAATTACCCAGCCAATGGAAGATTCTTTTTTGATGTATCTGAAACCTTCTGTAAGTTCTTTTAATACACTTTGTTTCACTTTATTTTGGATAGGCTGCATTTTGGGCATCTTCATCATAGAAATAGAGACCATTACTGCTGCAAAACTTGCTGCATTCAGAAGAAAACAGATACCGGCTCCAAATTGTTGTAAGATAATCCCGGAAAGGGCAGGGCCCAGCAATTTGGCAAGACTTGCCATAGCAGCACTTAATGAAAGAGCACTTTGCAGATCTGCGGGGTCATGCACCACTTCATTGATCAGGGACTGTCTTGCAGGAACATCGTATGCGTTGATAACTCCGAGGAGTACACTTAAACCAAGAATCAACCATACATTTTGATGACCAGTCATTACCAGTGCAGCAAGTAAAACGGATTGAATCAAAGAGGCAATCTGCGTAATATTAATAATCTTAAACCGGTTGTGCCGATCCGCTGCCACTCCGCCCAATGCAGAAAACAAGAATGAAGGAAACTGCTCTGCAAAGATGGACAGTCCAAGCATAAATGCAGAATGGGTCATACTGTATACTACCCAGACAACAGCGGTACGCTGCATCCATGTTCCAAATTGTGATACGGAACGTCCAAAGAAATACAGAGTATAATTATTACTCTGGAAGGCTCTGAAGGTACTGATCGTATTTAATTTTTTCATATTCATAAAAAACAATTTGACAAATATTGTAGAAATGTCAAAATTATGGTAAAAAATTTTACATGAGCCATTTAACGGTCATGGAAGTCAGAATGTTCACCGTAGTTTCCAAATCATCAAAACTGTTCTTTAGAAGCATTTCCCGTTTAATTCCTCTGATGCTGCTCTGTAAAATAAAAATAACGGTGTCCTGTTCTTCAGAAGTAAGAGAACGGGTTTCTTTTTTACTGATACTTTCTGACAGAGCTTTTCCAAGAATAAACTTTTCTGCTTCCATCAGATGCTGATGTACCACTTCTATTACCTGAGAATACCTTGATTTTTCTTCAGCATTCATCCCAGCCTCCAGTGCTGTAAAAAAAGGCTTCCTGCTTTCGGAGGTTTTCACCTTGGTATGGCAGAAGGCTCTTATTTTTTCTTCTAATGTCAGTTGCTGGTCCATTGCATTTCCAATTTCGGCAGCGACTTCTTTTATCAGAGAATTCAATACAGCCTGAAATACCTCGTCACGGTTTTTATAATAGTAATAAATAGAGGTTCTGCTTTTACCAATGGCTTTGGAAATATCATCCATTGTTACTTTTTTGAAACCATACTTCATATACAGGTCTGAAGCAGCGTTAAGTATCTGCTCCGAAAGTTGATCCTGTTCGTTTTGTATGGATGAAAACATAAGTCTGGATTATCTGAGTGCAAATTTAAAATATTTTTGACAAAAAAACAAATTTTGTCAAAATGTACATTGTTCTTTTATCATTGCACTCCATTCCACGGACTTATTTTTATTTGTTTTTAAAGATCCGGTTTGAATGGTTATAAAGCAAACTTTTTACACGTACTTTATGAAAATGCATCTGGGATATAGAGGGTTAATGAACTTCAGTCAGAAAAAATAATGTTGCTCCGTATATCCTATCGGGCACTTATTACAATAAAGGGAAAGATGAGTTATCATCAGGAAATGCATGTGATACACGACTCAATACAAGTTGTCAAAAATAAGTAATTTTTTTAGTATTATTAATTTTTAATAGTCTATCTTTAGCCACAGAAATAGAATTTATAAAAAAAATACAAACTTCTTATATTTATTATATTCTCAGGTTGTACTTTATATTTCTATTGTCCTCTTACGGAGGAATTTAATGAAACCATATTAATTGTTTTATATTCAATGTCTTGATTTATTATTAATGAACATTTAAGTTAGATCAGTTATATGTTCATTGGCCTCTTGTTAACTGCAGGAGGTTTTGTTTAAATAGATTGATCACTACAGTCATTTATACAAATTTATATAGTAAACATTAGAAAATCCATAGTAAGGATGACAAGTAAAATTATAGGGGTAGGTAATTATATACCATCAGAAACGATAACTAATTTATTTTTTGATCAACATATTTTTCTAAATGCTGAGGGAAGTGTATTAAAGGATGATAATGCTTCAATTACCAGTAAGTTACAGAAGATAACGGGTATTGAAGAAAGGCGGTATGCTACTACCCGGCAGGTTACTTCTGACCTTGGATTAATGGCGGCTCTGGCTGCTATTGAAGATTCAGGAATTGATCCTGAAACTTTGGATTATATCATATTTGCCCATAATTTTGGAGATGTCCGTTTTGGTACTATTCAGTCTGATATGGTTCCCAGTCTTGCTGCAAGAGTAAAACATTCTCTGAAAATCAAGAATAATTTCTGCGTTGCTTATGATCTGTTATTTGGATGCCCCGGCTGGATAGAAGGAGTAATACAGGCAAATGCATTTATTAAATCGGGTATTGCTAAACGATGTTTGGTGATTGGTGGGGAAACTCTTTCCCGTGTTGTTGATATTCATGACAGAGACAGTATGATTTATGCTGACGGAGCCGGAGCGGTTATTCTGGAAGTGAATGAGAAAGATGATTCCGGTATAAAATCCCATTTATCAGCTTCCCATACACTCAATGAAAAAGACTATCTGTTCTTTGGGAAATCTTATAATAACGAGCACTGCCCTGATACGAAGTATATCAAAATGGATGGAAGAAAGATCTATGAATTTGCTCTTTCCAACGTACCGGATGCTATGAAGAAGTGCCTGGATAATAGCGGATATTCTATTGATCAACTGGATAAAATCATCATTCATCAGGCTAATGAAAAAATGGATGAGGCCATTGTAAACAGATTTTATCAATTGTACCAGACTCCTGTCCCTTCTGATATTATGCCTATGGTCATCAAGAAATTGGGGAACAGCAGTGTAGCTACTATACCTTCCCTGCTTTCAATGATTCTGAAAGACGAATTGGATTTACATAAGATTCAGAAAGGGGATATTGTTTTATTTGCTTCTGTAGGGGCTGGAATGAATATCAATGCGATTGTCTATAAATTTTAAGATCAATTACTTTGGCGGTTATTGATCTTGAGTTCCCGTTCAACTTCATCAATATTGGGTAAAGCGAGATCATAGCTTTCACTGATATATTTCAGGATGCTCTCATCAGTTTTATTATTTATTTTTCTGATGAATAGAGAATTTCCGGATTTTAAAGTATCAATAAATTGATTGATGTTTTGTGCCTTGTTGAAAAAAAAGGTTTCAATAACTGCTCTTTTGTCATCATTGACAATGACATCATTAAAATCAGTATTCATAAGGACAGTCTGAAAGAAGGATTCAGCGGGTAAAAGCGTATGAAGGTAATAGTTTTCAAAATCCAGCACTCTTATGTTGTTGGTTATGAAGACACAGGTTTCTCTTGTAAAGATGAACCATTTGCCTCCAATATAAGGAGTTACCCCTCTCATAAATTCTCTTTTATAGATAAGGGAAGATATTTTGTAAGATAATTCTGTGAAATGATTTTGTATTCTCTTCAGGGTATCCGGTCTGTAAAATTTCTGATCGTAATAAAAAAGATAATTTCTGCCTTTATTGGCGCCAAGAAATTTACGGATGATGTTTTGAGATTTAAGAGGAGCGTCTTCACCGCTTAAATTAATAAAATAATCCCACTCAGGGCTTACATTAAGTAGAAATTCCATCGCATTAAGTTCTGCCTGGATCATGCTGAAGCCTCCCTGGATAATATTCATACTTTCCAGAATATATACATTGGGAAACTGTATCAGAAAGAGCTGTATCTCTTCCGTAGTTGCTGCTTTTGCTTTCCGGTCGATATGGATAAGGTAGAACTGATCTCTTGTATAGATCTTCTGAAACATTTCTTTAAAGGCTTCCGGTTTATGATGGATCATAATGAAGTAAGCAATCTTTACATGAGGAGAATCTGACCTTAAAGCTTGCGTACGGGGTTGTGTCTGGGGAGAAGAAGACTGCATAATTCCGGATTTTAAATCATCGGCTGTGTGCAAACAATTTTATTGACGTGCGAAAGCTACAAATAATTTTTTGATAATCAGTTGATTAAAACTGGTTTTGTTTGGTTATTTTATTGTATATTTGCATTGCATTTATAAAATAGGTTTCTGCCTTTGCTATTCTGTAATAGTTTAAAATCACCATTTTTTCTTTCAGTTTTGCTTTTTCAGCCGCCCAATTTTTAACCTTGATTTCATAGGTGGAAAATACAGGTTACTAAAATCCTACTTTACAAATAGGAATGATACGTCATTACTGACCCCTCGATACTATTTAAATAATAGACATTGGCGGAGGTAAAGCAAGAGCAAAATGATGAATAGAAAATAACTTTCTTTATTTATCCTTTATAATACACCAATTCAAACCTACCAGCAGTGGGTTTGTTACAAAATACCGGAAATCCGGAAAATATTATAATGAGTTTTAAAAATTTAAATTTAATCAATCCCATTATCCGTGCTGCTACAGAGGCCGGATATTCTAAACCAACGGAGATACAGTACGCTGCAATTCCGTCTATTTTGGAAGGGAAGGATATAATAGGATGTGCACAGACAGGAACTGGAAAGACGGCCGCATTTGCAATGCCTATTCTGCAGTTATTGAAAAGACATACTCCGGATCATAAAGAAATACGAACTTTAATACTCACTCCAACAAGAGAACTGACTATAAAAATAGAAGATAACTTTAGGCTGTACAGCAAGTATCTGCCATTATCACAACTATCTGTTTTCGGAGGAGTTTCAGCTGGAAGCCAGCTTGCTGCGCTGAGAAAAAGAGTAGACATTCTTGTGGCAACTCCGGGAAGACTTTTAGATTTGGTGAATCAGAGACATATTGACCTTTCTAAAATCGAAATACTGGTAGTGGATGACGCAGACAGAATGTTTGATCTGGGATTGGTAAATGATGTAAAAAAGATTTTGAAACTGGTACCTGTAAAAAGACAGACCTTATTCTTTTCTGCAACAATATCGGTAGCCCTTCGGAAGTTTGCAGACAGCCTGCTGAACAAGCCCGTAGATGTTACTGAAACTCCGGTTCCCCAGGCTTACGTTCACAGAATTGGAAGAACAGAAAGAGTAATCGTCAAGGGGATTGCTGTTTCAGTTTGTGATGATGAGGTACACCCGGCTGTAAAGAATATCCAAAATCTGATAGGATTTGCAATGCCTGAAGTAAAAGAATATAGACCAACAAAGTAATTAAAATCAAAATAATACATGGGAGACTCTTTCTCTAAAAAAGAAAATTTTAAGAAAAAAGTTCAAAAACGCAAAGAAAAAACGCTAAGACGGGAAGACCGTAAAACCAATAATAATAAAGGTAAGGATCTTAGCGATATGTTTGTCTATGTAGATGCCTATGGAAGGTTGACTTCAACTCCTCCAGAGCAGCTTCTAGAACAAGTAGATATCAGCAAAATTCAGCTTGGAGCGGCTCCAATTCCTGAAGAAGAGACTGTAAAATCAGGTATCGTTACATTTTTCAGTGAAAAAGGATACGGTTTTATTACCGAAGACAGTACAAAAGAAAATGTGTTTTTCCACAATAATGATTGTACTGAGATCATAAAGAAAGGGAATAAAGTCTCTTTTGAAAAAGAAAGATCTCCAAAAGGTTTTTCTGCAGTCAAGATCAAATTAATAAGATAATAACAACAATTTTTAATAATAATTACAATGCAAGAAGGCACCGTAAAATTTTTCAATGAAGCAAAAGGCTTCGGATTTATTTCTCCATCAGATGGAAGCAAAGACATTTTTGTACATTCTTCAGGATTAGTTTCAAGAGGAATCCGTGAAAACGATAAAGTAGTTTTTGATGTACAAAAAAGTGATAAAGGTTTAAACGCTGTTAACGTAAAGTTAGCATAATCCAGATCTTTCTTGCAGATATGATCACAAAATCCTGTCTGCAATCCAAATCACATCAATGATATTCATAAAAATCAAAATCCATACACTTTTTTAGTATTTGGGTATATTGTTTGAAAGAAAATTGATGTAAGTAACATTATTTTCTATTATGTTCATTAACCTTTCACTTTTGTGAAAGGTTTTTTGATTTTTAAAATAAGACTGAATCCTTTCTTGTGGTTTGTAGACATTAGCTGTTTGAAATAAAATCTCCGAAGTCGGAAACTTCGGAGATTTGGTTTTATCTTAAATATTTTCTCGTTGTGTAATTGTTAAGAAAAATATTCTTCATCTCTAATTTTCCATTTTTCTATATCTTCTAAGGATATAGCAGGCTCTACAATAATATGTTTTTTTAGATAGCGTCCCTCAAAAAAGGTTTTGCCTCTTGGTTCTATCAGACTTTTTCTTAGAATTCCTTTTATAATACTTTGTTTGTCAGGATCCGTAATATCCTCTTCCGAAAACTCATTGATCATTTCTTCTGAGAAAGCCCTGATCATTTCATAGTATTCTTTTAATGGTTCTAATGGCTCATCAGGGTCAAAATATCTACGAGTAGGTACAAGATAAACATAAAAAGAGCGAATAATATAATCTTCTCCTACTTCTAATAATTGAGGCATGAAGACATGGTCTTTTATTTTATGATGTTCATCAATATACTTTAATACAGCCTCATATAATTGAATGTACTCGGAGGAGTTCAGGGGTAAGTGCGCCATCTAGGAATCTTATTACTTTATCAATATTGCCTTGTGTATCAAGATGAGAATATAATGTGCCAAATTCGCTACTCAACATTCTATTAAATACTTCTTTTTTATTTAATTCTTCAAAGTTTTTCATTGTAATTTTATTTATTGCTTCTGCTTAAAAAAAAATCTCCGAAGTCAAGAAGCTTCGGAGAGAAATTTATAACTACCAGGTTAAGTGTTGACTAGTTCAGTAAATTACTAATCTACAATATATAAAGATTTACCTTCAAATATAATGTGATCACTATTAATGGTGATCTTTTCTAAATTTTTAAGTAAATATATTTCTTTATTATTTACACTATAATCATCTATAAATTCATCTAATATTATAAATATAAAATAGCCACTAATAATCTGTATCTTTTGATCACTTTTCAGATTCATAAACATATTAAAATCAGGATAATTTTCTGCTCCGTCATACATAGGTGTAAAATCATTATCTATTTCATCATCTTTGATATATTCTTCTAGAAAAGAATCATATTTTGGTTTTATCTTACTTATAAAATCATTTATACTGATTAATATTCTATATTCATTATAGTCTACATGCGGATTCAGTCTGCCAAAATCTATTTGTAAATAGTTAATTCTTTTTATACTTATTTCATTATTGTTTATATATACTTTATTCATAGCATTATTGTTTAGTGTAATTGTAATCTCACCATGTCTATGCACATTCAAAAGTAGAGTTTTTGGTTAATAATTTATTGTTGTTGTAATCTCACCATGTCTATGCACATTCAAAAGTAGAGTTTTTGGTTAATAATTTATTGTTGTCGTTGTAATAATTTTGTTGGAATGTGGGAAACTCCATAGCCTGAGCTTGGGTGAGTTTTCCATATTTCAATAAAAAATCCCTTGGTGTAAGATATTGGAGAGCCTTGTGTGGGCGCTCATTATTATACATCCACATCCAGATTTGTGCATAATTTCTCATCTGTTTTATGTTCTCAAAGAGATAGACATCTAAGAATTCTGTACGGAAAGTTCTGTTGAATCTTTCTACCAAAGAGTTTTGTGTCGGTTTTCCAGGTTGAATATAATGAAGGGTAATTTCATTTTTACCGCACCAATCTTTTAATTTTTCTGCAATAAACTCCGGACCATTATCAACTCTTATTTTTTCCGGTTTTCCGCGCCAGTCGATCAGTTGTTCTAGTTGAGAAACTACCCGCGCAGAAGGTAAACTGGTGTCAATCGTAATATTCAAAATTTCTCTGTTAAAATCATCAATGATATTCAAGCTTCTGACGCTTTTACCATTCTCTAAAGTGTCATGCATAAAGTCCATACTCCACGTTACATTCGGATAAATCGGTCGAAGCAAAGGTTCTTTTACCCGTGCCGGAAGACGTTTTTTTCGCTTGCTTCTTAAATTCAGTTTCATCGATTTATAAATCCTGTAAACCCGTTTATGATTCCACCAAAATCCCAAGTTTCTTAAACGGTGGTACATCGTCCAAAACCCCCATGTTTGGTGTTGCTCAGCAAGGAAAAACAGCTCATCCCGAATCTTGTCGTCTTCATTGTTCTGCTTCTTTTTATAGTAAAATACCGAACTGCCTATAATGAAAAGTCTACACGCATTCCGAGTGCTTATTCCGTGTTCTGATCCGGAATAAACAACCAGTTCCCGTTTCTCGGAAGGTGTTAAAACTTTTTTGCAATCACATCTTTCATCACAACATTTTCCAACGTAAGTTCAGCTACGATTTTTTTGTACTGCGAAAGTTCCTTTTCAAGTTCCTTCATTTTAGAGAGTTGCTGCACATCCAATCCACCATATTTACTCTTCCAGTTGTAAAAGGTCGGTTGGCTGATACCGTAATCCCTGCAAATCTCATTGACTGTTTTACCCTGATTTTGTTCAGATAAAATCTTGATGATCTGAACTTCTGAAAATTTACTGTTTTTCATAGTATTCCAAATTTAAAAACTATATTTTTAAGTGCTATAGTTTTTAGGGAAGATTACAATAGCACATCTATTATTGCTATTTTTTTGTTTTTAAGTGATCAATATATGTTCGCAGAATTTTTATTAAGCTTTTTTAAAATTTCTTGCTCAAAAGTACTTATAAAGATGATTTTTTTGAAAAAGTAATGGAAAATAAAAACCAGAGCAGAAATAAATTTGCTCTTGTTTAATTATTTATTTTTAGCCTTTAATTTGTAATTTGTATCCCTATTTCAGGACTAGTCAAATTATTTTTCCAATACCTTTGCGAAAATAATATTTGCTTCATACAAAGATTCAAAGCTTCCTATGCGCATTATGTATAAAAGAAGGGCTGTTGGGGTCTCTTTTTCTTTTAATATATTAAGTTCTTTTACTAAATCATCTTCCGAAGTTATTTCATTAAATATCCTTTCAATTAAATTAATGTTAGTGTGAATAGGATTTAAGCCCTCTAATACATCTTCAAGTCTTTTATTATTAATCTTTTTTATTCCGTTTTCTATTTTTATATCTATCATAAATATTTATTTAAAAAATTTCACTGTTATTGCTGTATATGGAGGATTACTTGGTTTTATTTCAGTAACAAGGGCTTTTGTGAATCCATGCTCTAATGCTCTTTTTCCTGTCCAAGTTTCAAAGGCTGCTTCTCTCAAAAATAAACCATTTTTTACGACTTTATTAAAATCTATTAAGTTATCACTATTTGCAACCCAAAGCCCTTTGATTCCATCAAAGTCTATTTTATTTAATTTTAAATGCTCTATTAAAGAATTAAATACATCTTTTCCTCTTATTTTAGTAGCCAATCCCTTTCTATATATTGCAAACTCTAAATATCTATCTTTTATAATTACAAAACCTATTTGTTCTTTAGTAGATAAATCATTAAATATATATGTCGTTTTATCTAAAGTAATCTCACAATCTTTAGGAAGGTATTTATTTAACTTTCCTAATTCTTCTGTAACTTTTAGTTTATTTCCATCTTCAAACGCTTGTTTTAGGATTAGCTTTTCCTCAGCTGATAAATGATCAAAGTTATCAATAATTTTCATTGCTTTGAGTTGCAATACAAAATTTTCAAAATTTATAGCTCCTTTTTTTATTGCATAGTAAGCAACTTTGGTTAATTGTGGAAGTGCATTGAAATTCACACCCATATTGGCAGTAGCGATCTCAATACGAGTAGTGTGTAAAGCCAATTTTAATTTAGCTTCTATCTCTGCTTGTTTTAAAATATTTTGTTGTACTTTTCTTTTAAGCCCCTTAATTTTAAATAAATCATTTTCTAAGGTGTCTAATGCTTTTGTAGTATTTTTAGCTTTATTAAAAGCTGTAGCCGCTTTAGCAATAGGTTTAGCCGCTTTTAGTACAGAGATTAATGCTCCAGAATCTAATGCAACACCTGCAATAGCTATTACTACCCAAGCCAAACTTGGATCATCAGAGAGTAAACCTAAGTCGTGAAACTCTTTATTATTTTTATATTCGTTTATAGTTTCATAGGCGATATCTATACTCATAGCTAAAGACAAAGCACCTCCTGCAATTACCACCGGAGTAGCTGCTCCCCAAGTAGCTGCTATAAGAGCGGCAGCAAAAATACCTTTAGCAATAGCTAATAATGCCTTTTTCCCACTTAATTGATCACGTTTTGTTTGGATAATGCTGTTATAAATGCTACCCTCTTTAATTTTTTGTCTTGCATAAGATAACCTATATAGTTTGTCCAGTTCATAAATACTTTCTGTTTTTTCTTGTAGATTATTAATAACATTATCCACACTTTGGGTTTGTGAAATAATATAATTATGCAGAAATACTTTTAAATCTTTTGTATTAGTAATTTTAGCAAAGGCTTTTTTATCAAAGAAGTTGTTTAAACTTATTTTGGAAAAAAAGTTCCGAGAAAATTAGCAATTTTGGATTGCAATTTAAAAGACTAATAATCTGGAACTCATTAGCAAAGATAAAATAGAGAAATGGATTTTACCCCATTTAAGCAAAGGGAAAAGAGGATTTTCTACGAAGTTTGACTTGGTAAAAATAATTCAGACCATTATAAAACGGCTGAAAACTGGTTGCCAATGGCGGGAAATTTCGTTAAAGGACTATTTCGGGGAAGAAAAAATAAGCTGGCAAAATGTGTATTATTTTTTTAATAAATGGAGCAAGGATGGCAGCTTCAGGAATATTTGGATTCATCTTTTGAATCGTAACAAGAGGATGTTGGATATGTCGTGTACTCAGCTTGACGGAAGCCAAACCCGATGTAGAATGGGCGGAGAATCAACAGGATATCAAAGCAGAAAATCGGCGAAAACCAGCAATATAATTTTCCTTTGCGACAATCGTGGTCAAATGATTTCGATGGGAAATCCCAGAAGCGGAAATCATCATGATTTATATGAAATAGAAGATGTTATGGGCGAGATTATTGAAATTTTATCCGAAGCGGAAATTTCTCATAAGGGTCTTTTTTTGAATGCAGATTCGGGATTTGACAGTGAAAATTTAAGACAGAAATTAGAAATGGAGGAAATAATGGGTAACATCAAAACTAATCCCCGAAATGGAAAAACAGGAAATAATGATTACTATTTTGATGAAAAATTGTACAAAAGCAGATTTAAAATAGAGCAGGCAAATGCCTGGTTAGATGGCTTCAAGTCTTTGTTGATAAGATTTGAAACGCTGGATATTACTTGGAAGAATCTGCACTTTTTGGCGTTTTCCTTAAGACTAATCAAAAAATTAAAAGTTTAAACAACTTCAATGTAAAGATTTTTTTTTCTTTTAAAAAAGCTAGGGTACTAAAATGGTTTATTGATTTAATATATTTTTAGGAATATAATCTATTGGATTTGCATACTTTCCGATCCAAGTTGTATCTGGTAAATAGGTTTCTACTTCAATATAGTCGAATATACTTATATACTCTTTTTTATCAAAATCAATGAAAAATGTAATTCCAGCATATTCTTCTGTGAAATTTTTAATAATACTGTTTGCTTCTGATACAGAAACTTGATCTTCAGAAATAGACCCGAAAAAAGAAAATAATTTATCATCAGTTACATTTAATGCACCATTTCTAAAATTTTGACGAGAAATGTCCTGTAATATTGATGGACTGTATTTTTCATAATTTAGAATCCACCATGCGATTGGCATCAAGTAAAATTGATATTTATCATTATGTTTTATGCAGCCTAATATATAATTTTCATCTAATCTTTGTTCTATACTTTTCATACAATTCAATTTATGGTTGTTCATCTTTAATATTTTTATTCTCTTTCAGTACGTTTTTACCTTGGCACCTCATTACCTGCTATTGCTTTTTCGAGTTGAGGAGCTACCTTATCATCTTTGGTTAACTTTCATGCCTTCTCAAAAGCACTTTTTACTACAAGTATTTCTTTTTAGGATTCATTCAGTTTATCAATGACATCAAATCCTGGGATTGGCTTGGGAATAGATAGTTCAATATTCTTGTGTTTGAATAAAACTCTCCGAATTCTCCCGACTTTGAAGAGTTGAGGGTAATCGTTCGATCTTAACAAGATTATATACACCCCTCAGTATTTAATCGAATCGATATTTTTCATCTTCCTTTGGAGGTAATGGATATTTTAAATAGTCTAATGAATATTTTTCTTTTTGAGATAATTCATTTTGTATTTCTCCAAGCCGAAATGAATATTTAAAAATTAACTCTCTACTCGTATCCTTAAAATCGATTTCCACAAAAGGTATACCTTCTTTAACTTCTGCATATGTACAAATTTCTGTATTGTTTTGATTATTAAACCAATGAGTGAATTGTATAACTGCAATATCTGCATAAAAAGGGCTGTTTATTTTCATTATTTCATATTTTTAATTCCGTCAACAAAATTAAATCTAATATGTGGGAACATTTTGCTAAAGTCTTGTATCACACCTTGACAAGAAATGCAATAAGATAATTCTGATGCAATTGTAATTTTCCCTTTACTATTTAATATATACTTCTCCTTTTTTCACATCTAAGTTATTGGCAATTTTACTTAACTCAAAATATTCAGTATCAAATTCTCTACTCCAGCATCAGCAGTATTTATATTTCCATTCTTATCGACTTTATATGATTCAAATAATTCTTCTCCTTCATATTTCTTTCTGCTTACAACAAAATCAGAAGAATTAAATTTCAGCCCAACTATTTCTCCTTCAATATAAGCTAAATTTATTTTTTCAAATCTTTGTGTTTCTAAGACTAGTTTTTCTTCTGAAAATTGTTTTTTAAGAATGTACTTTTTATTTTCTCGGCATTCTTTGAAAGTTCTTTTTGCTTTTATATACTCTGAGCTAATTTTTCTGTTTCTTCCAGCAAAATTTTTACCTTTGTAAGATCATTATGTTATTGCTTTTTAAAGTTCAAATTAAGGTTCTTGCATAAAAAAGGATAGCTTTTAAGGCTATCCGTAAGAATCTAATATCATTTTTTAATTGATTCAATAAATCTTTTTGATAATCATCTAAATCTTTGTAATTCGTTTCTGATAAAATCAATATTTCCTTAGCTTCAATCAAAGTGAGTTCAGGAAATAACTCACGTAATTTAACCACAGAATTCATTGGGCTATTGTTTTCTATTAGCTCATTAAAGATTGTTAAAACATTTTTCCCATCTTTCTTTAATTTTATATATTTTTCTTTTGTATCCATTATGTTCTATTTATCTTTAAATTTTTTTACAAATAATTCCATTTTTTCTCCAGGGTTGCCACCTATACTTACAGGGACATCCACAATTTTCTTTTCAAACCCCATTCTTTTAACCATAGCTAAGACATCTGGGTTTATTATTGTAGAACCTCCTAATTCTACATTAGATATATTTAATGATTTAGCAATATTATAAGATTTCTTCCTGAATTCAAGGAATGATTTAAGAGCTAGTCGGGAGACTTTGGAGAATAGGATAGATGAAATTTTTCTCTATTCATTTTTTTCATATACTAAATTCTATAGGGAAAATATATATGATTTTATTTTTTATTTTTTAAATAATTATTAGTCGTGTTAAAAAAAGTTAAGAAAGAATTAATGCTACTTATTAGCTCACTTTTGTTTACGCCTATTTCATAAATTTTGGAACCACATAATTTATTCCAATATTTAAATTTAATCAAATCATTTTCGATAACGTAAAAAATCATTATATCATCAAAGAAAAAGCTACTGAATATATTGCCTGTCCTAAAATAGTTTCTATCAAAAAAAATTGCATTTTCTGTCTTCTTTTCTTCTGTTTCTTCAATGTTGATACTATCCATAAAAATCTCCCACTCTTTCCAATATAGTAAAATTGATTCATCTGCTATATAAAACAAATCATTTTTAATTATTTCATTTGCTTCTAACCTTATTTTAAGATATTCAAAATCAACAAAAAGATATGCTAAATTAGCCTCTTCATTATTTGACAAGTTCTGATTATGTATTGTGAAATTTAGCCTTCCAAAAATATTATCAAAAGAAATATTCTGTGACAGTTCAACTTCTAATTTTATGCTTTTAGAATTATATATATTTATCATTTTAATTTATCTTTAAAGTATTTTATTAGTCTTCTTTTTGTTGCCTCATCTATTCCTTGTACTCCTCTAGCTCCATTTTGACTTCCAGCCCAATGAGCTATTCCATTATTATCCACTTGAAACTGATGTATTTTTCCTGCATTGTCAATGCTATACCAGGTTTTGGGCATTCCTATTCCTTGTTTAGTTTCCAAATTAGAAAAACCAGGTATAGCTCTTTTCCATAGTTCTTCATGATTTTCAGGAATAGCTTCAGTTTTGCTTCCTCCACCTCTAAAATTAGGACTTTTTGGGTCATGATGTCCAGGGTTTTCATACTTAGGTTTTTTCCCATTATAGAAACGTCCAGTATAGTTCTTTTCTTCTAGCAAACTCTTTACCTTCGCAAGATCATTATCAGCTACTGCTTTTTCGAGTTCAAGAGCTAACTTATCATCTTTAGCTAAAGTTTTTGCCTTTTCAAAAGCATTTTTAGCTAACACTAAATCTTCAGGATTCAGCCAGCTTTGCTTATTATTTTGGCTAATTTTAAATAATTATTTATTCATTACCCGTTAAGAAAAATATTCTTCATCTCTAATTTTCCATTTTTCTATATCTTCTATGGATATAGCAGGCTCTACAATAATATGTTTTTTTAGATAGCGTCCTTCAAAAAAAGTTTTGCCTCTTGGTTCTATCAGACTTTTTCTTAGAATTCTTTTTATAATGCTTTCTTTGTCAGGATCCGTAATATCCTCTTCCGAAAACTCATTGATCATTTCTTCTGAGAAAGCCCTGATCATTTCATAGTATTCTTTTAATGGTTCTAATGGTTCATCAGGGTCAAAATATCTACGAGTAGGTACAAGATAAACATAAAAAGGGCGAATGATATAATCTTCTCCTACTTCTAATAATTGAGGCATTAAGACATGGTCTTTTATTTTATGATGTTCATCAATATACTCTAATACAGCCTCATATAATTGAATGTACTGGGAGGAGTTCAGGGGTAAGTTCACCATCCAAATGACGTATAATAATATCATTTCCACCAGAAACATTATCATTAAAATACATCGTTCCAAATTTGCTTCCTAAAAATCTTAATAGGGGTTCCGTTTTTTTTATTTCTTCAAAAGTTTTCATTTTTAGATTCTTGATCCTTGGGAGGTTTACTTATAAGATCATAACCATTTTGCCCAGAGAAATGATCCAAATGATTCTTTGAATAGGTATAAGGGGCATTTAATGCTTCTCCAAATTCACTAAATAAAAGCATATCGGGAAATTCTTTAAAAAAAGCTTTTAAAAAAATTATAATAAGATTTTGCTCTGTTGAGAAGTCTATAGTTAGTAAACAACCATAATTTTTTATAAAATTTTCATTTTTAATAGTTTCTTTGAAATATTCTTTATTTAGTCCTCCAAACTCTATTTGTTCAAAATTGTCTACATTAGCTTTAGTTAGAATAGGATCATTTTCATCATTAAAGAAAGAGGCGTTTATATTTTTAGCGATATCCGAAATTTTTGTTAAAATTTCATCTTTTTCAATATACTTTTTATTAATTATAAATACTGTCTCCATTTATTTTAAGTTTTTAATTTGGTTTAAATCTGTTATAACTATTACTCCTTTATCTTGCAGTTGTTTTAATATTGGATGGGATATGTCTGTGTTTTTTCCAAAGTTCTTAATTACCAAAACTACTTGTCTGTTTTTGATATTAATATATTTAATATTTTTTTGGTTCAAATACTTATCAAATTGATTTAAAAACTTATAAGATCCATCGGGCGTTTTTGTTGTTAATGTATTATGACTAATACTTTCCTTACATTCAATAATATATTTAGAGCTACCAACATCAATATCTCCAGCAATGTTTTTTACAGTTCCGTTTTCAATGATTTTAAATTCATTAGCAAAATCTGTTATTTCATCATATTTACTCAATTCCCGCGCAACTTCTCCTTCCCAGTTTTTACCTGAATTTTGGCTTTTAAATGCAGCATCAATCGATTTTTCTAAATCTTTCTCTCGAATATTTGTCCATCTCAGTTCCGTTCCCGCTTGATTGGTAACGTTCCAGAATTTCGCTGTTTCATCTAATCTAGGTATTTGTTTTCCTGCTTCTTCAAAAGTTTTCTTAAGCAAAGATAATTCTTCAGGTGAAAGTTTTTTTATTTCTTTAATTATTTTTGCTGCTTGTAATTCTATCAAAAATTTTTCGAAGTTTAGCATACCGCTTTTTAAGTACTTAATAGCTATTGGTACCAGCTTACTGGCAAACTCTGGATTTACCATCATATTAACAGTAAACATACTGTTTTTAGCAGCTTTTAAAGCTTCTTTCATTTCACCTTTTAATACAGCCTGTTTTATAATGTTTTTGTGTACTCTGTCTTCAAGTCCCTTTATTTTAGATAAATCGTTTTCAAGAATGCGTAATGCTTTTATAGTATCTTCAGCTTCGTTAAAAGCTGTAGCTGCCTTAGCAATAGGTTTAGCCGCTTGTAGTAAAGATTTTAATGCTCCAGCATCTAATGCAACACCTGCAATGGCTATTACTACCCAAACCAAACTTGGATCATCTGTTAATAAACCTACATCATGGAACTCTTTGTTATTTTTATACTCGTTGATGGTTTCGTAGGCGATATCAATACTCATTGCTAAAGATAAAGCACCACCAGCAATAACCACTGGAGTGGCAGCTCCCCAAGTTGCCGCTATAAGGGCTGCAGCAAAGATACCTTGACAAATAGCTAATAATATTTTTTGATTACTTAGTTTAGTATGTTTTTTTGTAATAATGCTATCGTAAATAGTCCCTTTTTCAAGACGTTGTTTTGAATAAGAAGCTTGGAATAATTTGTCAAGTTCATAAATGTGTTCGGGCTTTTCTTGTATATTATTGATCACACTATCCACGTTTTTGGTTTGTGAAATAATATATTTGTACAGAAATGCTTTTAGATCTTTTTTATTGGTGATTTTAGCAAGTGATTCCTTATCAAATTTATCATCTCTAACTAATGGTGTGTATTCGTATAAAGATAGTATAGTAGTATTACCTTGCGTTTCTTTTTGGTTGGCTTCAGCTATCATTCTATTGCCGGAATCTTTTTGATCCTGATTAGGTTTATCTGCAAAACTCATTCTAACCGCCTTTTTAGCCGTCTTAGCGTCCTCAAAGTTTTGTTTAGCTCCCGATTTTATAATACTATTTAATAGGCTGTTTAAGAAAACATCATCATCTAGTTTTTTTTCTTCTTCATATAAAGTATGTTTATAATGTTGTAGCATTTCTACACCAATACGGACGGTTTCGGTTTCAAAGGCAGTTTCATATCTCTTTATAAAATTTTTAAATTCATCAATCCCTCCTCTAAATCCGTTAGTAATTAAATCGTTGGTTAGTTTTTTCTTAACAGGTTCATACTCTGTACTTATATAAGTTACAGAAGTACCCACGCTAGAAGTATGGGTTATGGTTGGAGATAGTTTAGTAAAAGCTATGTATTGTTTGTATAGTTCTTCTAAACCATAAAGTTTGGTTTTTATAGTTTCTAATTCATCATTATTTTTAATATTTTTATTACGGGTTTCTATATATGCTTTAAGCGACTCTTCGATAACTTTCAAATCAGTTGTTTCCTCCGAAACTTTACTCTTATAATCAGCTATTTCTTCATCAGATAACTGCTTTAATAGATCGAGGATACGCGTATTCTGAATGTAATCGGCGGTACTTGTTGCGTCTCTGATAAATTGTTTTTTGTCTGGTGATAGCGTTTCTGTTTCTTTTTCTATATTATTTTCTTTTGCAGATATCTTATAGTTTACAGACGCTCCTTTGGCAACCATATTTTTAACTTCTTCATCAGTAAATTTTGGATTCCATTTCAGATGGCGGGTTATGTTCATCTTAAACTCAGCAAAGTGATTGAGATCTTCATCTGTCTGAATTAATTTGCCATTAAATTTTTGATTTTTTGCTATAACAATAGTATGAGTAATCGAGTCATCATCTTTAGAATTACTGGTTTTAGGTTTTTCCAATGTTGAAGACAAAGTAATATTACCGTTATCCTTTTTATCTTTAAATTTTGCCAACTCTCCATCCATTTTCAATAAAGTTTCCTTATCAAAAACTCCAGAGCCTGTAAGACCATTCTTTCGTTGGAAGTTGATGAGGGCAATCTTTGTATTATTGCCAAAAGAATTTCCGTTTTCAGTGACTTTGTGTCCTAATAAATTGAGCGCCTTATTGAGCGCCAATACATGCAGCCCGCTGTCCAAAAGCTGTATTCTGGCTGAGCCTCTTTCTACTTTATTAAATGCTCTGTTTCTAAAAGGATCGTATGTTATTTGGGTAACTTCTGTTTTTGCGAGGGAAATTTTAGCATCCTGACTGTTGATTTTTTCATATTTTTTTTCATCCTCTTTATTATCTGTAGTTTGCGTTTCGGACCTGTTTGTCCTGGGCGCAAATGTTTTTTGATGTCTGCTCATGTTGTTGGTTATTAGATATTTTCATTGAGATGTGTTAAAGGTTTATTCTGATTTTTGTACAAATGCGCTGAGGCGGGACTGATTTTTTCCAAAAGCCTTTTCGTTTTCTATCATCAGATAAGTGCTTATTAATGAATGAGTAATAATGGTTTCATTACGATCATATATTGCCATCGTTACATTTTTCATAATGTTGCGGATATTAGCACCGGTATAAGAATATTCTTTGGCTAAATGTTTTAAAAGCTCGTCACTTTCAAAGGTTGTATTCTTGGGCAGATAATGTTTCCAAAGTGCTTCCCTGGTGGCTTCTGTCGGACGTATTACATTTACAGATACATCTATACGGCGTTTGAAAGCATCATCCATATTATTTTCAAAATTGGAGGCAAGGATTGTTAATCCGTCGAATTTTTCTATTCGCTGCAATAAATAAGATACTTCCTGGTTGGCATAGCGGTCATGAGCATCTTTTACATCAGAACGTTTTCCAAACAAAGCGTCCGCCTCATCGAAAAACAGCATGCAGTTTTTACCCTGCAGTCTGTTGAATAGTACTTCAAGATTCTTCTCAGTTTCACCAATGTATTTACTCACCACCTGGGAGAGATCTACATGATACATATCAATACCATAAGTGTTGGCAAGTATTCCTGCCAGCATCGTTTTTCCTGTTCCCGGTGCACCGTAGAATAGGGCCATGAAACCCGGTTTAAAACTGTGTTCCCCATTTTTAAAAAAGCCGCTTTCCAATGCTTTGATATAATGTCCAATGGGTTTGATCTGTTCTCTTACATTATTTTCCAAAATAATATCATCCATGGTCAGATCAGACTTGTAAAGCTTCCCCGGAAAGTACGAACCGTGATCTAAGTGTGGCTTTTGACCTGACAAAAAATAGTTTAGATAAGCAGTGTCCAATTCAATCTTTGCATGAATAAACTCCGTTGCAGAACGATTGTAAATAATGTCATTTTTCAGTAATACACTGCCGTTTATCAGTTGGGCACTATACTGCGACCACAAGGACAAATCCTTACCGGCAAGCAAAAAAAGTGAAGTTTGAAAAGTTGGCTTAAAACTTCGGTTACTCTTACTGTATTCGCCGCCTGCTTCAATAGCAAATGCATTGCTGCTTTCTTCTATCTGTACGAATGTTTTTAGCACTGACGGATAATGAGCTGAGGCAACCCCCAGCGCTAAAATTACTCTGTCTATTGCTGTCAGCTGGTGGGTGTTTATCGTAACCGAGTAGGGTGATTCATCATTTATCGTTGGGGGTTCAGGCACTTCATAAGCAGTATCCTCATCCTCTAAAAACAATTCTGTGCAACGCATTTCAATAAGCAATTGCAACCATTTCATTTCTTCGTTTAAAGCATTATGATTTACTTCAGTGGCTTGAAAAAAGTGATTAATTCCTTCCGTTTTTTCATTAACTTTTGTCTTTGCCAATGATTTTTGTTCATGATTAGTTAGAGATTTCATAATTGTATTTTGAGTTGCTTGTGTTAAAATTGGATGGTAAGGCTGGAGAAATACCGGAAAATATTTTTCTTAAAATAGAAAATAATTCTAGAGTAGATTTTGTAGTGTATGAACCAATCAATAAAAAATTGATTACCAGTTCACAAATATGAATTTTTCCTGCCATGGCAGTTTAAAAAGACCAATACCCCAGGAAAGTTTATCAAGTAAAATATCCTGCGCCTTTCGTTCTATGGTAAGGGTGTAATCAAAATCGGTAACTACTAATTTTCCCGACCGTTGGAAAAATTCGTTTTGTAATAATCCCGATGATGATTTTCTCATTGGATTCCAGTTGTGCAGAACACTTTCTATAACATTTTTAGCCTGTGTTTTATGCTTACGCGAAAGTTTAATATGTCTGTTAATCGATTGATTCATCGGAATGTTACATAAGAATTTCTCGAAAATCATGTCGTGTTCAGGAGCATTTGTTTTTCCGGTAGCAATATAATGTAACAAATGTGCACCTAATTCAGGGTCAGTGAGCTGTTGGGTTTCCGGATGAATAAGATCACAATGTTCAAAAAAGGTTTTAATGAATGGGTGTATCAGAATAAGGCCGGCATTTTGAACATATTGCCCATCATTCAGGTGTGGGTTAGCATGCTCTGAAATATTTTCCTTCTGAATCTTTTCTGCTGAATCTTTTGTACCTTCCGGAGTATCAGTAGTATTGTTTTCGAAGCTTTCAATAATCTCATCTTCTTGAATAAAGGGGAATATTTTAGCGACTGCTTTCCATTTCTGAGAGCTGTTTTTTGTTGGTGACTGAACCTTTGCTGGTGATTGACCCTTTGCTGCTACTGTTGCTACTTTTGTAATCTGTTGCAGAAGGTATTCCCGAAGGTTATTAGTTGAAGAGCCCAAATGTTTTGATAATACATCCAGAACTAAACGCCATATGATAAGTCTTTCAGTATTATTAAGCTTAGATATGAGACTGATGACTTCGACCTGCAGGTTGATTTTTAACGCCTTATTTTTTATAACTGTCAGACATAATTGGGCAATCTGCGCATTTGAAAATTGATTGATAATTCGATCCTGAACATGTGGTTTAGACAAAAGGGGAATCATACTTTGGGAGAAGTTATCAGCCAGAATCAGATGATCAAATGCGGCTGGCTCCATAAAAGAAGTCTCTTTTTTGTCCGAATTCCACCAGGGCATATATCCCTTTTCTAAAAAATAGACAAAAGTTTGCACCATCTTTTCCTGATTGTCAATCAGATATGCCTTAGAATCAATTTCTGTTGTTTGATCTGAACCTATAACCGGGTTAATGACTTCTGAAAGTTCTTCTTTAAAAAGTCGAGCAATATTTTCTTTTAATTCAGCATTTAGCGAACTGCTTTTTACATCCAGATCCAATTCTAACCGAGGAATTTGGAGGGTATGGCCGACTAATTGATGCTCCAAAGTATTGATGTACTTCTCTATTTCCGGAAAAACATCCATAGACAAAAAACTGTTAATATCCTCTTTTAGGCTAAATGCTTTTTCTTTGTTGTTAACTGTGATTTCCACAAAGACTTTCTGAATTATATGATCTTGCATCATACTAAATAGGTTTTAATTATACAATATAGAGAGTGTTCAAAGGATTTTACTTCTGATCGAATTCTCCTCCCCAAAAACCTGCAGGGCAAAGACTTAACTTTGATTTTTGTTTTGCACTCAGTCTGCATCCGCAACCTCTTATAAAGCCATCTTTTGGATAGTCTATAACTTCCAGTGTGTCTGGGTTAAGCCATTTCATGGCGTTGCAATTATTACCGTTTTTTAAAGGGCATGCGTTACAAATTTGTTCTCTTAAAGAGAAAATCAGTTCTTCGTTTTGATCAGCTACGCCCATTTTCGAGCGCAATTCATTGAAATGGCCGCCAATGATTTCATTGCGCTTGCCAAAAAGTTTTTTGATATTCATGTTATTAAATTTTAAAAATTATTGGGGTCAAAATTAGAAGATGAAAAGGCATTTTGCGAATTATAAGGACGCTCTATTCTGTCTTTGCAGTAAAAGGCAAAATTGTTTCCCGATTAAATGGAGGTTGCTGTTTTTAGAAATTACAGGGTATAAAAAGACATCACTTTCAAGTGAGAGTAGAGGGAAGTATGCCGTAGTATTTGAAGATTTATTTTTCAAATGGCAATTATTCTCCGGATAAGATTATTTGCTATGTGTATAGAGAAAGTCTTAGAGCTAAATTTTTATTTTTCAAAAAAAACATTCAATGGTTTGATTATGATGGTTTTATTCTTTTGTTTTTTTATTTTTTTTTCGAAAAATAAAAATTCGATTTACTGCAAAGACTGTATTGAGAGCTCCAAATATTTGTCTTTTGAGGAGGGGGGATTGTATGTTTGCACCACAATAACTAAGAACAGAAATTATGATTAATAATGTATTAACAGTTTTACAAAATAAGCTAAATGAGCCAAATGGTTTATATAACCCAATTTTTCCTAATGAAGTAGAAATCGCTGTTGTAGGTGATATCGCAAAACATGATGACGAAGACTCTCGGCTTAGCGACAAGGTAATAATTACTCTTTTAAGTGTTGAGGAAGAATCAACATTGAAAAATAGATCAAGATACCAGCAGGTAGTGGTAGAATCTCAACCGACCCGATATGACAAGGAGAGTGCTCCGGCTTATTTAAACCTTTATGTAATGATCGCAGCCAACAGAAGTATGTATAACAAAGGGTTGCTGAATATCTCGAAAGTTATTGAAATATTTCAAGCAAATAATGTATTAGAATATATTGGATCCAATCAAGAAGATAATTTTAAGTTCAGAATTGAATTGCATTCTATCCCCTTTGATCAGCTAAGTTATATCTGGGGATTATTAGGTGGGAAGATCATGCCGTCTGTCTTATATAAAATCAGTGTAATAAAAATTGTAGCTAAAGAGACAAAACCTGTTGAACTGATTAATGACGTTAATATACAAAGTATTAAAGTTAATTAACCATAAAATAAAAACTAATAACCTTTTCAAATTTTTTAACATGTTAAATCTAACAACACCGGGAGTTTCTATTGAAGAAATTACAAAACTTCCTTATTCTGTTGCATTAGCAGAAACAGCCATACCTGTGTTTATAGGGTATACTGAGCTAATACCTGATCAATATAAAAATGCTTTTAAAATCGGTTCTCTTTTGGAATATGAACGCTCTTTCGGGGGACCAAAAAAAGAGGGCATTCAGCTAAAAGAGGTAAAAGATAAAGGGGTGGCTCTAATACCACCTCCGGTACAATTTCTAATGTACTATTCACTTCAAATGTATTTTGCGAATGGCGGGGGGCCTTGCTATATTATTTCTGCAGGAAAATACCCTTCAACAGGAGAAGTACAGCTGTCTGCACTGGAGACAGGGGTACAGATGATTGACTATATAAAAGAACCAAGTCTTATTATTCTCCCTGATGCGATCTCGCTAGCTAATGAAGAAGATTTTTATACAATCTCCAATCAGGTAATTGAGAAAGCAAAAGTAAAGACAGAAAATAGATTTGCTATACTGGATACCTATTACGGAAACTCTGTAAAGGGATCCAATGATCTTACTACTATTGATATCTTTAGAAATAAAGTGAATTCAACCAGTCATGCTGCAGCCTATTTCCCACATTTAAAAACTATTTTGAACTATTCTTTTGATGAGAATAAAACACCAATTGTACATAAAGGTTTACAGGAGCCTAAGCAGGAAAGCTCTGTTTTTTATAAAGGGGAGATAGCGGCTTTAAGTGAACTGCAAAACTTAGCAAACATGGAAATTTCAGGTGGATCTCCTGATCCTTTTATACTTGCTGATTTCTTAGGACAGGCTATTGCCATTGCAGAAGAAATTAATGAATCCGCTGATGCGGTATCTCATGGAAAATCAAGTTTAATTCTGGCAATTAATGAATCAAAAGCTGTGTTAGAAGCTATATATGATGGAACAATTGATGATTTTACTGTTCCTGATGATTTGGATGAAAGCGCGCCTGCTTTCAGTGGGGAATTTGAAGCGCTAAAGTCTGCAATTGTTGATGTGAAAGACGAAGAAGGAGAGGCAAATGGTATTACCCTTAAAAATTTAGAGTCCTCAAATTCTGCATTATACAATCAGGTGAAGAAAGAAATACAGTCGTTGAAAGTTGTTTTACCCCCATCATCTGCAATGGCTGGTGTATACAACAGGGTAGACAGTATAAGAGGGGTGTGGAAAGCTCCCGCCAACGTAGGTTTTAATTATGTAGTTGCTCCCACAGAAAAAATTTCAGATCAGGAACAGGCAAAACTACATATAGATGATACAGGAAAATCAATCAATGCAATTAGAACTTTTACAGGAAAAGGGACATTAGTATGGGGAGCCAGAACGCTGGACGGAATGGACAAAAAAGATGGGAAAGACAATGAATGGAAGTATGTGAATGTACGTCGCTATTATAATATGCTAAAGCAAGCGATAAGTAAAACACTTCATGAATTTATTGACGAACCCAATATACGACCTACCTGGTTACAGGCAAAAGCTACTCTTGAAAATTTTCTTAACCAGCAATGGATGGAAGGTGCATTGGCAGGGATTACACCAAAAGAAGCTTATTTTGTTGAAGTAGGTGCAGATGAAGATGAAACTAAAACCAAAACGATGAGTGTAACGGTAAAAGTAGCATTAGCACGACCGGCGGAATTTATTATATTACGTTTTTCACACCAATTACAAGAATCTTAGAAATTACAATCAATCACGAATATATATTCGAAGTTCAGCTTCGAAGAATAATTAATATTAACATTAAATTTTTTAAAAATGAATTACAAAACCCCTGGAGCTTACGTGGAGGAACAGTCTACATTTCCACCTTCCGTAGCACAAGTTGAAACAGCTATTCCAGCTTTTATCGGATATACCGAATTAGGACCCCAAAATAAACCAACAAGAATCTCTTCTATGCTGGAGTATGAGCAACTTTTTGGACATGCTAAGCCGGAACCTTTAGCTGTAGCTTTTAGAGATGGCGTTGCAACAGCAGTGCAGACTAAAGTAAACGATTTTAAAATGTACTATGCGATGCAAATGTATTTTGCCAATGGAGGTGGTGCATGTTATATTGTTTCTGTAGGACCTGAAGGGTATCCTGCATCCGTAAATACTGTAGAATTACAGGCAGGTCTTGACTTATTAAAAAAAGAGGACGAACCAACTCTTATCGTTTTCCCTGATCTTCAGGATTTAGTTCCTGCTGCTTCAGATATTGCTGCTGCTGCCAAAGCTTCTGAAGCCTCAGAAAGTAATGAAACTTTTGCCACTATTGCAAAAACTGCCTCAAAAGCTGTTGCAGATGCTGCAAATTCTGCCGGTCCAACTATACAGCATATTATAGATGCTACTGTTGCAAAAGCCAATACTTACAAAATTACCAATCCTAATGATGCTAATGAAGTTGCTGCAGCTCAGGCAGCTCAGGTAGTTGTAGAAGCAGGTAAAGCTGCTGCTGCAGTTCCAAATGCTCAGGTGGCTGACGTTAAGATTGATATACAAATTGCTGCATCTAAGTTTGATTCAGTATGGAGTAGTGCTAAAAGTGTTGCAGAGAGTACTGCTGATTTTAAAACGTCACTGGTTTCCAGAGCCGGTGATCAGGATACAATCACTAAAGCCTACAATTTATATAATAAAGCTTTAGATCAGGCAGAATTATTAAAAGACAGGTTTGTCATTATGGATGTCCTGGGAGATGATGCTACCTTTAGAAATGAAGTGTCTGCTTCAGGTCTAAAATATGGAGCAGCCTATCATCCTAAATTGAAAACAGTTCTAAGTTATGATTTCAAAGATGATAAAGTACCGGTTACTGGTGTATATGGTAGCAGAAATTTAGCTGATTTAAAAGCAAATCATTCAGAGTTGTATAATCAGGCTAAGCAAGCTATTGAATCTAAACAGGTGATTCTTGCTCCATCCTCAGCAATGGCGGGAGTTTACGCCAAGGTAGACAGTACTGCCGGAGTATTTAAATCACCAGCTAACGTTGGTCTTAACTATGTTGTGGCTCCAACCGTAAAAATTACTACTAAGGAGCAGGATCTTCTTAACGTAGATACTACGTATGGAAAATCAATTAACGTTATCAGAACTTTCACAGGAAAAGGGACATTGGTTTGGGGAGCAAGAACGCTGGACGGAAACAGCAATGAATGGAAATATGTATCCGTACGTCGTTTCTTCAGCATGGTAGAAGAATCTGTGAAAAAAGCAACAGAGCGTTTCGTATTTGAACCGAATACAGCGAATACATGGGTTCGTGTACAGACCATGATCGAGAATTTCCTTGATCAGCAGTGGAGAGACGGAGCATTGGCAGGGAGCAAACCGGAAGAAGCTTATTACGTAAGTGTTGGTCTGAACAAAACAATGTCCGCTCAGGATATTTTAGAAGGAAGAATGAACATCGAGATCGGAATGGCAGCCGTACGTCCGGCTGAATTTATCGTGCTTCGTTTTTCACACAAATTACAGGAAGCATAAAATAACTTAAATAACAACAAAAATATAAATACATTATGAGTACATATCCATTAGTAAAGTTTGCCTTTGAAGTAGATTGGGGCGGAACAAAAGTAGGTTTCCAGGAAGTAAGCGGTCTAAACGTTGAAGCCGGTTTAATTGAATACAGACACGGAGCAAGTCCTGACTTTAGTAAAATCAAAATGCCCGGACTGAAAGTTTTCAGTAACATCACTTTAAAGAGAGGAACTTTCAAAAAGGACAATGAGTTTTTTAACTGGTTTCAGACTACTCAGCTTAATACCGTAGAGCGCAGAACCATTACAATTTCCCTTTTAGATGAGAACGGAGAGCCTGCAGTGACCTGGAAAGTAAAAAATGCATTCCCGCTTAAATTACAATCTACAGATCTTAAAGCTGAAGGTAATGAGGTGGCTATTGAAACCTTAGAACTTGCACACGAAGGATTAACTATTGAAAATAACTAATATTAATTTAAAATTTTAAAAAAATGAGTTACAAAACACCAGGAGTCTACGTTGAGGAAATTGCAACATTCCCACCATCAGTAGCACAAGTAGAAACGGCTATCCCGGCTTTTGTTGGGTACACAGATAAAGGGCCTAGAAATGAACCAACAAGAATCTCTTCTATGTTGGAATATAAAACAATTTTTGGAGAAGCATTGCCTGAAGCTTTCAAGATTAACATCAATGGTAATTCTCTTGAAACTGAGGTCGCTCTAAGTCCTTTCAAAATGTATTATGCGATGCAAATGTATTTTGCCAATGGCGGCGGACCATGTTATATCGTTTCTGTAGGAGTAAAAACAGTAGGTTTTCCAACTAAAGTAGAATTAGCTGAATTGGAAAAAGGTCTTGCGACTCTGGAAAAAGAAGACGAACCAACCCTTATTGTTTTCCCGGATGCTGAAGGTTTGGATGCGAATATCTATAGTTTTTATGAATCTGCTTTAGATCATGCTGAACTTATGAAAGACAGATTTGTGATCATGGATGTTGTAGGTGATGATTCTACTACAGGTGCTGATTTTAGAGCAGTTATTAATTTTAGAGAAGGTGTAGACGCTGGGCCAAGCGGTGAGCGTTTAAAATATGGTGCAGCTTATTACCCAAAACTAGAAACAATCTTAAGCTATAATTTTGATGAGAAGGAGGTTGAAATCAGCAGCCCTCAATCAGATTTTACTTTAAGAAATGAAGATGCTACCTATTTATCTGATTTAAAAAAGAGCGATTCAGATTTGTATAACAGAGCTAAAAAACTGATTGAATCTAAACGAGTAGTATTGGCACCATCATCAGCAATGGCGGGAGTTTACGCTAAGGTAGACAGTACTGCGGGAGTATTTAAAGCACCAGCTAATGTAGGTCTTAACTATGTAGTAGCTCCAACTGTAAAAATCTCTCATGAAGATCAGGATAAACTGAATGTGGATCCAGCTGCTGGAAAATCAATTAACGCAATCAGAACTTTCACAGGAAAAGGGACATTGGTTTGGGGAGCAAGAACGCTGGACGGAAACAGCAATGAATGGAAATATGTATCCGTACGTCGTTTCTTCAGCATGGTAGAAGAATCTGTGAAAAAAGCAACAGAGCGTTTCGTATTTGAACCGAATACAGCGAATACATGGGTTCGTGTACAGACCATGATCGAGAATTTCCTTGATCAGCAGTGGAGAGACGGAGCATTGGCAGGGAGCAAACCGGAAGAAGCTTATTACGTAAGTGTTGGTCTGAACAAAACAATGTCCGCTCAGGATATTTTAGAAGGAAGAATGAACATCGAGATCGGAATGGCAGCCGTACGTCCGGCTGAATTTATTGTGCTTCGTTTTTCACACAAATTACAGGAAGCATAAAATAACTTAAATAATAACAAAAATATAAATACATTATGAGTACATATCCATTAGTAAAGTTTGCCTTTGAAGTAGATTGGGGCGGAACAAAAGTAGGTTTCCAGGAAGTAAGCGGTTTAAACGTTGAAGCCGGTTTAATTGAATACAGACACGGAGCGAGTCCTGACTTTAGTAAAATCAAGATGCCCGGCCTGAAAGTTTTCAGTAACATCACTTTAAAGAGAGGAACTTTCAAAAAGGACAATGAGTTTTTTAACTGGTTTCAGACTACTCAGCTTAATACCGTAGAGCGCAGAACCATTACAATTTCCCTTTTAGATGAGAACGGAGAGCCTGCAGTGACCTGGAAAGTAAAAAATGCATTTCCGCTTAAATTACAATCTACAGATCTTAAAGCTGAAGGTAATGAGGTGGCTATTGAAACCCTGGAACTTGCACATGAAGGATTAACTATTGAAAATAACTAATCATGGCTCTTTTATATCCTCCAACTAGTTTCTCTTTTATTGTTAATGGGATTTCAACAACAGAGGGTATTGACTCCAGATTTCAGTCTGTATCTGGTTTATCAACAGAAATTACAACTGAAGAATACGCCGAAGGAGGTGAAAACAGATTTAGCCATCAGCTTCCTTTGCGGCCAAAATATCCAAATTTAGTTCTTAAGCGTGGATTAATCGTAAGTTCCGGATTGATAAGCTGGTGTAGAAACGCTATGGAAAACTTCGAATTTGAACCCAGAAACCTCATCATTACCCTTTCAGGAGGACTTCAGTCTACAGCACCTTTAATGGTATGGAATGTAGTTGGGGCTTATCCTGTAAAATGGGAAGTTTCAGAATTCAACGCAGAAGAAAGCAAACTTGCTATAGAAACCATAGAACTGAAATACAGATATTTCACAATACCCTCATCGTTAGCAAGCTTAGGCTTGTAATTTCTAAATCAAATCTAAGCACATACCGGTGTGTTAGCTTAAAGATAACATTCAGCAAAATTTTTCAGATAAAAGGAAAAAGATTGGTCTATAACAAGACTGAACACACTCCTTATGTGCTTAGATTTTTTTAAATAAATACGTTAAATAATTGGTTTTAAGTTTTTTACGTATTGATAAATAATTAAAAACAAACGAAATGCCAATAGAAATAAAAGAACTTTACATTAAAATAAATGTGGACGAAAAAGCAGCAGCAACCACAACTGCCACATCGGTAGATGAAGCGCAAATCATGCGGGCAATCAGCGAAAGTGTAGAGCAGGTAGTCAATATAGAACAACGTAAAAAAGAAAGATAATGGCAGGAGAAATAAAAAAAGTAACTATAGGAACATATGAGGATTCTACCTATGGAAGAATAATTAGTAGTGATGCTTTTGTACCTCTTATTAATCCAACGGGATTTTCTTTTACACGTAGGAATGATTTCAATAGCGAGCAAGAAAATGGAGCAACAGCATCCGATCCAAAATTTGTTAAGGCCGGTCCGCCGTCTTTACAATTGGAATTTTTATTTGATGGTACGGGAGTAACAGAATCTAATCCAGGTAATAAGCTTATCAATAAAATTAAAGGGAAATTATTTGAAAAAGAAGCAGTAACAGACCAATTGTATAAATTTTATGAAGCGACTGGGGCGTATGATGGTACCATTCATAAACCACATAACGTCATTGTTATTTGGGGAAAATTTGAATTTAAAGGAATTCTTAATGAATTTACAATAGATTATAAATTATTTAATAATAATGGGACTCCATTAAGAGCGATCGGAAAAGCAACTTTCGTTGGGGCAATCAGCAATGAACTTGCTGCAAAAACGGTGAAAAAAAATTCTCCAGACCTTACCCACAAAAGAACAGTACAGGATGGAGATACATTACCCTTAATGACCGAAAGAATTTATGGAGACTCCAAATACTATCTGGAAGTCGCTAAAGTAAATGGAATCATCAATTTTAGACAGTTAACACCAGGGCAAGATCTGTTCTTTCCGCCTATAGAAAAAGTTTCATAATATGAATAATAGCGGATACATAAAAACAGCGAAAAACCCGGATTTAATAACTTTTAAAGTGATGTCCGGAGGTAAAGAACTGCCAGGCAAATATGGTGTGAAAAGCATTGTCGTGGAAAAAGAAGTCAACAGAATTCCTTATGCCCGCATCGTAATTTTAGACGGAAGTGTGCCGGAACAAGACTTTAAATTAAGCAATGAAGAGCTGTTAATTCCCGGAAAAGAAATTGAGATCACTGCCGGATACCATTCTGAAGAAGAAACCATTTTTAAAGGAGTTGTTGTAAAGCATAACATTAAAATCAGAAGTGGAGCATCTTATCTCATCGTAGAATGCAGAGATAAGGCTGTGAAAATGACCTTAGGAAGGAAAAGCAAATATTTCTACGAAAGTAAAGACAGTGATATCATTGAAGAGCTTATTGGTAACAGCGGGCTTACTGCTGATGTAGAAGCCTCTTCAAATTCACATAAAGAACTCGTTCAGTACCAAGCGTCGGATTGGGATTTTATGTTAACCAGAGCACAGGCCAATGGCAAACTGTGTTTTGTTGAAGATGGAACCATCAAAGTTGCTAAACCTGATTTTAGCGGAAAAGAGGTAGAAACCGTTGTTTACGGATCATCTGTACACGAATTTGACGGAGAGATTGATGCAAGAGATCAATTCAGTAAAATTATTGCCAAAACATGGAGTTATACCGACCAGGAACTGACAGAAGTTGAAGCTCAGGACCCGGCAATTAATCTCAATGGGAATCTTTCATCGGGAGATTTAGCAGACGTTTTTGGAATTGAAGATTTACAACTTAAACATGGTGGAAATCTTACTCAGGGTGAACTGCAGGAATGGAGCGATGCAAAAGCAACTTTCCAACAGTTAGCAAAAACAAGAGGAAGAGTAAAATTTCAGGGCATTCCATCCGTTAAACCGGGAGTTTCATTAGCACTACAAGGAGTAGGAAACCGATTTAACGGAAAAATATACATAACAGGTGTTCGTCACGAAATAGCCGAAGGAAATTGGTTGGTTGACGCACAATTCGGACTTTCTCCCACATGGTTCTCAGAAACTTATGATATAAGCGAAATGCCTGGTTCAGGAATTATTCCTGCAATTAGCGGATTACATATTGGTGTTGTATCACAATTGGAATCTGATCCGGATGGCGAAGACAGAATTTTAGTACAAATTCCAATCATTAACAACGAAGAGGAGGGCATTTGGGCACGGGTTGCCACCCTTGATGCAGGAGAAAACAGAGGTTCATTTTTCAGACCGGAAATCGGAGATGAGGTAATCATCGGATTTATTAATGATGATCCCAATGACGCAGTTGTGCTGGGAATGTTAAACAGCAGTGCAAAACCGGCTCCTATTGTAGCTTCTGATGATAATAATGAAAAGGGATTTGTAACCCGAAGCGAAATGAAAATGATCTTCAATGATGATAAAATTTCATACACCCTTGAAACACCAAAAGGCAAAAAAATCATTGTAGATGAAGATGCTGATGTTATTACCATTAAAGATGACCATTCCAATATTCTTACGCTTAATAAAGAGGGTATCAGTATGGAAAGTGGTAAAGACATCAAGATCAAAGCAAAAGGAGATATTAATCTGGAAGGAACCAATATCAATGTAAAGGCAAGCGCCCAGCTAAAAGCAGAAGGAAGTTCGGGCTCTGAACTTAAATCGGGAGCAGTAACAGTAGTGAAAGGGTCCCAAGTTAAAATCAATTAATCATGAAACCCGCAGCAAGAATTACAGATATGCATACCTGTCCTATGGTGACGGGAACTGTTCCACATGTTGGAGGCCCTATAATACCTGCAGGAGAACCTACTGTACTTATCGGGGGGAAGCCTGCAGCCAGAGTGGGAGACAAAGCAGTATGCACAGGACCTTTGGATACCATTGCATCAGGATCTTCAAGTGTCATGATAGGCGGAAAACCTGCCGCAAGAATGGGCGATTCTACAGCGCATGGAGGCGTGATAACCGCAGGTGAAGCTACTGTTTTAATAGGGGGGTAATATAAAGATAAGGTTTTGAACCTCTTAATACATATTATCTGTCTGAAAGTAAAAATGTAAAACATCAATAACAAGACCGTTAAAATAACTGAAACTCTATGTTACAGATGCAAGATGTTACAATTATATATAACAAATAACGTATGAAAATAAATACAGATTTTTTAGGAATAGGCTGGAGCTTCCCGCCTGAGTTTAATGAGACTGAAGGAAAACTGGCAATGACCACTGATGTAGAAGACATCAATAATAGTCTTCTTATTTTGTTATCAACACGTCCTGGTGAACGTGTCATGTTCCCTAACTACGGATGTGACCTGCAGGAAATGCTCTTTAAACCTCTGGACTTAACGCTGATCACCCAGATGACAGGGATCATTGAACGTGCTATTTTATATCATGAGCCCAGAATAAACATTTTAAGTATTGATATTGATACCCAGGATGAACTTGAGGGAGAAGTTTTGATACAAATTGACTACGAAGTAAGAAATACGAACACAAGAAGCAATATTGTTTTTCCTTTTTATAAAGGAGAAGCTACTGAAATATAATGAATGACGGGATGTCTGTAGCCATTTTGAATACTACCAAACATTACATGAGTATTGCATCTGACCATAGAAAGATAAATATAAACAAATGAAAAAAACAGATACATTTTCACATTATCGTGAAGGAAAATCACAAATGCAGCGCTTTTTAGCAGAACTAGATCCTGGTAATCTTGAATTACACGATTTCGATTTGTTTGATTGGCTATTATTCGCAAATAATTTTGCTAACCGTGTAAACTATTTTAATAAAGATAATAATACAAAACCACAAGGAAATTGGGGAAACTTCTTCCTGGGTGATGATACCAAAGCGATCCCGCGCAGAGAAAGCGTTGAGTATAAAAGTATGAAAAAACAGGTTACAGATCTTATGTCCCAGTTTGAACAGGATAGCAGTCTGACCCCCCATCTGACCTTATTTGTTTGCTTTTTAAAATTATTAGACTTCTCAAAAAAGGCCTTCAATAACCTGACGAAAAGACATTTGGATTTCTATTATAATGAAATACTTCAGATTGAGAAAAATGATGCTAAGTCAGATAAAACCTATGTGATTTTTGAATTGGCGAAAAAAGCAATTCAGGAAAGAATTCCGGACGGTACATTACTGGATGGAGGTAAAGATATTAACGGCAAAAAAAGGGTTTACAAAACAAACGAAGAGCTTGTTGCCAATCAGGCAAAAGTAGTTGTGATTAAAAGTTTTTTAAACGATGTTGAAAAGAGAGAACTGAAAATGGCCCCTATAGCCAACTCTGCTGACGGTCTGGGAGATAAACTGCCGGAAGACAGTAGTTATTGGTGGCCGTTTGGATATAATTCTGACGAAACAATCTCAGATAAATCTATTTACAAAGAACTTCCGAAAGCAAAACTGGGATTTTCGGTAGCTTCATCATTGTTTGATTTGAAAGAAGGAGAACGAACAATAAATTTTAAAATTGATTTTGAAAAAAATTCTACGCAAAGACTGGAAGGTATTTCAGATGAAGTTATTCAAAACAATATCAAAGTGCTTTGTAGTGGAGAACAAGGATGGTTTTTAGGAGTCGGTTTAAAATGTATCCAAAACATAGAGAGTCAATTAGAACTTTCTTTCACATTACCCAAAGATTTCCCTGCAGTTGTAAAGTATGATAAGAAAGTACATGGAGAAAAGTTTCAAACCAATTTTCCTGTTGTAAGGTTGATAATCGAAGGTAAAGAATACTACGATATTTATGAAGCTCTTTCAGAAAAACTGGTAAAAAACATTGACATAGCAGTTGATGTAAAAGGAATAAAATCGGTTCAGATAGAAAATGATAATAATACTTTAAATGCTGAAAAACCATATTATCCATTCACGGCACAACCTGTTAAAGGATCTAATTTTTACATTAAATGTCCTGAAATGTTTTCCAAAAAATGGCTGAATGCTGACATTACCATCAACTGGAAAAATACACCAGATTCAATTACAGATTTGTACAACGCTTATGTCATTCAACCAAATCAGAATATCAGCGTAAAAGAATTTGAAGGATTAAAAAATTCATCTATTGTCCGTTCTGACGCTTATTTCAGAGCAGATACTGCATTACTGGAAAAAGAAGTTTGGTCTGAGAAAGACAGAGCTATTGAGTTGTTCAAAAAAGTAGAAAACGACTACAAAACTCAATTTTCTATCTATAATTCGAGTAATGAATCGGGAACGAGTGAAGCGATCAGATTAACGCTGAACCAGTCGTCTTTACAGGATGTTTATCCTAAATTGTACACATTAGCATTATCTAGTGATCCGGCAGCCAGAAAGCCCGTTCCGAATGAACCGTATATTCCTTTTGCTGAAGATATTGAACTGAATTACAGCGCAAGAGAAAGCGCATATTCTTACCTCAGCAAAGGTGTTAATGGGGAAGCATCAAAAAGCAAAGGAGTAGAAGTGTATCATGAAGATGCATTCGGACAGTATGAAAAAGAAGTTGATACAAAAAGCATTGTTCCGGTACATCAAAATGGAGGCGAACTATACATCGGACTGGAAGCAATGCCTCAGGCAACAGTTTCTTTACTGATTCAAATGCTGGAGGGAAGTGAAAACCCTTTAGCGAAAACGTTCGCAGAAAAAGAATTTATCGAATGGAGCATTCTTTCAAAAAATACATGGATTGATCTTTCTGACAATTTATTGAAAAACGAATCCAGGAAATTTTTAGAATCCGGTATTGTAAAGTTTAAAATTCCTAAAGATATCAGCACAAGTAACACAAGGTTTACAGACGGACTAGTTTGGATCAGAGCCAAATCAAGAAGAAGCTATGATGCGGTATGTAAAATTCAGGGAATTTATACTCAGGCTGTTTTAGCGACATTCCAAAATCAGGATAATGATCTTTCGCATTTAAATAATGGTTTGGAAGCCGAGACCATTGCAAAACTGATTACCAGGGTTCCACAGGTGAAGTCGGTCCATCAGCCTTATAATTCGTTTGACGGGAAATATAAAGAATCCGATCCTGAGTTTTACAGACGTGTGAGTGAAAGATTAAGACATAAGCACAGAGCGATTACCCAATGGGATTATGAGCAGTTGGTATTGCAGGAATTTCCGGAAGTTTTTAAGGTAAAATGTCTCAATCATACTTCTGAAAATTCATACATGGCTCCAGGGCATATAACCCTGATGGTAGTACCGAATATTAAAGATAAAAATGCTTTTGACATCTATCAGCCCAGAGTAAGCAGAGCGAGTCTGAATAAAATTCAAAATTATGTAAATGAATTAAATACGATGCATGTTAAAGCGCAGGTAATTAATCCGAACTATAAAGAAGCAAAAGTAGAAATAAAGGTCAAATTCTTTGAACAGTATGATGAAACATTTTATACCAGACAATTAGACGAAGATATTAAAAAATACATATCGCCATGGGCTTTTACAGACTCTAAAGATATTGATTTTAATGTGGAACTTAATGTAAATCATATGATTAACTACCTTGAGCAGCTGTATTATGTGGATTATATCGATGAGATTAAAATATTGGTGAATAATATTTTACAAAGACAATCCTTAATTGAAGTAGACCCGAAATCGATTTTAGTTTCTGCTAAACAGCATAAAGTTACCATTACAGATCAAGTATGTATTTAATAATAAATAAGAAGAAAACATAATCATGTCAGAAAACAAACATATTAGTATATCAAAAAAAATAGAGACTGAGGATCAGACAGATTTTCACTTTCTACGCAAAACAGGTATTGAATACATAGAGAAGTTAGGAGGAAAGCTATGGACCGATTACAACTCTCATGATCCGGGTATTACCACTTTAGAAGTTTTAAGCTATGCCATAACAGATCTTGGTATGAGAATGAACCTGAACATGGAGGATATTCTGGCTTCTACCGAGAAAGAGAATGATATTCATACCCAGTTTTTAAAAGCTACAGAAATTCTGCCTTCAAGACCTTTGACCGAACTTGACTATAGAAAATTATTTATAGATATCAATATGGTGGCTGGTCATAAAAGACCTATCCGTAACTGTTGGTTAGTTCCTAAAAATGAAGCGTTGTACGTTGATTGCAAAACCGGAAAATTAGACTTTAAACCTATTGGAGACAAGACACAAAGCTTTACCGTGAAAGGGCTGTATGATCTGTATGTAGATTATGCCGAGAATATTAATACCGAAGGTGCCGGGTGCGAAAAATCTAACATCAATATTAAAATATTAGACCGTTACCATGCCAATAGAAGCCTTTGTGAAGATTTAGCTGAAATTAAAGAAGTTGAAACCCAAAAAGTCGCTGTATGTGCCCGTATTGGTCTGGTAAACAAAGCTGATGAAGAATTGGTACACGCCAAAGTACTAAAAGCGGTCAATAACTATTTATCTCCGGAGGTTCATTTCTACTCACTGAAGCAAATGCTCGAAAAAGGGTTGACTACAGATCAGATTTTTGAAGGACCACTTTTAGATAATGGCTTTATAGATTCTAAAGAGCTTGAAAATAGTCAGTTAAGGAGAGAAGTCCGCCTTTCTGATATCGTCAGTGAAATCATGAAAATTGATGGTATCAAAGAAATTCATGAAATTTCCATTGCAGGTTGCGACAGTGTAATCAAACAAAATAATGATTGGCTGATCTGCATTGAAAAAGGCAGAAAACCGGAATTGTGTGAGCTAAGCTCATTCAGCTACAGTAAAGGTTCCCTTCCGCTAAATATCAATGAGAAAAAAGTTCAGGATTACTTATTAACTCTTCAAAGAGAAGAAGATGTACTTAGGGAAGATGCCAAACAAAATAAAGAATTGATTCTGCCTCAGGGAACGTCATATGATATCGCCAACTATGCTACTATTTTAAATGAATTTCCGGATACTTATGGAGTTGGAATGTCAGGTATCATAGGAAATGTAACTCCCGAAAGAGAAGCTCTGGCAAAACAATTAAAAGGGTATTTATTGTTTTTCGATCAGATCCTTGCCGGTTATTTCAAGCATCTTGAAAAAGTAAAAGAAGTATTAAGCGTTAATGGTCACTTAAAAAGAACCTTTTTTACACAAGCTCTTAAAAATATTAAAGGTTTTGATGAATTGGTTTCCAGATATGATACAGAAAGTGATGACAATCTTACAGATTCACTATATGAAGAGCTGGATAACAGTGTAGAACGCCGGAATGAAGTTCTGGACCACCTGATCTCACGTTTTGCAGAAACATTCAGCGACTATACGTTCCTGATGAAGTCATTGTATGGAAAATCTACCGATGAAATTGTCTTAAGAAACAAAGAAAACTTTCTGAAAGAATATACCTCATTAAGTAAAGACAGAGGGATGGGGTATAATTACACTTTGTTTTCGGATTCAGATCTGTGGAATACCCGTAATATTTCCGGAGCACAGAAGAGAATTGCCCGTTTGCTGGGAATTAAAGATTATACCCAGAGGAATCTATCCCAATCGCCGGTCTCCATCATTAAAACAAAAGATAGTGATGATAAAGATATCTACTCATGGAAGATAAAAGACGGGATTGGTAATATTATGTTATCCTCTGTAAACACCTATAAAATTGAGTATGCTGCAACCAAAAATTTAAATGAAGCCGTATATCAGACTATTCAGATAGATGAGGAAGACCTTGAAAATGCATTAAAGAAACTGGATGAGAAAAAACCCCAGGATACTTTAAAAATGCTAAAAGAATGTAATGAAAATTTTTGCTTTATCGGAAATATAAAGATCCGTGTTTCATTGGGAGGGAACCTCTATTTTGAAATTGTAGATGATACCGATCAGCAAAACGTGATTGCCACCCACAAAAAAACGAATCCTTATCTGTCACTGGGAGAAATGAAAGATGGAATCAGGGATATTGTGAAGTATTTTAAATATGATTTTACAGAAGAAGGTATTTTCCTTGTAGAGCATTTATTACTGAAGCCAACCACTAAAGATTATAAACTCATGGGGGGCATTGGATGCATGTCGATAGAAAATACTTTTAAAGTAATGTATGATCTGGAAGAAAGTAATTCTACTGTAAATCCGATAAAATATTCTGAAGCCTTCATGTCATCCTGTGAAGAAGGCTGCGAAATAGATGTTTTTGATCCTTACTCTTACCGTGTAAGCGTTGTTCTTCCCGGATTTGCTTATCGCTTCCAGGATCCTGATTTCAGACGTTATGCCGAAACCGTTATCAGACAGGAAATTCCAGCCCATGTTTTAGCAAAAATCTGCTGGGTGGGTGATAGGCTGAGTGAAAAACAAACCGCTCAGAACGATTTGGCTGAATTTGAAGTTGCTTTTAAAAAATACCTTTCAGATAAATCAAAAAACAATATTGTCAATCTTGGAAACAGCATTATGGATCTATTGACGGCTCTTACCCATCTGAATAATATCTACCGACCGGGAAGACTTCTGGACTGTGAAATGAATGACAATGATAGCCTGGATGGAAAAATCATATTAGGACAATCAAACTTATAAAAATTGAAAAACAATGAATGCTAAATTAGAGAATATAACAACCCAATATAGAAAGTTCAACGAAAACCAAGCGTTAACAGAAGGGCAATTAAACGAATTTTTAGACTATTTCGAAGACCAGGACAGACTTTCGAGAACCCGTTTGAGTGGAGTGGGAGTAGCGTGTGGTTTTCAATCCACGTACACGGATTTGGTCTTGCAGCCTCAGGCTGAGACAAAAAAACCTGGCACCGGAGATCTGGAACTTGAACTTAATACTATCATCATTACACAAGGTGCCGGAGTTACCACAGACGGAGACTTAATAACGCTTCGCCAGCCAAGTGTTAAGCCATTGGAGACTACTGTAAACTTCAATGCTGCTACCTATAAATATTTTAGAAATTATACTGATGAAGTAGGATATGAGCATTTCCGTATCGGAGGGCATCAAATTCCTCTTTTAGAACTGGTTACACAAGCGCAGTATACTCAGTTAAAAGACAAGGGTGCTTACGTTGCAGATTTTAAACATACAAAAGAAATCGGCAGCATATATGATAAAGTGATGATTCTGTATCTGGAAAGCTACTCCAATGAAGAGACGCCGTGTCAGGATGCTGACTGTGACAATACCGGAGCAGAGCAGGTTTCTAATCTTAAAGTACTCTTGGCAGATTCAGCATCTGTATCAGGGCTGATGACAAAAGGAGATGCCAAAGATACGATCTATAAGGCTCATAATGCTTATGAAGAACTGTTTGATCATTTACCCAAAATAGAGGCTAAAAGAGTTATTCTGGACCCTGCCGTTAAAACAGCAACAGAATTAAGATCCAGATTTCAAAATGCTACCAGTACTTTTGCGCAGCTAAGCGATGGCTTTAGCGCTATTGCAGATACTTTTAAGGTAAGCATTAATCTGGGGGGAGAAACACTCTTAGATAGATTAAAGTCTTTATTGGCTCCTACATCCAGAATCCTTGCCGATTATCAATATAGGTATGACTTACTGAAGGATTTAATTGATACATACAATGAAATAAAAGGATTGATCCTGCATCTTAACGCGGAGTGCTGCCCGGATATAGCTTCTTTCCCTAAACACCTTTTGCTGGGCCATGTGGGAGCGGTATCCGAATTAGGAAAATATATGCCTTATCGTCACGGTTTTTATAATTCACCCATCAATACCACGGATGATGAAAACTACGAAAGAGTTGTAATGCTTGCTAATCGTTTCATTCAAAAAATTAACGGATTTCAATCCTATACCGGAGCTGTTAAAATTACTCCTTCCAATCTTTATGTGAGATTGGGTGATAAAGCAATACCTTACTACTATAATGTAGACAAACCATTATTGACTCAATGGAACTTTGAAAAAACAAAAACGGACAGAGAAACGTATAATCTAAGCTACCATACCATTAATCTGGCAAGCGAAGACTATGTTCAGAATCCATTGAATTATAACATTGATAACAACGATTTTTATAGAATTGAAGGACACTTAGGACAACCTTACAAAACAGCTCTGCAAAATATCAATGATCTAAAAGCACAATACGGATTAGCTTTTGATGTGATTGCGCTGGTCCTGAATAAAGACGGAAAATCCGAAGGCGAAACACCTGCCAAAGAAAAAACGGTATCCATAGAAGACCTCAGAAAACAATTGACTGCAATTTCCAGTGATATCAGCAATCAGAAAGGCGGTACACAAAATACTTTACTGAACATCTCTAGGCTGGATGATAAATTAAAATTACTGAACCAGGCTGAATTCTCAAAAGAAGGATCATCAGACGGTGTTACTGTAGTAAAACAAGATCCTAAAAAAGGAGATGTGGTAAGCGAAATTTTAAGTGACTTTTTAGAGCGAAAATCAGGCTTGGAGCATGTGGCTGGGGTAGAACCGGGAGGAACTTTTGTTTTAATTTACAATAATGAAACAGATAACCAGGTTCTTGCAGACTTCTCATTGCCTTACTTGTGCTGTTCTAAGAAAGAACCTGTATTCCTGGTGTTACCAGACAGCAGACTGTGTCAGAAAGACGCTCCGGTTGCGATGACAGTGGTTCCTGAAAACGGGGAGGTGAAAGCATTTGTGAATGGTGTTCAGATTCCGGCAATTACACAAACCGCAGGTCAGAGCTTCTTCAATCCTGGCCTGGTAGCTTCAACCTATCTGAATCAGGCCATTAAATTTACCGTTAATGATGATGCTGTGGAGCCCCAGATGATTGTCTATGAAAATCCGGAAATTACATCCGTAGCTTCAGGTAAGGTAACTTATGAGAAACCTACGACAAATCCAAATACAACAAATCCGAATGCATCAGTTGAATTTAATGTAGTTGGAAACTTTGCAGGACTTACGTTTACATGGGACTTCAATGACGGAAGCCAGATTGTTCAGAACGAAGCACCGGCAAATCTGAAAACCCACGTGTACAAACTGATTGCCGGGCAGGAAGATACTTTCAACCCGACACTTACAGTAACAAATGCTAACGGATGTAGCACAGTCTACAGATTAAAACCATTAAAATTAGTAGGACAAACTACCATTGCTTGTTTAACGGGGATGAGGGTGCTTATTCAGTATATAGATGCAAAACAGGGAAATCACACTTGTAATGAAGCTACATTTAATTTGAAAGGAAACGGAATTATCATAGGCGGCAGCCCGAATGGAAATGTTTTCTTAAGCAATACTTACGAAAGTAATGATAAGAAGAACTATCCTGCAGGATATGATAAAGATACCTATAGAGGACCTGATAGAGCGAGTGAAATTATCATAAATAAAGATGAAGCTCAGCAGATCGCAGACAAATCACCGGACGGATTTATCTCCTTCTCTCTTGAATGTGCATTAACCCGTTGCCATACAGGAGTTGCCTGGACCCAGATATTCCTTGCTGATAGTAAAGTTCCGATTTATGACGGTTATCCACAGAATAATTTCTTATCAATTAACCCTTGTACAGGTGAAACAAGAAAATAATTCCAGAAAGGAGAAACAATTTAATAATAACTCCATAGGCGGAAATACCGTCTGTGGAGTCTATTAAATAACCTTAATGAATCATTAAAAAATTAACAATAATGAATAATCAATTAAGTAATATAGCAGTCCAATACCGTAAATTCAGTAAAGGGCAATACATAGAATATACTCAGTTCAACGAGTTTTTGGATTTTTTTGAAGACCAGGACCGTTTGTCCAGAGTCATGCTGCAGGGAGTAGGGGTTGTATGCGGTTTTAAACCAAAACTTATTTATACCAATAAACTGCTGAACAGTATACAGCTTTCTCAGGGAACAGCTATAACAACGGACGGTGATCTGCTTACTCTGAGCAATACAAGTGAAGTGAGTAAGGAGTTGTATATAAGTGATTTGAAAACCATTAACATAGAAAACAAAGACTACACTCATTTTAAAGTCTATGATAACTTCAAAGTAAATTATCCTGCCTTTTATGATAAGGATATCCACCAGATTGATCTATGGGAATTGGCAACAGATCAGGATGCCAGTTCTGACTTTCAGCCTGTTAGTAATCTTTCAAATGTAGAAGATAAATACCTGTTACTGTATTTAGAAGATTATGAGAGAGATGTTAAACCTTGTAGAGGTGTTGATTGTGATAATCACGGCGTTCAGCAAATTAGAAATCTGAAAGTATTGGTTACCACCGCAAAAGGAATTTCCAATATGATCGGAGAAGACCTTATTTCTATACCTGGTGTAACTCAGCCTGTCAGAAAAGACCTCATGCAGCGTCATCCATTGTTTATTGATGATATTTTGAAGCCGGCAAGGCAGGAACGTGTCATTGTAGAACGGCTTATCTTAAATAATAACAGTGAAAAACAATTTTCTGTCTCCAATTTAAGAGATTTATATATCAATGCATTGGATAAATACGGGTATGGTGAACCTCTTTTTAAAAAAATAGAAGCCATTTCCCGGATAATGGGAACTTCAACAGCTTACTATCCGGCTTTCAAAAATACAATAGATAAGTTTCTTTCCCAGCAATCAGGGTTTCAGTATGCTTATGATGTTGTAAAGGACCTGGCAGATACCTATTCTGAAATTATAAAATTGCTTCCTAAAGCATTTACAAAGGATCTTCCTGATTTACCTTCTTTTCCGAAACACATCATGCTTGGGAAACTAACTCCAGGCAGACAGTTGGATTTTTCGAGACATCAGTTTTACAATTCCCCTGTTCTGGATGATGACAAAGCAACACAAAGAGTGAAAGTACTAATCGAGCGGTTTGTTCAGCAGGCAGCAAATTTTAAGTATTCGGATGATATTGAAATTGAAATTGGAACGGGGGCTGAAATTAAACCGGGGATTAAAATCATTCCGTCACAAAAATTAAACCCTCTTAGCAATAAAGCAATCCCTTTTTACTATAAGATTTACGATAACTTCCTGAAAGTATGGAATTTTGATAAAACAAGTAACCGCTCATTTAAAGATAATCTGGGATATGATACAGGCCTGCTGTCATCAGAAGCTCACATAAAAGAACCTTTAAATTTTGATATAGATAAAAATTCCTTTTATAATATAGAAGGGCACCAGGGAATGAATTATCAGTCTGCGTTTGATCAGATCAGGCAAATCAGAGATCAACAGCAGCTGGGATTTGATATTATGCTTTTGTCGTTAGATAAATTAGTAAATAACAAAGACTTGTCAAAAGCTTATTTCAATGAATATGTAGAAAAGAATCCCGGATTGGAGCATAAAGGTGGAGTTGAACGTGGAGGTACCTTTGTAATGGTTTATGCCAATATAGGAAAATATACAGCAGTGATTGCCGATTTTTCACTTCCGTATATATGCTGTACCCCAAAAACTGAAGTAAAATTAAGCTTACCAAGTACTGTTATCTGTGCTGAAGCCCATCCTGTACCTTTCACCGTAATCCCTGTGAATGGAGAAGTTAAAGCGAATGTCAATGCAGATTTAAATGGAGGTGTGGAAATAACCAACGGACAATATTTCTTTAATCCGAAAAACGTACATCAAAGTTTACGTGGTAAGGAAATCTCCTTTACTGTAAATGGAAAACCTACTAATTGCAGTATTAAAGTTATTACACAACCGGAAGTAGAAATAAAGGTTGATCATGTCTTCTATCCTGAAAAAGGCTCAGTAGCAACGACAGTAAATATGCTTGTTACCGGTGAACACTTTAAAGACTATACCTATAGCTGGGATTTCTGGGATAATGGAAGCTTTATACCTCTGAAGCCGGATGAAGATGGAAATGTTAATTATACGTACTATAATCTGGTACCAACAAGAATTCCGACAATAAAGGTGAAAGTGAACGGCAGCGGATGTACTCAGGATATTGCAGTAAGAGATTGGCATGATGCTCCGGTTCAGTTAAGTTTGCCAAAAAATGTTATTTGTTCGACATCTCCTTCCATTCCTTTTACAGTATCACCTGCAGGTGGAATTGTAGAAGCTGATATCGGTAATGGGGTAGAAATAGTCAATGGAAAATATGTCTTTAATCCGCAAAAAGTAGATGAAAGTTTACATAATAAGATCATTAACTTTACTGTAGACAGTAAGTCAACTGTGTGCAGTATTAAGGTTATTACGCAGCCTGCGGTTACTGTAGGGATTCAATCTGTTGACTTTCCAAACGGTGATCCAACGCAGGCAACAGTAAACTTTATAGTTTCCGGGCCAGGCTTTACCAATTATACTTACAGTGTGAATGGCAGTACAGATCCACTGAAACCCGGAACAGATGGAAAAATGAGTTACAAATTGAAAAATCTGGACCCAAAAGGAAATCCAGCGATCGATATAGTTGCAAGTAACGGCATATGTACTCAAACCATCACTATAAACAATTGGTATAAACCTCCCACAGTCCCGACAGTTGTCATAAAAGATATTGACTTCTCAAGAGGAGTGAACTGCTGTGAAATTGCTCTACCTGCTATTAAAGCGGATGCAGGAAAAGATCAATATTTCAGTCTGTCTAATGGCTCATCTTTTGAATTAGCAGGAGTAGGTGAAGGGGCTAAAAACCTTACTTACTCATGGCTTCAGATAAGCGGCTCTACTCAGGCTCTGCTCACTTTTGAACCAAATAAACCTAATGTAAAGATTTCCAATTTAACTTATGATACTTATCAATTGCGGTTTATCGTTTTTGATGCTGACAGTGACGCATTTGATTTCGACGAGGTGGCTATAGTGGTGGACAAATAATCACAATTCTGTATCCGGTAATTACAATATATGTAAAGCCTTCCGGATAGAGATGCTGTAAGGGGTGATCTCAGCTATAGAAAAGTGTCTGATCATCCCTTAATACCAATAAAAAATATAAAAACAACAATAAAAACATAATATAATGGCAGAAGCACAATGTAAGATTTCATTTAGAATAGATTATACATCTTCCTTGCCCATAGAAAAGGCAACTGCATACTACCAGCTCCAGGAGCCGGGAAGCCAGGCTGTGGAACATAAGATATTGCCGGTGCCTGGTAATAATGATATGGTAAGTCTTCCCGATATTCAAACGCCGGGTACTTATGATCTCACTGTAAAATTAGAAGTAGGGGGTGTCAGTACCCAAAGCACAAGTGCTTTTCAAATAGGAAAGTGCAGCTCTTCATCCTGTAAAACTCCAACCATTGGTAAAATCGTTGTGGAAAAGGATGGCCAGATCATAATACACTATTCACCAGATAACGCAAACCTTGTTACATTAGAATATCAGATAGCAACAGACCCTCAATTTGAAAATATTATCTATTCAATGAGTGGCTTTGGTTATATTTCGCCTGAAAAGGTTAATATGAATGTGGCAAAGATTCCGGATAATAAGCTTTTATACATAAGAATAAGAAAATATTGTTCTCAGAATGAAATTTCAGAATGGTCAGAAGTTGTTGATTTTCAATCCGGTGAATGGAAGGGGTTTTTAGACGTCAATTGTTTGGCTAAAGATGACGATTGGGAGAGGGATATTTGTTTTGGAACAAGCGGTTACGCCTGGAAGACACAGGTAACTTTAAGTACCCCTGAACCCAAAGTAGGAAGTTTCATTTATTTGAGTAATGGTATGCTTGCCACGACAGATAATTTAAAAATTTTTGCTCAAAGTGAATATGTAATTGATAGATTCATTGGCCGTGGAATCATTTGGATAAGGTTCGCAAAGTTTACTCCGGATTTAGTATATGTGGTAAAACCGGAGAGCGCTGAAATAACTGGTATCTTAGGTTCTAGATGTCCGCTGTAATATGACTTCGTATCCATAAATACCCCAATAAAATCCTCAGCTTTTGAGGATTTTATTCACTCAGGCTGTTCGCCTGTTTATCTTCTGTTATTTTTACGTCTTGTACTGATAATATTAAAAAGCTTCGCAACATCCTTTAGGTGGATATCGAAATCTTCATAATATTCATTCAGAGAATGAAGGGTGATAACGCCTCTTTCCACATCATGGTTGATGATTCTCTTTACCAGAATTCCTTTCTCTTTGTGAACGATGACAAAATCCCACTTGTCATAATGCAGCTTGCTCATCCAGTAATCCTGTCTGATGTTTCTGCACAGAATAATATCACCTTCAAGGTAGCTTTCGTATGAACCGTTGTCCATACTGTCTCCTTTCACTTCAAAACACATGTATTCACCCCGGTGTTCTACATCATCAGTAAAAGGAATTGTTGGTAAACTTTCTATATATTCTTCATCTGCAAACCTACTCAAGTAGCCAGCTTGTGCATACTGATTAGCAAGCGGAACATTCATGATTTTTAAATCTGAAAAAACAACAGGGGACGCACCATCATTATTAACTTCCTTTTGCTGTTTTAAAAGGAGGTTAGTGATAAAATAAGCCGTCGTTTCCGGTATTTTTCGTTCGCCTTTTTCCCAATATTGTACGGCTCTGGTTCCAACGCCTATAGATTTTGCTATATCAGCCTGCTTCATGTTTAGTTTCTTCCTGATTTCTTTGAATTCTAAATAGTTCATTTTGATATGTTTATACTTTATTTTTGTAAAAAATAAGAAAAATGTTCTTTTTTTATTTTGAAAAGCGAACATTGTTCGTATATTTGTTTCGTTATTAAAACGGAACAGTGCAAATATACAAAATTATATTGATAATTTAATGTGATTTCTATATTTAAAAGCTTTTTTAAAATCTATTATTTGTTTAAAATCAGTTTGTTATATTTAGTTTTTGTTACAGAGCAGTTTTGCGGTTAAATTTTATTCTAACAAACGATAATTAAAATTAAAATATTTTTCAACTCATTGTGAGTGCTAAAATTGCGCTTTTTTCTGTCTGTTGTATGATTTATGTTCGTTTTTATTGTGTTTTTTAATGAAAAAAATACGTTTATAAAAAAGATGAAAAGAATGATTAAATTATTTTTTTTAAGAACATAAAATAAGGTTGAGAATGTAAATAAATATTACTGTTTAACATATGAAATATCGATTAATTGTAGTTATCAGTAGGATATTAATACATTCTGAAAAGCAAATGAAATTGTTTTTAAATAGTATTTAAAATCAGAACACAATGCTGCGCTCTTTTTACAAACAGACACTAAATGTAAATACCGGCTATTTAACTGTTTATAAAGCATTGCTTCCTTATAAGCATCCATAGTATTATTTACAAATAATAACATTTAAATGAAAGGAGCTAGGGTATTTCTATTGAAAATACCTGATATCAACTTCTAAAAAAACCAAAAATATTGTATTGGACAATCTGTTCAAAGGCTTAAGTGATGCCTTTGGGTGGTTTATCGGCTCAATTAAAAAATGAAAATTAAGAAATAAGAAGGCCTGTCCCGTTCAAAAAAAAAATTAAAAAAAACTTTTAACCACAAGAAAATGAAACGTAGTAAAGAATTAGTCGAGAAAAGAAAGGATTTTGTCATTGAATACGTAAGACGTAATCAAAGCAAGCAGATGAAAGTGATTGTAACCGAGCTCACAGAAATGTTGTTCTTGTCCGAAAGAACGATATATAACATTATTCTTCAGGCATAATGAAACATAGTTCAGTATTTACATTCAGTACAGTGCGTCACTGCACTTTAGTAAAATAATCTTTTATAGCTGACAGACACTCCATGAAGCAGATCTTGAAATTATACATTCTAAAGAAGATAGAAAAGGATTCAAAGTGATTACACAATCTCCAGCAGCCCCATCAATCAGATTAATCAATGGGCTGTCCCCAATATCTCTCTCAAATTTAATTTTTTAGGTAAAATACTAAGGTGAAAAACGGTTTTTGCTTTTTAGTTCCATTGCTGTAGGTGCTCTATGAACCTGAAAGGAAAAACCGTCTGATCTTGGATTGTCTCAAAGACTAAAAAACAATTGTTCACTTAAAAAAATTAGAAACCATGAAAAAAAAGAAAAGAAAAAAAAGAAAAAAGATAAAGAAAAATTGAAAAAACCTCGTAAAGACATCAGTGCTCTTATTGACGAATTAGCCTATCTGAATGAAAATGAAAACATTCGGAAAAGCAAAAGGTTTTTAGATGATATGTACATGCTGGATCAAGAATAATCAGGCATCTGAAAACGGTAAGAAAATTAAATTTTTTAATAAATAATATATAAGAAAAAATGAATTTGGATAGTATAAAAGCACTGCTGATCGGAACTGCAATAGCATTTTCAGGAGGATTATTGAGAGTGCTGGTCTCTATACAGAACAAGGAGAAAAAGCAGCCATGGGAACATTTGGTTACATTAACAATAGTGGTGATTGTTGGCTTTACAATGAGTTATCTGATGAATAAAGCGGATGCAGACGACAAATGGTACTCAACAGGAGTTCTTTTTGTGCTTGGCTACGGTTATGATAAATTCCTGAAAATGATTACAACCAATCTGCCCAACTGGATAGATCAAGCAGTGAACCTTTTTATTGAAAATCGATATGGAGGTAAGATAGATAGACCGTCTGATCGAGAAGAAGACAAAAAAGATGATGTGATCCAATAGAAAATTTGGTAATCACTGCAACTACAGAATCCATCACTTAAAAAGCTGGTAATTCTTCCGGAAAAGGATGAATTTTGAACTTGAAAACTTTAAAACCTGAACATTCAAAAAACAAGAGAACAAAAGCTGAAAGTGGTTCAGTATTGCCTGTTTCTCGTCATAAAGCTGAACACCATCTCAGTTGAATTCTTAAAATTCCCCCCACACGGTCTGATCTTTCAGATTCAGCAGGCATCATATAAAGCACAACGTTTTTAGTTGTGCTTTGTATGTCTTTTAAAACAATATGAAATAAAAAACTAAGTCAATGAAAGCAGCAAAACCTGTAGAAAAAGACAATAAAGCCCACCACAGCCAAATCAAAAAGCAAAGGCCAAAAGAACCGGTGGTGGTACCTCTATCTGAGGCAGCAGTGGCTAATGTACAGACACTAAAGTCTGGAGACTCATCCGTTAAAAATGGATTGGCAAATGCTAATATTAGTGAAGTCAGTCTCAGCGGTCGTATTCCGATGGTTCATGGTTCGCAAACCATTTATGATCAAGGCGCAGAAGTAATGCATGGCAGATTCCAGGAGAGTTTAAGCAAAACCGGCGATATCAACCATCCTGATACTCAAAAGATGGAGAAAGGATATATAGCAGCCTTGAATACCAGCCAGGCACAGAATTATAATGATGTTAAATCAGGTGCAGCGTCAAAAATACTTGAGGGGCAGGCTATGGTTCATCAAGAAAGTAAAAAAATTAAAGAAACAAATCCGCTGGTAAAATCTTCAGAGAAAAAGGGGGAAACAAATAAAGCAGATGTTACCACTGCAGATAAATCTCAAGAAGTAAATCCGGACAAAGCAGAAGTAATGAATACCGAAGCTAAAACGTCAGCAGATGCTAACAGTAATCCTGCATTTACAGCATTAAGCGGAAAAATAAGTAATACAGCTAAGCTGCAGAAACAACATGAGCCATCAGGCAAAGCAACAAATGATGCACAAGCTGCTGCACCATCACCTGCCAACGAACGTCAGAGTATGGCGCAGGCAAGCCAGGTGAATACCATGGCTGAAAAGGAACCAGGACTCTTCAAGAAAGAGGATTTCAAAGCTTTGCTAAGTGAAAAAATACACAGCATCAGGCTTCCGAAAAATGAAGAGCAGGCAGATGAATTTGAAAAATACAACAATATACAGGAAGTCAATCAAAAGGCAGTGGGTGATGTTAAAAAAGAGAAGAATGCAGCCTCTAATGATATTGCTTCTGCAACCGCTACACCACCTAATACCGCTGCACAGCCTGTTCGTGCCGTTGCAAAAATGCCGACACAAAATGTAGGTGCTGCTCCAGGTACGCCAAGTGTAGCCAATGCGATGCCGGTGAAAAGAAATGCAGCAAGCGTAGAACAACCTATTAAGGAGCAGACGGCAAGTATCGACAGCGAAATGAAAGCCAATGGAGTTACCGATACGATGTTAGCAAAATCTAATGAGCCTACGTTTACGGAGGCTTTGGCCCAAAAGAATAAAGCCAAAACCCAAAGCGTTGCAGCCACTCAACAGTTCAGAACCAATGAAAATAAAGAATTGTCTAAAACGCGTAATGACGCACAAACACAAGCGGCACATCACATTAGTGGAATGCATGGTGCAAGAAAAGGCGGACTGGGCAATGTACAGGGTGAACAAAAGCAAACCTCAGGCAAAGACAGCCAGAAACGAAAAGAAATAGCCGATCATATTAATGGGATCTATCTTACTTCCAAAAACGATGTGGACGGTATTTTAAATAGTCTGGACAAATCGGTGGCAGAAAAATTTGATAATGGCAGCAAAGAAGCTAAAAAGGCATTTGAAGTCCATGTCGATAAAGAAATGAAGGCCTATAAAAAGAAACGGTATGGGGATGCATATGCAAAATACGGAGCTTTAGTGGCGGCTGGGAAATGGTTATGGGACAAAGCTACAGGCTTGCCTAAAGAGGTCAACAAATTTTTTGACAGTGGTAAGGACTTGTACATTAAAGTCATGGATAAATTTATTGACCAAATCGCAACCCATGTTACCACTCAGCTTAATGCAGCCAAAACCAGAATTGCTAAAGGTAAAAAAGATGTACAGACTTATGTCAACAGTTTATCGCCAAGTTTAAGAAAAATTGGAAAAGATGCCATTGCAGAAATTCAAAGCAAATTCAATGCACTGGAAGAAAGCGTAAACAGTAAAAAAGATGCATTAATTGATGTATTGGCTAAAAAATATGCAGACAATATAACAAGTATTGATACGAGAATTGCAGATTTAAAGACACAGAATAGCGGATGGGTTAATCAGGCACTTGATGTCCTTAAAACCAGTGTATTTGCTGTTATTATTGAAATTAAAAATACGCTTACCAATTTACTATCCGGTGTTATCAGCGCCATTCAGGTTATTATCATGGATCCGATAGGGTTTTTCAAAAATCTTATTGCCGGAGTTTCGCAAGGATTTACTAACTTCGGAACCAACATTTGGAATCACCTTAAAACAGGTTTCTTCGGATGGCTGACCGGGGCCATGAAAGGTATTTCTTTAACAATGCCGGAAGATGTATTCTCTTTAAAAGGAGTATTCTCTATTACCACACAGGTGCTTGGTTTAACATGGAACGGTATTAGAGCGATCGGTTCTAAAGTGATAGGAGAACCTGTAATGAAAGTACTTGAGACCGCTTCTGAAAAAGGTCTTGAAATAGTGCAAGTTGTCCGTAAAGAAGGTGCTACGGGACTTTGGGGATATCTAAAAGACCAGTTTGCCGACCTTAAAGCGACTGTAATGGATGCCATAATGGATATCGTTCAAACACAGGTTATACAAGCGGGAATAAAATGGGTGATGGGCTTGCTGACTCCGGTAGGAGCATTTATAAAAGCGGCAATGGCCATTATAGATGTGGTGAAATTCTTCATCCAGCGGGCAGCACAAATTATGGAGCTGGTAAAAGCCTTTACCGATAGTATAAAAGCAATTGCCAGCGGAAATGTAGGCGCAGTGGCCAAATCAATAGAAAATGCATTAGGCAGAGCTGTTCCTGTGCTGATTGGCTTTTTAGCTTCATTACTGGGAATTGGAGGGTTAGCAGATAAAGTATTGGGTGTTATCCGAAAAATACGCCAGCGTATTGAGAATGCAATTGTGAAGTTCTGGAACTTTGTGAAAGGGAAGGCTAAAGGATTGCTTGGGAAGATTGGTGTTGGTGGCAAGAAAGATAAGAAGGAGAAAAAAGGAGAAGATCTTCGTAGTACTGAAGAAAAGAAAAGGGATTTACATGAAGGAGTAAAAGAAGGTACAGAACTGTTAAAAGATAAAAGCTTAACCCCAGAAGAAAGGGAGAAACGTTTAGAAAATATAAAGCAAACTTATGAACTAAAAGAATTAAGGATTGTTACAGAAAAAACTGACCGAACGGGAATATGGGCTTATATATTTGGTAAAGTTAACCCAGATGAAAAAGGAACAGTATTAAAAATGGCAGACGGTGAGGAGGTTCCGTTACTACCACATCAGGCAGCTATAATAAGAGAAGAACTATTATATAAAGGAAAGAAAATACAACATTTTAGAGCTATTCTACCAACGGGATTAATGCTGGACCTTGTTGCAAGAGGTAATCGTAATATTGAAATAACTATAAATAAGAGTAACGTTACAGTAGTTAATGTACAAACTCCTAAAAGAAATGGTTATGGTGCTGAAATAAGAGGTTTAGATCCTAAAACGTATTTAGAAAAGCAATATATTATAATAAATGTAAGAGAAGATTTGGTTGCAAAAATTAATGCTTCAAGAATAACTGATTATCAGGATTTATATAACGATGAGGATTATAATGTGGGAGAAGTGGATTGTTTTTCATTTGCAATGTTTATTTTAAAGGGAGAGTTACATGGAGACATGAAACCTAAACCTGAAGGAGAAGATAATGAAGCAAGATTCTCAGATTTACTATTAGAGCAGGAGGAAAAGGAAAGAGCAAACCGATATATAAATAGGAAAAAAAGAAGATAATATATGACAGATTTTATAAAAAAACTAGAAAAAGAATTTAACACTCAAATTGTTTATTCCAAAGAACACATCTGGAAAAATTATTATGATGTTGATAATGATGGAAATATTACAACACTTTATTTAAATAAGATTGATTTAAAAGATCTTGATACTTTATTGCCTGTTGCTCACAGTTTGATTAATCTCGGGGTTTTAAATTGTAATATAAAAACTTTGGTAACATTAAAATCATTTACTCGATTGGAAGTTTTAAGCTTAAGGCAAAATAAATTATATGGTTCTGCATTTGAAGATTTAAGTTATTTGAAAAAGCTGAAAAAACTAGATTTAAGAGGAACAAATGTTAAGGATACATCATCACTCGGTAGTCTTAATAATTTGGAGATGTTGTTTATAGGCGGAAATGATGTGATTAATGAGGTAAAAGGGCTGGAAGGTTTAAAATCACTATATCATTTAGATGTGTCTAACAGCTGCATTAATAGTATTGAGAATATCTGTGCAAATGAAAATATTCGTGTATTGGATTTAAAAGGCACTTATTTGGAAAAGATTACGCATTTGGAGAGATTTCCTAATTTGGAAAGTCTTAATCTGGATGGTACTTTGGTAGAAAAAATTGAAGGATTAGAAACCTCGAAAAATCTTAAAGAACTTTTTATTTCTACATGGCGGATAAAGCGTATCGAAGGTTTGGAAAACCTAACAAAATTGGAAGTTTTGGATTTATATTTGAACGAAATTTCAAAAATAGAAGGATTGGATAATTTAACCAATTTAAAATGGTTGAGTCTTAATAGTAATAAAATAACCAAAGTTGAAAATTTAGACAATCTGACAAACCTTGAACTTTTATTACTGGAAGCCAATGAGCCAATTACTTATTTTGATACTGCATTTTTTCACAATTTAGTTTCAGAATGTTATATATACATGCGCGACATGATGGACATAGAAAGAATTCAAACGGATGCACCCGAAAATGTAAAAATCAATTATGATGACGATTATCGATGGCCTACATCATTGTATCGTGCTCCCAGAGAGGTTTTTGAATAACCTTTATTTAAAATAGTATTCGAAAGATAAATAATTAAAAAGCTTTTACAGCGAAACTTCTAATTGAAGTTTCGCTTTTTCTTTTAATAAAACTCACTCTTCCGCAAATATAAATGACAGTTTTATTTTAATGATCCAACATAAAAGAATAATCAATACTTTTGAATACATCAAGTAAACAAAAAATAATAATCCATTAAAATCTTAAAACCATGAAAAAACCACTATTCATTCTCTCCCTTCTGTTCAGAAGCGCACAAACTATAGAATCCGGAAGTCACAGGGTAAAGTACTAACTATAAACCTGTTTGAAATTATTTGAAAAATGAGTTTCCAGAAAATTAGCAATTTAAAAGTCAAAGAAAAAGAATAAAAATAAATGAAGCTATGGAAAATATTGAGAAAGCTATGATTCAGCTTTTATGAAACAGATTTACTAAAATATTGTTTTCAGGAGATGTTCCCCTGCTGCCGCATGAATCCCTTCGTTTGGCATTTTTACTATCCAAGATTTCTCAATAAGTTTTTTATCTTTATAAAAAACATACTTGATGAGTTATGATTACAAAAGCTAAAACCTTATTGAATCAAGGTTAGTTTTAGGAGCGGAAGTGGAAGGCTCTTAATCGTTAAAAATAAATATATGAAAAACAATGAATACATCATAAACATAATATCAAGTAAAAATATTGATGCTTTAAAAGAATGGATAAATAATGGTGGTGATGCAAAGACTATAATTGATGATGAAAGTTTAATACAATATATCATAGATGAAATTGAAGATGAAGACGTAGATATTTATGTTAAAATGATAGAGATTTTAATAGAAAATGGTGCAGATGTAAATTATTTTGATGAAGCATATAATGCTCCTGTCTTTCAGACAATATATTTAAATAAACCAAAAGTTCTAAAGCTAATTTTAGAAAAAGGGGCTAATATAGATCTTGTTGGGGAGGAACGTGAGACACCACTGACAAAAGCTTCTTTAAATCAAAATGTTGGGCTGATGAAGTTATTATTACCTTATGCACATCAAGATCTTATTAATAAACCTGGGTCTTATCATGCAAAAACACCTTTAGGATTGGCATTTTATTTTGGAAACTTAGAAATGATAGAATTACTGCTAAAATACAAAGCAGATGCTTATGTAAATGATGGAGAAGGTTATTTAACCATTGAGAATATTCAGGAAGATATTGATGAGGATCTGAAAAAGAAAATTTTTGATCTTATAGAACAGTATAAAGCCAAGTAAAAAGCTTTTAAGAGGGTGTCTCAAAAGGTAAATTAACGCTCTGAGAATCTCCTAAATGAAGGAGTCCGAGAGAGGGGGTACTTTTGAGACAGCCTCTTTTTATTAAAGGATTATCTTTAAGTTTTTAAACTGGAAACTTTAAAATATCAATTAATGATTTGAAGATTTAAAAAAAGGCAGAAATACAAACCATGACAGATTTTATAAAAAAATTAGAAGAAGAATTTAATACTCAAATTATCTATTCCAAAGACCACATCTGGGAAAATTATTATGATGTGGATAAAGATGGAAAGATTATAACATTATTTTTACGTTATGTTGATTTAAATAAACTTGATGTATTATTGCCCATAGCGGAAAGTTTGGTTAATCTAGCTGTTATCGATTGTAAAATTAAAACCTTAAGAGGATTAAAATCGTTTACCCGCTTAGAAGCATTAAGCTTGCGTCTGAATAATTTACATAGCTCCACAATGGGATATTTAAGACATTTGAAAAATCTAAAAAAACTGGATTTAAGAGGTACAAATCTTAAAGATACTTCACATGTTAGTAGCCTTACGAATTTGGAGATGTTATTCATAGGTGGTAACTCACAAATTAGAGATAATATTAAAAGTATAATTGGAAAGTTTAATACAGAAACCAGATTAAGTGCTACAAATAAGGAGCTATATCCCAATCATTTTGGGCAATTAAAAATTGATAATCCTACTAATTCATATTTTAATCTGAACAAACTAGAGTTTATTAATAAAATTAGACAAGATTTATTTCCTTATACCTCTGCTGAAGGTGGGATTGAAAAAATACAATTACAAAACGCGATACAGGAATTAGAAGTTACAAATGGAAAAGGGACATTTAAAATTAATAAAAATGAATGGTAATAAAATAAATAATGTAAGTGAATATTGGAATCACATGGATTTTGATGTTTCTGCATTCACGATTAAATGGAACACAAAAGAATCACAAATACTTTTGGAAGACAAAACCTCAGATTTTATTTGCTCATATATTCTTTTGGCTTTTAAATATGGTATTCTGTTACCTCATAATATTACTGAATTAACTAACCTAAAACAGATGGTTAATGAAATAGATGTTAAAAGTGAATCAATAAATTCTCCTATTTGGAAAAAGTTTAATTATTTATATAACTATAACAATAATCTGCTATATCACTCATTATTATTTGTCCAAAAGGAAAATTATGAAGAAATTTTTGCTGAAAAAATTGGCAATGCAGATTTATTACTTACCTATAATGATATTTTAAATACGAATGATAATATTTATGCGGAACCGGTTACAATAGTATTCTTTAAAAATTATTTTTATATTACGTTTAACGCTGATGCTTTTTTTGACACGCTAAATAACAAGAAAACAAATGGTGTGCTTGATAATTCGGAAACAGCTTATTTAAATACACCAAGACTCAATAGTTTTTTAAGAGATTTTATTATACTGTGTTTTGAGTATGAAGCTACGGATTTCGAATTTGAAAAATTAGAATACGATAATATTTCCGAACAAGGAATACTATTTGACAATAAAATAGTTTATTACGAAGATATATACGATTTATTACCTGAAGAGCATAAATATAAACCATTTAAGCAAATACAGGTAGAATTGGATGATACCAATTATAAGAAATACATTGAAAGCAAAAAAGAAACTAAATAAATCTCTTCAGTGCCGCACGATACATTCGTGCGGTTTTTATTTTTAATCATTTTTTGATGCTATACCAATTGAAGACGTCGAAAAATGTTAAATGATATACAAGAAGCGCCTAACTTAGGAAATATTGAATACATAATTCCTTTTAGTAAAATAAGTATCAACTTTATAGTTAATAATCCTTTTAATATGAATTATATAATGATAAGTGCAGAGGATTTTGTTATTGAAAAATCAAGGCTAGAATTTTATTATTTTATATTGGAAATACATTTTAGATTTAATTTATTACATACAATAGGAGGTTGGGGATTAGGACACTATTTAGAAGAGATAAGGCGAAATATTTATCCCTTAAAATATGAGCTTCTAATATCTTAAAAATACCAGCATAGATTGAAAATTTTCTGAATATCCGTACACTGGAGTATTCAACTTTAAGAAAGTTAACCATAAAAGAGTATCAAAACTTAATGTCTATAATAAATCTAAAAATGTAGCGTAAAGAGTATGTTGATTTTGTTTCAAAATAATTTAAACTATTGATAGTTAATGACTTGAATATATTAAAAAAGACAGAAATTAAAACCATGACAGATTTTATAAAAAAAATAGAGAAAGAGTTTAATACTCAAATTATTCGTTCCAATAAGCACATCTGGGAAAATTATTATGATGTAGATAAAGATGGCAATATCATAACACTTTATTTAGATGAGATTGATTTAAAAGATATTGATATTTTATTGCCTATTGCACACAGTTTGGTTAATCTGGCGGTTTTAGATTGCAATATCAGAACTTTAATAACATTAAAATCATTTACTCAATTGGAAATCTTAAGCTTAAGGCAAAATAATTTATATGATTCCACACTTGAACATTTAAGTTATTTGAAAAAGTTAAAAAAACTTGATTTAAGAGGAACAAATCTTACGGATACATCATCACTCGGCACTCTTAATAATTTAGAGATGTTGTTTATTGGTGGAAGTGACCATCTTGATGAGATTAAAGGCTTGGAAGGTTTAAAATCACTATATCATTTAGATGTGTCTAACAGCTGTATTAATAGTATTGAGAGCATCTGTACAAATGAAAATATTCGTGTACTGAATTTAAAAGGCACTAATTTGAAAAAAATTACGCATTTGGAGAGATTTCCTAATTTGGAAAGTCTTAACCTGGATGGTACTTTAGTAGAAAAAATTGAAGGATTAGAAACCTCGAAAAATCTTAAAGAACTTTTTATTTCTACATGGCGGATAAAGCGTATCGAAGGCTTGGAAAACTTAACCAAATTGGAAGTTTTGGATTTATATTTGAACGAAATTTCAAAAATAGAAGGATTGGATAATTTAACCAATTTAAAATGGTTGAGTCTTAATAGTAATAAAATAACCAAAGTTGAAAATTTAGACAATCTGACAAACCTTGAACTTTTATTACTGGAAGCCAATGAGCCAATTACTTATTTTGATACTGCATTTTTTCACAATTTAGTTTCAGAATGTTATATATACATGCGCGACATGATGGACATAGAAAGAATTCAAACGGATGCACCCGAAAATGTAAAAATCAATTATGATGACGATTATCGATGGCCTACATCATTGTATCGTGCTCCCAGAGAGGTTTTTGAATAACCTTTATTTAAAATAGTATTCGAAAGATAAATAATTAAAAAGCTTTTACAGCGAAACTTCTAATTGAAGTTTCGCTTTTTCTTTTAATAAAACTCACTCTTCCGCAAATATAAATGACAGTTTTATTTTAATGATCCAACATAAAAGAATAATCAATACTTTTGAATACATCAAGTAAACAAAAAATAATAATCCATTAAAATCTTAAAACCATGAAAAAACCACTATTCATTCTCTCCCTTCTGTTCAGAAGCGCACAAACTATAGAATCCGGAAGTCACAGGGTAAAGTACTAACTATAAACCTGTTTGAAATTATTTGAAAAATGAGTTTCCAGAAAATTAGCAATTTAAAAGTCAAAGAAAAAGAATAAAAATAAATGAAGCTATGGAAAATATTGAGAAAGCTATGATTCAGATTTTATGAAACAGATTTACTAAAATATTGTTTTCAGGAGATGTTCCCCTGCTGCCGCATGAATCCCTTCGTTTGGCATTTTTACTATCCAAGATTTCTCAATAAGTTTTTTATCTTTATAAAAAACATACTTGATGAGTTATGATTACAAAAGCTAAAACCTTATTGAATCAAGGTTAGTTTTAGGAGCGGAAGTGGAAGGCTCTTAATCGTTAAAAATAAATATATGAAAAACAATGAATACATCATAAACATAATATCAAGTAAAAATATTGATGCTTTAAAAGAATGGATAAATAATGGTGGTGATGCAAAGACTATAATTGATGGTCCTTATTATAAAGAGAGTTTAATACAATATATCATAGATGAGATTGAAGATGAAGACGAGGATACTTATGTAACAATGATAGAGGTTTTAATAGAAAATGGAGCAGACGTAAATTATTTTCATGAAGCTTATAATGCTCCCGTCTTTCAGACAATATATTTAAATAAACCAAAAGTTCTAAAGTTGATTTTGGAAAAAGGAGCTAAAATAGATATTGTAGGGGAAGAACGTGAGACACCACTCACAAAAACTTCTTTAAATCAGAATGTTGAGCTGATGAAATTATTATTACCTTATGCAAATAAAGATCTTATCAATAAATCTGGGTCTTTTCAGGCGAAAACACCTTTAGGATTGGCATTTTATTTTGGAAATCTGGAGATGATAGAATTATTGCTGAAGTATAAAGCAGATCCTTATGTAAATGATGGAGAGGGTTATTTAACTATTGAAAATATTCCAAAAGATATTGATGAAGAATTGAAAAAGAAAATATTTAATCTTATAGAAAAGTATAAAGCTAAGTAAAAAGCTTTTAAAGCGAAAACCTCAATTTGAAGTTTCGCTTTTTTATTAAAAGTTTATCTTTCAAACAGAGAAGTAACAAAACAAACACCGGAGAATTTTTTTCTAGAATATTTAAAACAATAAATTAGCCTGAGATTTAAAACCAAATCCTGAAGTCGATAATAATGATGACCGATTTGAAGATTTAAACTAAAACCATGACAGATTTTATAAAAAAACTAGAAAAAGATTTTGATACTCAAATTATACATTCCAACGAACATATCTGGGAAAATTATTATGAGATGGATAAAGATGGGAATATTAAAACATTATATTTAAATGAGGTTGATTTAAAGGATATCGGTATATTATTACCAATAGCAGACAGTCTTGTTAAATTAGCTCTTCCATACTGCAATGTGAAAATGTTACGTCCCTTAAATGCTTTTTCACGGTTAGAAACATTAGATTTAACCGGTAATAAATTACCGGAAAAATCATTTAGGTATTTAGGAGATTTAAAAAGTTTGAAAAATCTGGATTTGGGAGCAACTAAACTTAAAGACACTTCTTTGTTGGGTGATTTAATTAATCTGGAAATATTATATATTAGTTGCAATCCGTATCTAGAAGTAAATGGTTTGGAACATTTAAAGTTCTTACAGCGGTTAGATGTCAGCCTGACTGAAATTGATCATATAAAAAAGATAAATGTTAATGAAAATATCCGCTCTTTAAATATTGGAGAAACTAATATTAAAAGAATAACTGATCTGGAGCGTTTTCCCTATTTGGAAGAATTGAGAATAAATGGAAGTAGGGTAGGCAAAATTGAAGGTTTGGATACCTTACACAATCTCAAACAACTTCTTATTTCGGCAAATCATGTAGAAGAAATTGAAGGTTTGGAAAGTTTGAAAAATTTAGAAGTATTAGACTTAAGCCATAATGAAATTTCAAAAATAAAAGGATTGGATAATCTGAAAAACTTAAGAAAATTAAATTTAAATGAAAATAAGATCACCAAAGTTGAGAATTTAGATCATCTTATTAATCTGGAGTTTTTGACTTTTGAGATCAATAAAATTAAGGAGTTTGATGCTTCTTTTTATCTAATTTAGTTTCCGAATGTTTTATTTCTCTATGTTTTACAGGAAATTATATTAAAGAGATTAAAGATGTTCCAAAGAATGTTACCCTCAAATTTGAAGCGGATCATTATGTACCAAGAATATTACCTATTTCAAATAATTTGTTTCGATAATATAATAAGAGCCCTGTTTTTACAGGGCTCTTTTACGCTCAAAACTTGCCCCTGCTGCTGTAGTCTCAACCGATTTAGATACCTTCAAAAATATAGTTTTTCATTAAAGAAGAAAGCTCACGTCAGGTATATATCTTAAGAAAGCAAGGTTTGGATTGTATAATCTGACCCTTTTTAATGATAAAACACCTATTGGTTGACTTGTGTTATTTCATTGATGAAAGCTACGGGAGAATTAATAAATACTTACCCTAATATTCTGTTTAAATTTGTAACAATGCAAGAAACTTTAGGATTTAATAAAAATGATGCAAGTACTAAAGTAGAAAAAAGTAAAAGAAAAATGATGGAAATACATAAAATTACACAAGCAAATAGAGTACAAGTGCACTATGAACAAACTACTTATGTATTAGGAGAAGATGTACCTAATCATAAAAATTATAAGACTAAAGTTCCTGTCGTGATTTTTAATGCTACTGATGGAATAATGACAGTATATCAAATAAAACCAGCTGGCCAGACTACTACAAGGGATATTGTAATTGCTCTAGGTAACGGTGAGTTTAATGGTAAACTCAAAGATGTTTTATAAGAATAATAATATAATTGGGTTAATTATTTTAAATAATAAAATAATATGGCAATAGGTATAATACAAGTAGATTTACATAAATCTGAATCAGGATATTATTATCTTGATACACAAAAAATGATTGACCAATATCTGTTGGGAGATCATTCTTTAGAAACAATTAGCGCATTAATAAAAGAACTAATAGACGATGAACTTCCGTTTTTTGCAGAAGAGGAATTTCCTTACACAGAATTAACTAGATGTGATTACACTGTTATTTCCGAAGATATCTTTATTAAGTTACAACAAAATAAAATATTACCTCCTGAATTAGACTACTCTTCAGCTATGTATGTAAATTTTAAATATGGAAATAATGAGTTTATACATCCAAAAGGAGAAAACAATTATTTGCATTCAAATATGCCATGTATGGTTTATTTTCAAAATAACATAGTTACATTTTTTATTCTTGATGAAGATGGAGATGCTTATTTTTCATACCCTTTGAGTTATGATGATTTAAAATAAGATACTTATTGAAGTAATAAAATCTTGATAAAAAAAATATCTTAAGTAGAAAGTAGAACTAGGCAATTAAAAGTATTAAGATTCAAGACTCTGCAAAACTAAAAGATGCTTGCAGAGTCTTTTTAGTTTAGTAAAGGTCATATAATAAGAATGAACGCTTTTAGAACAAAAATTATAATTGTATGTGAAATGTAAAAGCTTATTTTTATTGTAGCTCTTCATAATTTTTCGGGGAAATTCAATTCTATTATTATCTAAGCGAATTGGAAAACGATATAATAAGAAAAGGGCAAAAATGAAACTATAGAAGAAAATCTTGATCCTAGATTGAAAAAATGGTTACTCGAAAAGGGGGTAACAGAAATACGAGAAGGTAAATAATATAAGAAATAAAAAATGAGTTATTTTAACGGTACATTACTATTATTAAAAGAAAAAAAAGATCCAAAATTATTTATATTGGACTTTAATGAAAAATTAAAATCTATAAATGTTTTACTTCAAAAAAGTGATTCTGAAATAGTCGTTTTTAATGATAGCCGAAATGAAGAAGAAAAAGAACCAATTTGGCTAGATAAATTAATGACAGATGAGGATGTAATAAATTTAGTTTACTCGTGGAAAGGCTTGGGTTTACTTACATATAGACATCCGGATTTTAAATTTGAAATGTATATTAATTATTTGACATGGGATGATAAGTATGTTGATGGTTTTAAGGTCTCCTTTGCTCGAAAAGATACTGTATTTGAAGATGATAGGCACAAAGAACTTATAGCTAAAATATCTAAGTTTGTTGATTATGAGTATGTTGTCGGAGATGTTAATGAGGAATCTCAAAATTATATAAGTATGGAAGAAAGTTTAGATGAAATAAAACAACATATTTTGAAAAATTCTTTTGAAATTGACAGTAGAACTTGGTAAATAAAAACAAAAATCATATGGCTCCGATAAGTTTTCAGCTTTGCGGAGCTTTTTCTTTAAAAAGTTTAAACAGGTTTATTTATAAAAATGGAGCTGATAAAACCATTTACCGATAGTATAAAAGGAAATGTGGGGGTGGAAACCAAATTGATAGAAAACGCATTGGGAAGAGCAGTTCCTGTACTGATTGGCTTTTTAGCCTCGTTATTGGGAATTGGCAGATAAAGTACTGGGCGTTATCCGAAAAATACGCCAGCGTATTGAAAATGCAATTGTGAAGTTCTGGAACTTTGTGAAAGGGAAGGCTAAAGGATTGCTTGGGAAGATTGGTGTTGGCAGCAAGAAAGATAAGAAGGAGAAAAAGGGAGAAGACCTTCGTACTACTGAAGAAAAGAAAAGGGATTTAGACGATGCATTATCAGAATCTCATACGTTATTAAAATCAGGTGTGGACCAAGCTGCAATAGAATGTAAACTACATGATATTAAAAACAGATATAAATTAAAGGAGTTAAAAATTGTAGTAGATAAAAAAGTTGAAAAAGGAATAAAGGTTCATGTACATGGTGAGGTAAACCCTAAAAAATATACTCCTACAGAAATTTTAAAAGCAGATGATTTTAATCCTAGTGAAGGAAATAAAATACTTTTGGTTGGAGAGGCTAACTTTAGTTTTTCGTTAAGTTTAGCTAAGACTTTAGCTATTCAAAACAGAATGATTGCTACATCTTATGATTCTTAAGATACAAAATATAAGGATAGGGACAAAAATATTAAGGAACATAACAAACTAGGAACTGTAATAGAATATAATATAGATGCTACAAGTATGAGTTATGAACCTAATTATTTTGAAATAATTGTTTTTAACTTTCCATGGGTAAAAGAAGAAACAAGGGGAGGTACAACAAATAATAAGATTTTACTAAAAAGCTTTTTTAAAGAAGCGGATAGAGTAGTAAAAAAAGGAGGAAAGGTTATTGTAAGCTTTGCAGATAATAGATATGTAGGTAGGTGGAAACCGGAAGAACAGACTAATAACTTTGTTTTAGAGTCTAAGAAATTGTTTGATAGTAAAAATTTTCCAGGATATGAACATAAAATGACGCAAAAAGATAGATCTGCAGGTTCAATGGAAGACGGGAAAGGTGTAACTTTAATTTTTAAAAAATAAAATATTATGATTAATAAGATCATTGAGGTAGATAACCTTATAAAAGATATAGCTACAAAATATAATGTTAAAACTGGAAATGAAAAAAGAATAAAACATCTTTGGAAAGATGAAACAATCACTATAATGAAAGATGCCGAATTTATAAATGATGATGCCTATTTTTATTTTTTAAGTGAATATGGAGGATGTAATATTTACGGTAATGACTTTGATATTGGTATTTTTGGCTTTGATGATTGGTTGAATCCAAGTCTTCTTACATCTCCCTTACTTAATAAATCAAATATATATATATTAGCAGATCTTATGTTTCATAGTAAAGACGAAATTACTTTTTATGGTTATCATGCAACGCAAAAAGATGAAGATTCGGTATGGTTTTCTAATGAATTGGAATCTGGATATAAACCTATTTATAAAAATTTCATAGACTTTTTAAGATATATTTTAACCATTGAAGATGAAGAATAATATTATAACTGGGCTTGCTTATCAAGATGATTTTTTAAGTATTGAAGAAGAGAGTTTAATTGTGTCAGAAATAGATAATGCGATCTGGGATACAAATTTGAAGCGGAGAGTTCAGCATTATGGATATATTTATGATTACAAGAAAAAAAATATTGATCAAGATTTAAAAATAGGCAAGCTACCCGATTGGCTTATTTCATTGGAGGGAAAAATTAAAAAGAATTTTAATCTTAAAAATTCTTTTGATCAGGTTATTATCAATGAATATGAACCTGGACAAGGAATATCAAACCATATAGATTGTATACCCTGTTTTGAAGATATAATAATTTCCGTGAGTCTGTTATCTTCTTGTGTCATGCAATTTTCAAAAGATCAGGAAAAGCATGAGTTACTTTTAAATCCTCGAAGCATTTTGTTATTAAATGGAGATGCGAGATATAATTGGAAACATGGTATAAAAGCAGTAAAAAATGATAAGTGGTTAAATACTATAATTCCTCGAGAAAGAAGGATATCTATAACTTTTAGAAAAATAAAATAAAAAATAGGGATATTTGAAAAGTTTAATAAAAAAGCGAAACTTCTACTAGAAGTTTCGCTTTTTTATTAAAGGATTATCTTTAAGTTTTTAAACTGGAAACTTTAAAATATCAATTAATGATTTGAAGATTTAAAAAAAGGCAGAAATACAAACCATGACAGATTTTATAAAAAAATTAGAAGAAGAATTTAATACTCAAATTATCTATTCCAAAGACCACATCTGGGAAAATTATTATGATGTGGATAAAGATGGAAAGATTATAACATTATTTTTACGTTATGTTGATTTAAATAAACTTGATGTATTATTGCCCATAGCGGAAAGTTTGGTTAATCTAGCTGTTATCGATTGTAAAATTAAAACCTTAAGAGGATTAAAATCGTTTACCCGCTTAGAAGCATTAAGCTTGCGTCTGAATAATTTACATAGCTCCACAATGGGACATTTAAGACATTTGAAAAATCTAAAAAAACTGGATTTAAGAGGTACAAATCTTAAAGATACTTCACATGTTAGTAGCCTTACGAATTTGGAGATGTTATTCATTGGTGGTAGTGACCGTCTCTATGAAGTAAAAGGCTTGGAAGGTTTAAAATCTTTATATCATTTAGATGCGTCTTATTGTAGAATTAATAATATTGAGAACATCTGCGCAAATGAAAATATTCGTTCATTAAAATTAGAAGGAACTAAAATAAAAAATATAACACATCTGGAGCGATTTCCTAATTTGGAAAGCTTTAATGTAGATTGTACTTCGATAGAAAAAATTGAAGGATTAGAAAATTCTAAAAATCTTAAAAGACTTTTTATTTCTACTTGGAGGATAAAGCGCATCGAAGGCTTGGAAAATTTATCCAAATTGGAGGTTTTGGATTTAAATTTGAACGAAATTTCAAAAATAGAAGGATTAGATAATTTAACCCATTTAAAACGGTTGAATCTTAATGAAAATCATATAACTAAAGTTGAGAATTTGGATAATCTGATAAATCTTGAACTTTTGTTACTGGAAGCCAATAAACCAATTACTTATTTTGATACAATGTTTTTCAATAATTTAGTTTCAGACTGTTATATATACATGCGTAGCGAAAAGGATATTGAAAAGATTCAAGCTATTGCACCCGAAAATGTTAAAATTAATTATGACGATGATTATCGTTGGCCTACATCATTGTATAGTGGTCCCAGAGGTATTTTTGAATAACCTTTATTTACAATAGTATTCGAAAGATAAATAATTAAAAAGCATTTAAAGCGAAACTTCTACTGGAAGTTTCCCCTGCTGCCGCACGAATCCCTTCGTGTGGCATTTTTATTATCCAAGATTTTCTCAAAAGTTTTTATCTTTATAAAAATGGAGCTGATAAAACCATTTACCGATAGTATCAAAAGCTATTGCCAGCGGAAAATGTAGCCAAATCAATAGAAAATGCTTTGGGAAGAGCAATTCCTGTACTGATTGGCTTTTTAGCCTCGTTATTGGGAATTGGCGGATTGGCAGATAAAGTACTGGGCGTTATCCGAAAAATACGCCAGCGTATTGAAAATGCGATTGTCAAGTTCTGGAACTTTGTGAAAGGGAAGGCTAAAGGATTGCTTGGGAAGATTGGAGTTAGTGGTAAGAAAGATAAGAAGGAGAAAAAAGGAGAAGATCTACGCAGTACTGAAGAAAAGAAAAGGGATTTAGATGAAGGGGTAAAAGAAGGTACGCAACTGTTAAATGATCATAATTTAACCGCAAAGGAAGGAGAAAATCGCTTAAAAACCATAAAGCAAACTTATGAGTTAAAAGAACTTAAAATTGTTACAGATAAAGTTGAAAAAGATAAAGCAATTGTTCATATCCATGGTGAAGTGAACCCTTATTTAGATGGAAATAGGACTGTAGTTGACTTTAAAAAAAATTCACCAGAATTAACTAATGCTGAAATAGCAATTGTGGTTAAGCTCCCTGGTGGACAAGAGGTGATTGACAAAATGAATAGGGCATCAAGTGACGATAAATTTAATTATATTGCGGAAGCTAGAACTGCATTAGATGCTTTAGAAAGCGGTCAAGAGAATATTGTTTTGGAGAAAAAACTATTCAATTCGAAAAAGCAATTAATCACAGCAATTGATTTAGTTAGTAATGATGAAATGATTGAGGTTAAAAGTGGGGTACTTTTAAATGATGAAAAATTGTCAGGAAGAGCTTTTACACAATTTTCAAGATATATAGGTTTCTTTAAAGGCTCAATGAAATTTTTTGACGAGAAAGGAGATAGAGTTATGCCTCCAAGTAAATTTATTTATCAATTTAGTGAACCTAAGGTTAATGACAAATTAGTAAAATGGTTATTAGAAAAAGGAGTTACTGAAATTAGATATGGTAAAAATTAAAAATAAATAAAATGGCAAGTTATAATACAACTTTAATATTATTAGATGAAAGAAAAGATACTAAAAATTTTTTATTTCTTTTTCATGAACAATTGAAAAGCTTAGGCATATTAATAGAAAAAGAGAATAGTTTTTTGGTTTATAATAATAAAAAAAATGATATAGAACCATCTCCTATTGAGCTTACAGAAGATATTAGCGATTTTGAAATTATTAATTTATTATCTCAATGGAAAGGACTTGGAATACTTGAATATTCTCATGCAGATATTGAGTTTATTTTTAGTATTAACTATCTTTCATGGGATGGTGTACATATAGAAGGGATTGATATCACGGCTATTGATTCATTTCTCTTGGATGATAGTATTTCAAAAAAGTTTAATAATATGATTTTTAAAATAATAAAATTTTTAAATTATGAGATTGTTGTTGGCAACATTAGTAATTTAGACTTGACTGAAGATTTAGAGTCTATAAAAAAAATCATTGAAAAAAAATCATTTGAAATTGATAGTAGAAATTGGTAAATAAAAAATAAAGTAACAGACTCCGCAATTGACTCTTGGTCTTGAGGAGTTTTTTTAATTTTGGCTATTACAGGATAATTCACAAAAACTATGTTATGCTATATAACCGAAATTTGATTGTACTTGAAAAATAGAAACCTAATTTTCTTGTTGAAAAGAAGATAAGAATATGACAGATTTTATAAAAAATTAGAAGAAGAATTTAACACTCAAATTATCTATTCCAAAGACCACATCTGGGAAAATTATTATGATGTAGATAAAGATGGCAATATCATAACATTGTATCTAGATGATATTGATCTAAAAAAACTTGATGTACTCCTACCTATAGCAGACAGTTTGGTTAATCTTGCTGTTGTAAAATGCAATATCAAAACCATAGGAGCTTTAAAGTCGTTTAGCCGTTTAGAATCATTAAGCTTGAGACTTAATAGTTTGCACGGATCCACATTGAGTCATTTAAGCCATCTAAAAAGACTTAAAAGATTGGACTTATGTGGAACAAACATTCAGGATACATCACCACTTGAAAGTCTTACTCATTTGGAGGAATTGTATATTGGTAGTAGTAGCCGCCTTTATGAAGTGAATGGTTTGGAAGGTTTAAAATCCTTACACCATTTAGATACATCTTATAGCAGAATTGATAGTATTGAGAAGGTTAGAGTAAATGAAAATATTCAATCATTAAATTTAGAAGGAACTAAAATAAAAAAGATAACACATTTAGAACAATTTCCTAATTTACAAAGCCTCAATCTAGAAAGTACTTTAGTCGAAAAAATCGAAGGAATGGATACATTAAAAAATCTTAAAGAGTTTTTAATTTCTACATATCGTATAAAACGTATTGAGGGCTTGGAAAGCTTGACGGGCTTGGAAGTTCTAGATTTAAATTTTAATAAAATATCAAAAATTGAAGGATTGGATAATTTAACCAATTTGAAACGATTGAGCCTTAATGAAAATCAAATAACCAGAGTTGAGAATTTGGACAATCTTATAAATCTTGAAATTTTATTGCTGGAGACTCATACTACTGTTACCTATTTTGATACTTCATTTTTTCATAATTTAATTTCAGAATGTCATATTTATATACATGATATACATGATGTTAAGGCGGTTCAAGCCGCAGCGCCTAATAATGTTAAGATTAATTTTGACAATGATTATCCTTATTTTACAACATTGTATCGCCACCCTACAGGCATTTTTGAATGATCTTTGTTTAAATAGTATCCAAAAAATAAATTAAAAAGCTTTTAAAGCGAAACTTCCAATAGAAGTTTCGCTTTTTTATTAAAGGATTATCTTTAAGCTCTCAAACTGAGAAATTTCAAAATAACACACTATTACTGTCGTATATAGAGATGGCTCTGAATCAAAACCAGATAGAATAAGAATAAGAATAAGAATAAGAAAAAATAAAAAAGGTAATACATTTCACGGTTTCCCAATTGATAGTAATTCAGCAGGTGACCTTTCTAGAAATAAATTATAAAAATTATGTTTAAAATAGAATTTAATAAAACAATAGAATTAGGAGTAATAGATATAGAAGATGCATCTGTCAGTGAAGCAATTTGGTCAACTTATCCTGATTATAAATCGGACGTATTTATTCATTGGAAAGGTTATCAAATAGAATTGGATAAAAGAGGAGATATTAGTACTATTTACAATGATATTATTGATATGTTAGAAGAACTAATTAATAATAATTCTCTATTTAAGTCAGGTTTTTTATCTAGTACATTCACGGCATATTGGAATTTCAAAGTTGAAGAAAGGACAATAAAAATAAAACCCCAATTTTTTGTAGCTAGTATAAAAAATAATGATATGTATTTAGCAAATGAAGAAATTAGAAAATTAGATTTAGATATTGAAATTGATTTTGATTATTTTATTAGTGAATGGAGTAAGCTTTTAAAAAGTATAAAAGAAGATTTATTAAAAGTCGGATATACCGAAGATTTAGAAAATTTTGAATATTTGAAAAATTTGAAATAGAAGTTGTTTAAACTTATTTTGGAAAAAAAGTTCCGAGAAAATTAGCAATTTTGGATTGCAATTTAAAAGACTAATAATCTGGAACTCATTAGCAAAGATAAAATAGAGAAATGGATTTTACCCCATTTAAGCAAAGGGAAAAGAGGATTTTCTACGAAGTTTGACTTGGTAAAAATAATTCAGACCATTATAAAACGGCTGAAAACTGGTTGCCAATGGCGGGAAATTTCGTTAAAGGACTATTTCGGGGAAGAAAAAATAAGCTGGCAAAATGTGTATTATTTTTTAATAAATGGAGCAAGGATGGCAGCTTCAGGAATATTTGGATTCATCTTTTGAATCGTAACAAGAGGATGTTGGATATGTCGTGTACTCAGCTTGACGGGAGCCAAACCCGATGTAGAATGGGCGGAGAATCAACAGGATATCAAAGCAGAAAATCGGCGAAAACCAGCAATATAATTTTCCTTTGCGACAATCGTGGTCAAATGATTTCGATGGGAAATCCCAGAAGCGGAAATCATCATGATTTATATGAAATAGAAGATGTTATGGGCGAGATTATTGAAATTTTATCCGAAGCGGAAATTTCTCATAAGGGTCTTTTTTTGAATGCAGATTCGGGATTTGACATTGAAAATTTAAGACAGAAATTAGAAATGGAGGAAATAATGGGTAACATCAAAACTAATCCCCGAAATGGAAAAACAGGAAATAATGATTACTATTTTGATGAAAAATTGTACAAAAGCAGATTTAAAATAGAGCAGGCAAATGCCTGGTTAGATGGCTTCAAGTCTTTGTTGATAAGATTTGAAACGCTGGATATTACTTGGAAGAATCTGCACTTTTTGGCGTTTTCCTTAAGACTAATCAAAAAATTAAAAGTTCAAACAACTTCATAGATAGTAAATTTATTACAAAGCATAATTTATTTGAGAAAATTAATAATGTGACAAAATCTTTAAAAGAAGAAGATTTAATGAAAATAGATCCAGGTTATCTAAAAATTTTAGAGGAAATATTTGCAAAAGAGACTAAAAACCAACTTGGTAGAAAAAGTACTGTGCGAATTTTATCAGAAAATGCATTAACAGGTAAAGAAATAATATTTTAAAATATGAAATTAGAAACATACATAGCACCAAAAACAAACTTTACTATTCATACTATTTACTGGAAACTAACAAAAAGTGATAGCTACATTCCGATAATAAATATTATTGGGAGAATTGATTCCATTAAGGAATTAGAGTTATTAAAATTTTATCTTAATGAAGAGTTTTATGATAATACTTATTATAGGATAATTAATTTTTCTGACCTACAAAATAATACAAATCAACCTTTTGAATTAAAACATATCTATAAAGATAGATTTATTTTTATAAAAGGGAATTTTATAATTGAAGAAAATAACGTTTTTGACACAAAATTAAATGCTATAAACTATTGTTCTGAATTATTTAAAAAAACATATTACGATGGAAAAACAAGAATATATGATGATAGATATAATAAACCTAAATTTATTAAGGCACTAGATCATGTCCATTTTTTTTCTTTTGAAATTAAACTCGACAAAAAAAATGAATTAGGCTATTTTAAAATAATAGGAACATATCCAGGATCCACCAACGATCTTGATGATGATATATTAGAAACTAAAAGACTTTATGCCAGTCTAAATAAATTTTTAAGGTTTTCAGGGGTAGAGCATATAATAATTGATATTACAAATTTTAAGTATCAATACTTAGACAAGTATTTAATGGATTTTATTCCTACTTATAAAGATTTTGATAATAACCCGTCTAAAGTAAGCTATATTATAAATAAGGATACGGATACTACGTATGGTTTTATAAAGAACTCAAAAATGTTTTATGATTTAGATGAAGCAATGAAAGCTTTTAAAGAGGAATAGAAAAAAATACTTTATTTTTATAAAATGTTTATTGTAAAGTATTAATTATTTTTTAATAAAATAGAGTATTGTCATGAAAATTCAGCAATAGTAAAAAAATATTTGCGGGTCTTTGTTGATTTAACAGAACCTGATAATTTACAAATTAGAGAAGTTTGCCATGTAATTTTACTTCATATAATTGAACTAACCATCAAAAATCTATCCCATGAAAAAAACACTATTCATTTGCTCCTTTCTCTTCACCCTTTCCTTTGCAAGCGCACAAACTATAGAATCCGGAAGTCACAGGGTAAAGTACTAACTATAAACCTGTTTGAAATTATTTGAAAAATGAGTTTCCAGAAAATTAGCAATTTAAAAGTCAAAGAAAAAGAATAAAAATAAATGAAGCTATGGAAAATATTGAGAAAGCTATGATTCAGATTTTATGAAACAGATTTACTAAAATATTGTTTTCAGGAGATGTTCCCCTGCTGCCGCATGAATCCCTTCGTTTGGCATTTTTACTATCCAAGATTTCTCAATAAGTTTTTTATCTTTATAAAAAACATACTTGATGAGTTATGATTACAAAAGCTAAAACCTTATTGAATCAAGGTTAGTTTTAGGAGCGGAAGTGGAAGGCTCTTAATCGTTAAAAATAAATATATGAAAAACAATGAATACATCATAAACATAATATCAAGTAAAAATATTGATGCTTTAAAAGAATGGATAAATAATGGTGGTGATGCAAAGACTATAATTGGCGGTCCTTATTATAAAGAGAGTTTAATACAATATATCATAGATGAGATTGAAGATGAAGACGAGGATACTTATGTAACAATGATAGAGGTTTTAATAGAAAATGGAGCAGACGTAAATTATTTTCATGAAGCTTATAATGCTCCCGTCTTTCAGACAATATATTTAAATAAACCAAAAGTTCTAAAGTTGATTTTGGAAAAAGGAGCTAAAATAGATATTGTAGGGGAAGAACGTGAGACACCACTCACAAAAACTTCTTTAAATCAGAATGTTGAGCTGATGAAATTATTATTAGCTTATGCAAATAAAGATCTTATCAATAAATCTGGGTCTTTTCAGGCGAAAACACCTTTAGGATTGGCATTTTATTTTGGAAATCTGGAGATGATAGAATTATTGCTGAAGTATAAAGCAGATCCTTATGTAAATGATGGAGAGGGTTATTTAACTATTGAAAATATTCCAAAAGATATTGATGAAGAATTGAAAAAGAAAATATTTAATCTTATAGAAAAGTATAAAGCTAAGTAAAAAGCTTTTAAAGCGAAACCTCAATTTGAAGTTTCGCTTTTTATTAAAAGTTTATCTTTCAAACAGAGAAGTAACAAAACAAACACCGGAGAATTTTTTTCTAGAATATTTAAAACAATAAATTAGCCTGAGATTTAAAACCAAATCCTGAAGTCGATAATAATGATGACCGATTTGAAGATTTAAACTAAAACCATGACAGATTTTATAAAAAAATTAGAAAAAGAATTTAACACTCAAATTATCTATTCCAATAAACATATCTGGAGAAATTATTATGATGTTGATAATGATGGAAATATTACAACGCTTTATTTAGATAAGATTGATTTAAAAGATCTTTATGTTTTATTGCCTGTCGCACACAGTTTGGTTAATCTGGGAGTTTTAGATTGCAATATCAGAACTTTAGTAACATTAAAATCATTTACTCGATTGGAAATTTTGAGCTTAAGGCAAAATAATTTATATGGTTCCACACTTGAACATTTAAGTTATTTGAAAAAGCTAAAAAAGCTTGATTTAAGAGGAACAAATCTTACGGATACATCATCACTCGGCACTCTTAATAATTTAGAGATGTTGTTTATTGGTGGAAGTGATCATCTTGATGAGATTAAAGGCTTGGAAAGTTTAAAATCACTATATCATTTAGATGTGTCTAACAGCTGTATTAATAGTATTGAGAACATCTGTGCAAATGAAAATATCCGTGTACTGAATTTAAAGGGCACTAATTTGAAAAAGATTACGCATTTGGAGCGATTTCCTAATTTGGAAAGTCTTAATCTGGATGGTACTTTAGTAGAAAAAATTGAAGGATTACAAGCTTCGAAAAATCTTAAAGAGCTTTTTATTTCTACATGGCGTATAAAGCGTATTGAAGGTTTGGAAAGCTTAACCAAATTGGAAGTTTTGGATTTATATTTGAACGAAATTTCAAAAATAGAAGGATTGGATAATTTAACCAATTTAAAATGGTTGAGTCTTAATAGCAATAAAATAACAAAAGTTGAGAAATTGGATAATCTGACAAACCTTGAACTTTTATTATTGGAAGCCAATGAGTCAATTACTTATTTTGATACTGCATTTTTTCACAATTTAGTCTCAGAATGTTATATATACATGCGAGATATGATGGAAATAGAAAGAATTCAAACGGCTGCACCCGAAAATGTAAAAATCAATTATAATGACGATTATCAATGGCCTACATCATTGTATAAAGTTCCTAGCAATATTTTGAATAACCTTTATTTACAATAGTATTCGAAAGATAAGTAATTAAAAAACATTTAAAGCGAAACTTCTACTGGAAGTTTCCCCTGCTGCCGCACGAATCCTTTTGTGTGGCATTTTTATTATCCAAGATTTTCTCAAAAGTTTTTATCTTTATAAAAATGGAGCTGATAAAACCATTTACCGATAGTATCAAAAGCTATTGCCAGCGGAAAATGTAGCCAAATCAATAGAAAATGCTTTGGGAAGAGCAATTCCTGTAGTGATTGGATTTTTTAGCTTCATTAGCAGGTCTTGAAAAAATGGTTACTCGAAAGGGGGACAGAAATACGAGAAGGTAATAATTAAATATAAATAAGATGAGTGATTTTTTCAATACTATAGGGAAATTAGAAACAGAAAGCAGAGCAGAGGATATTTTGCTACCTGTTCATGAATACTTGATTAACAAATTGAACGCTGAATGTAATTCAGAATGTTTTTATCTAATAAATGATTACGATAATAATGATTTTGATGCTATACCAATTGAAGACGTCGAAAAAATGTTAAATGATATACAAGAAGCGCCTAACTTAGGAAATGTTGAATACATACTTCCTTTTGGTAAAATAAGTATCAACTTTATAGCTAATCATCCGTTTTATATAAATTATATAATGATAAGTGCAGAGGATTTTGTTATTGAAAAATCAAGGCAAGAATTTTATTATTTTATATTGGAAATACATTTTAGATTTAATATATTACATACAATAGGAGGTTGGGGATTAGGACACTACTTAAAAGAGATAAGGCAAAATATCTATTCCTTAAAATATGAGCTTCTAATATCTTAAAAATAATAGCATAGATTGAAAGTTTTCTGATTATCCGTACACTCGAGTATTCAACTTTAAGAAAGTTAACCATAAAAGAGTATCAAAACCTAATGTCTATAATAAATCTAAAAATGTAGCGTAAAGAGTATGTGAATTTTGTTTCAAAAATTGTTGCAAGTTCATAATTATCAATGATTTGAAGATTAAAAAAAGATAGAAATTAAAACCATGACAGATTTTATAAAAAAACTTGAAAAAGAGTTTAATACTCAAATTATACATTCCAACGAACATATCTGGGAAAATTATTATGAGATGGATAAAGATGGGAATATTAGAACATTATATTTAAATGAGGTTGATTTAAAGGATATTGGTATATTATTACCAATAGCGGACAGTCTTGTTAAATTAGCTCTTCCATACTGCAATGTGAAAATGTTACGTCCCTTAAATGCTTTTTCACGGTTAGAAACATTAGATTTAACCGGTAATAAATTACCGGAAAAATCATTTAGGTATTTAGGAGATTTAAAAAGTTTGAAAAATCTGGATTTGGGAGCAACTAAACTTAAAGACACTTCTTTGTTGGGTGATTTAATTAATCTGGAAATATTATATATTAGTTGCAATCCGTATCTAGAAGTAAATGGTTTGGAACATTTAAAGTTCTTACAGCGGTTAGATGTCAGCCTGACTGAAATTGATCATATAAAAAAGATAAATGTTAATGAAAATATCCGCTCTTTAAATATTGGAGAAACTAATATTAAAAGAATAACTGATCTGGAGCGTTTTCCCTATTTGGAAGAATTGAGAATAAATGGAAGTAGGGTAGGCAAAATTGAAGGTTTGGATACCTTACACAATCTCAAACAACTTTTTATTTCGGCTACTCATGTAGAAGAAATTGAAGGATTAGATAGCTTGAAAAATTTAGAAGTATTAGACTTAAGTTATAATGAAATTTCAAAAATCAAAGGATTGGATAATCTGAAAAACTTAAGAGAACTAAATTTAAATGAAAATAAGATCACCAAAGTTGAGAATTTAGATCATCTCATAAATCTTGAGTATTTAATTTTTGAGGCGAATGAAATTAAAGAGTTTGATACGTCTTTTTTATCTAATTTAGTTTCCGAATGTTTTATTTCTCTATGTTTTACAGGAGATTATATTAAAGAGATTAAAGATGTTCCAAAGAATGTAACAATTAAGTTTGAAGATGATCATTTTGTACCAAGAACATTATATAGGTCAAAAAAATTGTTTCGATAATAATAAGAGCCTTGTTTTTACAAGGCTCTTTTACGCTCAAAATTTGCCCCTGCTGCTGTAATCTCAACCGATTTAGATACCCTCAAAAATATAGTTTTTCATTAAAGAAGAAAGCTCTTGTCAGATATATATCTTAATAAAGCAAGGCTCGGATTGTATAATCTGAGCCTTTTTTAATGATAAAACACCTATTGGTTGACTTTTAATTTTCGACACATTTATCCCAATTTATCGCACAAAAATAATCTGACCCGCAAAATACAGTTATGCATAATTGTTACTAGATATTACTGCAACTACAGAACACCTGGGTCGAAAAACTTTCCCGGGAGGAAAAAAAAGAGGAATTTTGAATTTCGAAATTAAATAATAAATCATCCGATCCTGAAAAATAAAGAATGCTGTAACCATAGCATTTCAAAACCAAAAAACTTTAACAGGAATACAAAAAGGATGAATTCTGAACTTTAAATCATTAACAGTAATAGGATCCAAAAAGTAATTGTGCTTATAAAATAGCAGTAAAGAATAGTAAAATATTATGAAAGAAAATAAACCAACACTCAGAGACCAATTAAAAACTTACTTTGAAAAAGGCAAATACCCAACACAAAGTCAGTTTGCCGATTTGATAGATTCTCTAAGGCTTAGAGAAGATGTCTATACCAGAAGAGAACTGGCAATCCTTGCCAATAGTTTAACGTCTATTGATAATATATTTGTTAGTTTTTTATTAAACAGTATCGGGAACTTAAAATTTTCAATAGTGGTAAGCACGAATGATGAACCTGACCAGGTGATTTCATCAGCGGATTTCAAAAGTTTTTTAGATAAACAATATTTAATCGGCAATGCACCTTACACAATTAAAGTAAAAGAAATCTTAGAGGGTGATTTAGGAGAAACTGAATATTATGGTTTGACTTATCAATTAAATCAGAGCTATTCTATTAACAGATTGTTCGGAAATAATTTGAAAACCCTTCCTGTTGGGTTTGACTTTGGAAAGCTTGATAGTATTGGATTACCCATACAACTTTCAAAGGGAGATTATGGAAAGAAAATAAACATTTTGAATACAGGGGTTACATTCGTTAATAAAACTGAAGTACCTATCCGGTATAGAATTGAAGCTCCAGGGTGGAGTAGCCAATATATAGCAGAAGATACCATTACTGATCATTATGATTTCGGAGATTATTTCTCTCTTTATTATAATGCGGACCTTACAAAAATTAATCAGTCCATAAAATGTGAGGTTTATAATGCTGATAACAATACCCTGTTGACGACAGGCTACTTACCTGCAGGGAAAAACCAAAATTCTTTGAACGGTGGTCAGGTCATAGCAGTCAGAAATATAAGAATCGAATGCAGCTATTCTCAAATTGAAAGCTAAAAAAATAAGCTGCTGAAACTACAGAACAGATAGGCTGAAAAACTTTCTTAGAAATAAAAAAATGAATTTTGAACTTTAAAAAGTAAGCATTAATTGAATCCCAAAAAACAAGATATAAGCAGTCATAAAAAGTAAAATATTATGGAAGAAAATAAATTAACCACAAGAGAAAAGCTAAAAACTTATTTTGAAAAAGGGAAACAGCCCACCCAAAGCCAGTTTTCGGATTTGATAGACTCTTTAAAACATAAGCAGGATTTACTGACTGATAGAGAAGTGATTATCCTTGCCAATAGATTGTCGTCTATTAATAGCCCATACATTAGTTTTGCAAACTATACCTCTGAAAATGAAAATTGTCCCATTGTTATAAGTTCACAGGATGAAGAAGATCAGATAATACAGTTGGGTAAAATAACCAACGGCGATCCGACAAAACAATATCTTTTGGGTAAAGGACCCTATAGCATTACAGCAAAGGAATTTTCAGCAAAAGCATTAACAGGCACGCAATACTATTATTTGCGTTACCAGATAAATTCAAACTATTGGATCTCCAGGCTCTTTGGGAGTAATCTGCCTGCCATTTCTGATGGGTTTAACTTTGGAATATTTGAAGATAAAGTATTTTACGTAGAAATCAGTAAGCTTGATTATGGAATAACCATGAACATTATCAATACAAAGATTAAGTTTCTCAATAAAACAGGAGAATCTATTCAATATATACCGTCTGGAGGGATTTGGAGCTATGGCTACACTGCTGAAGATATAGTGACTGATCATTATGATGCATCAGATTTTCTGGCTTTTAGCTACAAAGCGGACCTTCGGAACAGTAATAAATCCATTGAATGTAAAGTGTATAACGCAGATAACGACGATCTTTTAATGACAGCCTATCTGGCATCAGGACAGAATAATATGAATGTTTCGGGTGGCGGGTTGGCAAGCCAAATAAGAAATTTAAGAGTCGAATGTAATTATATGGCCGAATAAGAAATTACAAAGCAGCAAATAGCTAAGTGAGCCGGCATCTTTAATACATTTCATACAAAACTTAAATGTATTATTTTTCTTCTTAAAAAAACATGCCTTATAGACGCAATACCTGCAACGTTGGGCAATTATATTGTGTACCTGAATACATTTGCCGTTGTTTAAATTTGTTTTCCTTTTGATAGGGAAAGAACATCCGGAATAATTGAAATCTTTGTTTATGAGTAGAAAAATAGGCTTACTGCAGCTACAGAATAGATAGGCCGGAAAACTTTTATAAGAAGAAAAAAAGATCAATTTTGAACTTTCAAATAACGCACTTCATTATTAGAATTTCAGAAAATAATAGCTACTGCAACTACAGAATAGATAGGTCGGGAAACTTTTATAAGAAGAAAAAAAAGATCAATTTTGGACCTTCAAATAACGCACTTCATTATTAGAATTTCAGAAAATAACAGCTGCTGCAACTACAGAATAGATAGGCCGGGAAACTTTTATAAGAAGAAAAAAAAGATCAATTTTGGACTTTCAAATAACGCACTTCATCATTAGAATTTCAGAAAATAACAGCTTACTGCAACTACAGAATAGATACGCTGAAAAACTTTCCCAGGAATAAAAAAAGGATGAATTTTGAACTTTAAATCGTAAACAATAAGTAAATCCAGAAAACAATTATATTAAGGATATAAGCAATAAAGAACATTAAAATAACCATGGAAGAAAACAATAAACTAACCCAAAGAGAAGAGCTGAAAACCTACTTTGAGACAGGTAAATATCCCACGCAAAGTCAATTTGGCCAATTCATAGATAATTATGTCCATTTGAATGAGTTTAATTTTGGTCTTGATGTAAAACCCTCCGGAAAGTTTAAGACAAAATACTATCATTTCTATGTAGCTCAGGAAAAAGGTAAAACAAGTGTAGGGCATATAAACATCGAAGATAATGATGTAAAAGACCCGCAAAAGTTTGATCAATACAACCATGTTTTAAGTCGATACATAGCTTATAAATATTTAAATATAAAATTGTCAAACGAATTAGATATCGATAAATACCAGCCTAAGATCATCATAAAACGTTATAAACAAAAGAAAAAACTCAAAAGCGGGTATTTGAAAAAAGCAGGTTTTTACAAGGAACTTCCATCAGATGCGGAAGCTTTGGGGAGACAGTCCGAATATCCTGTAACATCTAATGAAATGGTTCTGGACATTAATCCTATTAACTATTTCAGACCTGGTAAGGATTATAAAGAATTTTATCCGTCAGGAACATTTAACAGACCTGGTTCATTTAGACATACCGTTCATCATAGAAAACCATATTCACTTATTCAGATGTTTTTGGAAATTGATGTGAACGGAACAAAATATAAGTCGCATCCCGTTGTTATAAAAATTATTTTGGGACGGGACGAGAATGATTTTATCAATTATATTATTGATTAATAATAAAAATTACCTCAATCGAGTAAGATACTCATTAAGGGGACGCCTTTTGCGCTTGGAATATTGGAATTTTCTGATGTATAAACATTAGAATCTCCTCCGGGAAGTGGAATAACCGTTTATCAGAACTGTTATTTTCTTTCAAGCGTAGATTGATTCTTTAAAAAGTAGGAAATCCAGTGAGTGAGAACCTCTCTGTAAGAACAGCTTCGGCGGTTCTGGTGAGACTCTCCAATGTGAGCTGCTTTTCGTTTGAGGTTTATTAAAGACACACACAATAAAGTGGAAACATCCTAAAGATGGAGTACACCTTATTTACACCCATAAAAATTACCTCAATCGAGTAAGATACTCATTAAGGGGACGCCTTTTGCGCTTGGAATATTGGAATTTTCTGATGTTTAGACATTAGAATCTCCTCCGGGAAGTGGAATAATAGTTTATGAGCACTGTTATTTTCTTTCAAGCGTAGATTGATTCTTTAAAAAGTAGGAAATCCAGTGAGTGAGAACCTCTCTGTAAGAACAGCCTCGGCAGTTCTGGTGAGACTCTCCAATGTGAGCTGCTTTTCGTTTGAGGTTTATTAAAGACACACACAATAAAGTGGAAACATCCTAAAGATGGAGTATACCTTATTTACACCCATAAAAATTACCTCAATCGAGTAAGATACTCATTAAGGGGACGCCTTTTGCGCTTGGAATATTGGAATTTTCTGATGTTTAGACATTAGAATCTCCTCCGGAAAGTGGAATAACCGTTTATCACCACTGTTATTTTCTTTCAAGCGTAGATTGATTCTTTAAAAAGTAGGAAATCCAGTGAGTGAGAACCTCTCTGTAAGAACAGCTTCGGCAGTTCTGGTGAGACCCTCCAATGTGAGCTGCTTTTCGTTTGAGGTTTATTACTTTTTACTGGTAAAATAACAGGTGTTTTTCAAAAATAAAAAAGACTAAAAAACCAATGGAGGCAAAACAAATACAAAAATTATTTACGCATTTAGAAGAGGTTATTACATGGCGTATAAACAATTCTTCAGAACATTTTAATGTTGGAGCACCTGAATTTAAAACTAGTGACCATGAAGGTTTTCAATTAGGAGACTATATTTCAGGGAAAGAGCTTGCCCATCAGGAAGTTGTTATTCTTTTAATGGCTTTACTACCAAGATTGGATCCGTCATTGCTGAAACGCATTTATTTAGAGTTTCCAGGTAGTGTCCTGTTTGACTTCTGTTCAACCAATGATAACGGCAGGCTCTTTTATCCAACAGTTCAGGCTGTTCAGTATATTTTGGGTGGAGACAGCATTTCAGAGCGATTGAAAGTAATGGATTATTTCGGCTCAAATTCAGTTTTGATTAAAGAAGAGCTTATTGTCTTTTCAGGCTCAGCACATGAGCATACCTCACTGAATAGCCAGATAAATATTCATTATGAAGCTTTTAATACTCTGATGTTTGGAACAGAACTATTGCCAAAAATGAGTAATGACTTTCCGGCAGAGCAACTACATACGCGCCGGTCATGGACAGATCTGATACTCCCGCCCGCCACATTAGATGAACTTCAAAGCATTGAGGCCTGGTACAACAGCAGCCGGATACTTATGGAAGACTGGGACATGCAGAAAAAACTTAAGCCGGGCTTCCGGGTGTTGTTTTATGGAGAGCCGGGAACCGGAAAAACTCTTGCCGCCAGCCTCTTGGGGAAATACACCAAACGTCCGGTCTTTAGAGTCGATGTTTCTATGCTGGTCTCAAAATATATCGGAGAAACAGAAAAGCAGTTGGCTAAGTTATTTGACAAAGCAGAAAATAAAAACTGGATTTTATTTTTTGATGAGGCAGACGCTATTTTCGGAAAACGAACCTCAGTAAGAGATGCCCATGACAAATATGCCAATCAGGAAGTTTCTTATTTGTTACAAAAGATAGAAACATTCTCAGGACTTATCATTTTGGCATCCAACTTTAAAAATAATATGGATAAAGCCTTTACGCGACGCTTTCATAGCTGCATACAATTCAATAATCCAAAGCATGAAGAGCGTCTGCGTATCTGGCAGCAGAATTTACCCGAACAATTAGACCTTGAAGACATTGATCTGGAAGAAATCGCCAAACGATACGAGCTCACAGGTTCTAATATTATGAACGTAATACAGGATGTAAGTTTAAAAACAATTGCGTTGAATGAACCAGGTTACAAAGTAAGCATAGAGATGTTATTAGACGGGATCAAAAAAGAATATGTAAAAGAAGAAAAGATCTTTTCATAAAAAAATCACACAGGTAAACGCATTCAATTTTAAAAACAAAAACTAATGAAAGCAAAGGTTCTGCTATTGATCATATTCTGCGGCCTCTTGTTGGGCTGCCGAAGCAAACACAAAATTACAACCACATATAAAGAAAATACAAAAGCAACAGAAAAAGTGAAAGTTGATTCTTCAGTCTTACAGACCTTACAATCAATTCAAAGCGAATCTACAGGTGCTACGTTGAGGGAAGAGAACAATAAAATATCCGGAGACCTGCTGATCAAAGGGAAATCTGATACCTCCAATCCCTTTGTATTCCATAATGTTGTGGGAAGCGATACTATTCAAAGCATTTCTATAATGGGAAACGCAGAATATACCATCAGTAATCATTATACAAAGGCTGGTAGTCAAAAATCTGAGATTAAAAAGAGCGAAGCTGTCTATGCTATTCAGGATATAACCCAGACAACAGCTTCAAAAGAAACTACCAAAGAAGTGACTTCAAAAGTCTCTGAAGAAACCAAAAAAATAAAACTTAATGGATTTGATATCGCAGCCTGGATCTTCATTACCATTCTTGGAATCACCTTAATACTCATCTTTTTCACCTATAAATATTTTAAGAAATGAAAACATCACAAAAAGGAATCAATCTGATTGTATCATTTGAAGGCTTCAGCTCTAGTCCTTATCTGGATTCAGCAGGAATTCCAACGATAGGTTATGGTAATACCTACTATCCGGGAGGAAAGAAGGTCACCATGAAAGATCCCGCAATCACAAGAGAAAAAGCGACAGAATTATTTTCGACTGTTTTACCAACTTACGAAAAAATTGTCAGCAATAAAGTGAAAGTGGTCCTTACCCAAAATCAATATGATGCCCTTGTATCACATACTTACAATACCGGAGGATCTGATACGCTATTTTCTTTAGTCAATAAAAAAGCAGGAGAGTCCGAAATCAGAAACTGGTTCACCACCAAATATATTACTGCCGGAGGAAAAGTTTTAAACGGTTTGATCCGCAGAAGAAAAGCAGAAGCTGATCTGTTCTTTTCGAAGTAAACAATGCGACTGTAAACAGTCTACAAAGTTTAAACAACTTTTGATCATAAAGAGTTCGGGATTCTATCGAACTCTTTCCTTTTAAATTAAATCATATTCTTTTGTTGTGATAATAATTAAAGATAGTTTCACATCGTATTATAGCTACTGTAAGGTGCTGATATAGAACTATTTATATTTGAGAGTGATCTTTCAAATTTATCATTTCTAAAAAAACAAAAAACCTCCTTATATAAGGGAGGTTTTTTACTTTTCTGTTATAATACAAATCTTCCCTTTTCCGAAAAAATATTCAGTACGATATAGATATAAAAATACTAAAGGGGTCAAATCCTCGTTGTGCTACAAAAAATATTCTCAGTATGGCATTTTAAAATAAAAAATGTACATAAAAAATAAAATCAGCATTATTTTTCAACAACTATTTGATAGATATCTGGAAAAATTTACTTTTGCAATTGAGAAAATAATACCATCATTGATGATATTGTTACAAAAAAACTAATAAACTAATCTTGAAAATTAATTAAACCATGAAAATGTACACAGCTACACTGTATTTATTTTACTAGTTTATCACAACTGATTGTTTCAAACAATATAGAACAATAGTAAGTCTTCAAAATTTTTTCAGAGCTACCAATCGTATTTAATCAATATGGTTAATTTGATTGTTTCCTCAAATTACCCGATAATAAGGTACAACGGATATTCCGTTATCGATTTGGAAAACAGAAATGCTCTTAGGGAAGTTGGATGAAGTCTGCTGTTGTATCAGTTGTAGTACTGCACTATCTGATCAATCAAAACATTATCAAAATCAACGTTGATTCACCGATTAAAATTCTTGTTTTTGCAAGAACAGGTTTTAGTTGGCAAAAAGTCTTCTCTCAGAGATCACTTTTTCATGGAGTTCAGAAACCATTCAAAGGAAGCGGAACCGAAAAGCTATATGAGTAGGAAAATATGACAAAATCTAAAATATGAGAAAAATACTTTTATTATTTGTATTCATCAGTTTGCATTCCTTTGCCCAATGCTGGCAAAGTCTTGGTGCAGGTAATGACCATTCAGTAGGAATAAAAACAGACGGCTCATTGTGGGGCTGGGGAGTTAATTTCTCCGGGCAACTGGCCGACCTAAACGTCAACGGCAAAAAGGTCCCGACCCGAATAGGAATATTAAGAGATTGGAAAATTGTTATTGCCGGCAATGACCAGACTTTTGCTATCAAAACAGATGGAACACTGTGGGCATGGGGAGATAATGATTATGGACAGTTAGGTGACGGAACTACTGTTTCAAAAAGAATTCCAATACAGGTGGGGACAGCCAACAACTGGCAGAGTGTCAGCATAGGAGAAAATCATGTGGCAGGACTCAAAACAGATGGAACATTATGGGCTTGGGGGAATAATAGTGATGGCCAATTAGGTGACGGAACTAAAATTACAAAAAAGACCCCAACGCAAATCGGAACCGCTACGGATTGGAAAAGTGTTGATGCTGGCAATAACTATTCTGCAGGAATCAAAACAGATGGGACATTATGGGCCTGGGGAACTAATTTTGACGGGCGGTTAGGAGATGGAACCAAAATTATAAAAATGATCCCGACCCAAATAGGAACCGATATCAACTGGAAAAGTGTTGATGCTTCTGATGGTTATTCGGTAGCGGTCAAAACAGATGGTACGCTATGGACATGGGGCTCGAATGTTTATGGACAATTAGGAAATGGAACGACGGTCAGCAGCAATATTCCTGCCCAAATAGGAACGGCAACCAACTGGCTCAATGCATCTGCCAGAAATGGGGCTACATTTGCAACGAGAGCAGATGGAACACTTTGGTCATGGGGGTATAATTATTACGGACATTTGGGTAATGGTACCAGTGGATCAGCCAATGGTGGAGCATCACCAGTACAGGTAGGCTCTTCTACGGACAACTTACAGATTTTTGCCGGAAAAAATCATGTGCTTGTAAAAACTATTGACGGTTCTTTAAAGGTTTGTGGAGTAAATAATTACGGACAGCTGGGTGACGGAACTTCTACTACCAATACCGTCAACAATGATAAAAATACATTTATTTCTATTGATTGTCCGGGGGTTTGCATTCCTCCCACACAATTGGCAGCAACCAATATTACTTCTTCAAAGGCTACTATTAACTGGACCGCAGCCACTCAGGCTCCCAGTAATGGATATCTGTATCTTTACAGCACCAATCCTGCTATTGGAGGAAATAATGGAGCTACTCCCTCTACAACAGTCAATTTGACTAATTTATTACCTGATACCACTTATTACTGGTGGGTGGCACCTGATTGCGGCTTCAGCTGGGTAGATTGGATAGCAGGAGGTTCTTTTACCACACTTCCTACAACTGAAACCGGATGCTGGCAAAGTGCTAAAGCTGGGAATTCTCATGCGATAGGGCTCAAAGCAGATGGAACACTATGGGCCTGGGGCGATAATTTTGACGGACAGCTGGGAGATGGAACCAATATTGATAAAAATAAGCCAACACCAGTTGGAACTGCAAATAACTGGACGAAAATAGCTGCTGGAACTTCTTATTCCGCAGGAATCAAAGCAGATGGAACACTTTGGACCTGGGGGAATAATTCCTGGGGACAGTTAGGGGATGGAACTACAACCAAGAGAAATACGCCAACACAGGTAGGAACAGCAACAGACTGGGTAAGTGTTGTCGCTGGATATAGCCATACAGTAGCTATAAAATCAAATGGAACACTGTGGAGTTGGGGAGGTAATTCCAAAGGACAATTAGGAGATAGTACAACGGTCAATAAAACCTTACCGGTGCAAATAGGAACAGCAGCAGACTGGCTCGCTGCCACATCCAAAGGAAATCATACGCTCGCCATAAAAACAGATGGAACGCTATGGGCCTGGGGAGATAATTCCAAAGGACAGTTAGGTAATGGTATTTCTGCAGCAAGCACTTTTCCTGTTCAAATAGGTACAGCAACGAATTGGAAAGATATTGATGAAGGAGGAAGCCACTCGATAGCCATTAAAACAGACGGAACGCTTTGGACATGGGGAGATAATAAATGGGGCCAGTTAGGTGACGGAAGTACAGGTTCAAGGAATATCCCAACACAGGTGGGAACAGATGCAAATTGGAGAAGTATTAACACCAACTTTAATGGTTCTGTTATTGCCACTAAAACAGATGGAAGTCTCTGGACATGGGGACATAATGGTTTGGGCCAATTAGGTGATGGTACAGAGACACACAGATCTGCACCGATGCGTATTGGGACAGCTTCCAATTGGGAGAATATTGCAGCAGGGGGAAATAATACACTGGCTGTAAATGCTAATGGATTTTTAGCCATCAGTGGTCAGAATACCTGGGGAACGATAGGAGATGGGACCAATATTCAAAGGAAAATTTTCACGCCTGTTGCCTGCCCTGCAGCGATTGTAGTTTTTAATGGAGGTTCAGCAAAAACGGCTAATGAAATTTCAGCGAAGGCAGATCAGCTGAAAGTTTATCCAAATCCTGTACAGGATATCCTGACGATCTCGTATGACCAAAAGATTCTTTCGGTAACGGTTTTCAATACCGCAGGGAAACCGGTACTTACGAAAACGATCAATGATACTAAAGGAACACTTGATGTTTCTGTTCTTTTATCAGGGGTTTATCAGGTGAAAGTAAATGGAGCTGATGGCTTTGTAAAAACAGTAAAAGTGATCAAGCGATAAATAATTTTAAAAACTGGCTTATTGAGATTTAAAATCCTGATAACCTGAGTTTTTAAAAGAGAATTTACGCGGATATTTCTTTTGAAAAAATTAAATATTTATTACATTTATGTTTAAAAGTAGTGTCACTTATTGATAAGTGGCACTATTCTTTAAAAACAGATCAGATAAAAGAGGCTTAAAATATCAGGTTACATGAATTTCTTTGTAACTAAAGAATGCGAAATTTGTAAAAGTGTAAACAAGTTTAATATCTTTAAGAAATCAAAAACAATAACCTTATTAAAATTTTAAAATCATGAAAAAAATAGGAATTATTTCCTTTCTTCTCTTCGGCCTTTCTATAGCAAGTGCACAAACGATAGAGTCGGGAAGCCACAGCACAAAAGGCTATATCAAATCTGACGGAACCATTGAAAACAGCAGCCATTCCACTGTGGGGTATATCAAGTCAGATGGAACAATCGAAAATAAAAGCCACTCCACCATCGGGTACATCAAAAGCGATGGGACTATAGAAAACAAAAGCCGTTCTACCGTAGGCTATGTCAAAAGTGACGGTACTGTAGAAAATAGCAGTCATTCCACCATGGGTTATATCAAAGACGATGGAACGGTAGAAAACAGCAGCCACAGTACTATTGGCTATGCAAGGGGCATTAAAAAAGAGTGGGCGGCTGTAGCGTATTTCTTCTTCAAAGTAGATTAATCAGCACTGCGAAAAAGAAATGATCCCGTTGAATGGATCAAAAAAATAAGGCTTGGATTTTTATAATCTGAGCCTTTGTTTTTTAGCTTATACATGCTTTACGGGACCATGTTCTTTTATTCTAATTCTAATGGATTTTCATATTTTAGGTTTTCTTCTCTTTCTTTTTCTCTTTGTCTTACCATTTCCTGCCCTTTTATGATTGTGGTTCCATAACTTGCAAGTACAGCAGCTGCATTGGCATCTGCATTTCTTAATGCCTGTTTAAGTTTCGGTTGTGTTGTTTCTATTGCTCCGGTAAATCTGCTTTTCTTAATGTTAATTAGTTTTCCTTTCAATTTAGAATCAGATACAGATTTTACAAGCTCAAAGCTATAATCTCCTTTATCATCTGATATCTTAATTATTAATCCTGGTAATCCACTAAATTTATATGGACCATAGGGTAGCGGAATTTCAGGAGAATACCATGCAATCCAATTTCTTCCTTTAAAGGTAGCTTCTGCTTTTTTACAACTAATTGTATTAATTATTTTTGTTTCATCTACAAGTTTCCAATTCTTTATTACTGGTTCTTTATAGGTGAGTAATGACATGCCAACCCATCTAAAGTATTGGACATTTTCATTGGATTGTATAATGGTAAATGATAAATTTGTTTTTGGAATTACTACTCCTTTTTTCCAACCAAGAGTTATACTTCCATCAGGATTATTTGTTGTTGTTCCAGAATTTGTCATTACTGAATCACCTTTAAGCGATATGGTACTAGCAAAAAATGAACGATTATCTCCTATTTGTAATGAAAATAGTTCTTCGTATCTATTCTCTGTTCGTGTATCAAATTTAGCTTTTAGCTGATAAGTAAACTCGCCACGCAAAGTATCCTGTTTGTATGATTGAGCATAAGATAAAACACTATAAAATAAGATGAATAGTTGAAGTAGCTTTTTATAATAATGCATAAGAGATATTTTCATTATAAAATTGCACTTATATTGGAATCGTTTCACTATAAGTGCAAAAATTTACATTACGCTAGATTATTGCCAGGACCACTATGAGTAGGCGTTGCGCAGTAATTTGCTTCAAGCCTCTCACGCCATGCATCAGCTTCTGCTGCAGTCCAATTCTGAGTCGTTGTAGCTTGTACACCACAAGATGTATCAGCAAACCAAGCTTGTCCTCCTTTTACATCTTTAAGATAATTACGAGATAATTTTTTTAAATTCTTCATTGTATTAAAATATTTAAAATTAAGTACTAAATATAAGTATATAAATCATACGATGGAGAGAGATTTTTGGTTTTAATTATTTGAATATCAATTTATTGAATGATAATAAACTCGTTAATTTATTTAAATAATAATTTAAAAATGTAGATTATTTTCCTGCATTAATTGATAAATAATGAACATTAAGTATGTGAAATTTTCTCACTTTGAGCCAGTAAAATAAAAATAATCTCCTTTTTATATGGTCAAAGTCAGAAAACTTCGGAGAGAATGGCTACAGTAGAGTATTTCTTTTTTAAGTTAGAGTGATGATCATCACTGCGAAAAATAAATGATCCCGTTCAGTGGATCAATGAAAAAGTAAGGTCTGGATTTTATAATCCGGGCCTTTTTTAGTCGTAAATGGGTAGCGCAGTATACCTTCGTTTAGATTACTTTTGGAGATCTTCTGATTTTATTTGTGAAAGATCAATCCCGAGTTTTGTAAATCCCTTTGTACCCTCATCGGTAATATAAAAATACTTGTCGGTGGCATGTTCTTTTGCAATCCATCCTTTATTAATAAACTCTTCCAGAAGGAGCATTCCCAGTTTCCCGCCAAGATGATTATAGCAGGTTTTGGCTGGTTTTTTATCTGTATTTTGTTTCATGGTAATATTTGATATGTATAGAATTTTTAATAATTATGCACTATGGGTCATAAAGCTTAATTTACCATAAAGTTCGGGATATTTTTTAAATAATATAAGGGTAAGCCTGAACAATTTGATCATAAATAAATCCCGACTCACGTCAGGATTTATTCATTTATAAGTGTAAAGAAATCAGATAAACTAATCTTTCTTGTTTCACACATTTTAAAAAGTGTTTCAACAGGTATTCTGTAAGATTCTCCGCTTTTAATTTTTCTAATAGTACTTTCTTCTATACCATGGTTTTTCGCAAAAGAAGTTTGTGACTTACCTTCTTTAAGCCAAGGTATTAACCAATTTTTTGTAATGAACGAACAAATTTTTTCGTTTATATCTGTCATATAAACAAATGAAATAATTAATAAATAAAAAATTACGGTCGATCGACCGTAATTGAAATGTTTTTACTACATTTGTAAAATAAGCTACAATAAATGTAGCTTTGCGATACTTCAAAGAACAAGAAAATCCTAACGAAACGTTAGGATTTGTTATTATTTTTTTCAGCGTCCTCATAGGCTTTTAGCACTAATGAGCCTTGTCTTTTTTTATCGAATTTGAGTAATTTATTTTTCTCTTCAACCTTTATGAAAAATTCAGACATTGAAATTTCAAAAAAGTCGCATATGGCAAATAGTTTACTACAAGTCACATTATGATCGGTGGAGGTGTACCTTTCTAATCCTAAATTTTTGCCTATCTCATTAAAATACTGATTATTTTCATCTAACACGGCAGTCCCTCTTTCTTTGTAAAGATCTTTTATAACCGTTGATATAGCTTCTGTTAATTCACTTATTTTAATTTGTTTTTTCATGAAAACAAAAGGACTAATAAAAAAGCATTGCAACAATTACACATGTGTAAATAAATTTGTATATTAGCAAAATGTTACATTAAAAATTAATGTAGCTTTGCGATACTTCAAAGAAATATAGAAGCTATTGCTTAGAGTCTCGACTTGAAAACTGGTAATTTAAAAGCAACGAGAGGATAAGCAGGAAGCTCACGACCTAGGCGTGGGTTCTCTTATCTGTTGCAAGGTATACCAGTACCTCAAGTCGGATATTGTAGAGTCCCATGCCGTTTTTATTTTCATGCCGTTCTGCTTTTCTACAATTCTCATTTTCTAAGCCCGCTTTACAACATAGAGTATCATGTGCGTTACAATGGGGGTGTACAATCCGTTGCGGCCTTCGGGCTTTCTGAAAAACACAAATTTTATCATAAGTTTTTATTTTTTGTCTTGTATGGGTGGGAAGTCCGGCATTGACAGGGCTTCCTCCCATTTTACAACCGGTAAAACGTGTAACAGAAAACAAACAGTATTAAACAAAAGTTCAGCTGCTGATATCATGAAATGTTCATGGTACAGGAAGAGCTGTGTTCAATGACTACAAACAATGAATGATGAAAATAAATAATTATTTAATTACAAAAAACAACCGCATGAAAAATAGAAGAACAGACTTTGAAGCCCATTTTTTGGAAGATCCTAAAAAAGATTCCGGTGTAGAGCTTATGGAGAATTTTTTTAAGTTCAATGAGCTGGCTGCCTCTAAAGAAAAGCTGAACAACATTACAAACTGTGCAGTAAAAGGAAATACGTGGCTAAAAGGAGATCCCTCTGCTATTTTTCACTTTCGCCAGTCGATGCAGTCGTTTATCCGTGCTGGCTATCTTATTACGCTGAAGAAAAAGAAAAGGTATGCCAACACTCCCTTAGAAAATGTTTCTCCCTGGCTTCCCGGCCTGCTTTCTGAGAAAGAATACCGAAATCCTTTACGGGTCTTCAAAAAAGCATTTGAAGAATACAGCATCAAAGAGTTTGACTATTTTATATCCGGCATGGTCTACTTTTCACTGGGAGCCTACGGCAATATACCGGAAAGTAATATCGTCAGTCCGTACATTCATCTGACGAAAATGCTGGATGCTGCGCACCTCATTCTTGAAAGAAGAGGGAAGAGATAGATAGATGTTCTGCTGCCGAATGGAGGCTTAAAAAGGGTACATGGCCTTCCAGAGGCCTGTAGGCTTGGTGAAAGAGCCTCGAGGTACTTGGTGAACGGCCTTTAGGTACTTCCGAAGGGGGGTATAGCCCCTTACCCAAGGGGGTACAGGTACTTGTATAAGGGGGTATAGGTACTTCCAAAGGGGGGATGTCCCTTTACCTAAAGGGGTAAAGATACTTATATAAGGGGTTGCAGGTACTTCAGAAATGGGTAAAGAAGGTTACATCAGCCATAAAAATGAGATAGCTAAGCAAAATGAAGTCCATCTGAATAGAAATTTTACAGACGCCAAGTTTTTAATTTAATAATGCATACTCTGGGAAGCAAAGAAAGAATCTGTCTTTGATTCATTTGATGAAGTATGTGTTTTATCCTAATGCTTAACCAGCCTTAAAAACACGATCCTTTGTATTAAAATAAGAATTTTTGTAATAGAAGTAAATTTAGAAAATAAATTTTTTCAACTCTTATTTTTATTATTATTGCTTGAAATTATAATCACCAAAGTCAGGAGGATTGACGATAGAGTGAAAATCATCCATAGAACAAATAAAAAACTATTGACCCAATGAAAAAGAAAATACTCGAAGAATTTGACGAAATAATATTGGACAGCTATTGGATAAGGGTTGTAGATGATTATGAAGATCCTGTGTTTTATTTAGTAGATATAAGAATCAGGGTAGATCATCATTTAAAATCCTATTATTTTCATGGTTTATCAGAAATGTATCAGAAAACCAGGCTTGTTCAGGAACCGAAAAATTATTTGGCAATTGACGAAACAGGTAACTGGGCTGGTGTATTCATGAAAAAAAATAAAGAGAAAGAAGCTGAATATATGGAGATTAATGGGAAATTGCTGAAGCATTATATATTTCAGATAGGAGAAACTGAATTTAATATACTGGCCGAAGGATATCAGGCAGATGACGGCTTTAGAGAAATGTTCAGAGAACAGGAGAAAATCAAAAATTTAGTATCATGAAAGCAATACCGGTATTCCCTTTTTTGTCAGAAGGTACTGTGATGTACAGGCATAAATCCATAGAATATTATCATTCATCAAAAAAAGTCTTTACCATAGCCTGCATTTATGATAAAGAAAAAGAAGAATCTGTAGCGGCAGGTTTTCTATTCACGGGAGTAGAAGAAGTAAGTCAGAAATTAAAGACCGATAAATTGCTCAGAGAATTTGGGTTGGAAGACCATCCTATGTTTGAATTTCTTTTTTGTTTGGAAGATGGCAAAGAACTAAAAACATATATATTGGCTATTGGTGTAATGGTCCTTATTATAAGAGCAAAGGACGTGGAATTGATTACAGAAGACATCCGTTATATGGCATAATACAAAACCGGGATTAAACGTCAAAGTTCTTTTATTTTGTGTTTTTAACAGTATTTTAAATTATACAATATTTAGGTTCTTTTGAAATGGAAACTAAACTGTGCCAAGACTTTGAGCCTAGACATGGTTGCGAGTTTTTACTTTAACCATAAACGTTTTCAGGCAGTTGAGCTATTTTAGGTTTCTGAAAATCTCTGATTTTTCTCTAAAGCGTACTTACCTTTGCAGGAAGATATTAGCCTTCTTTAATGATCTAAAATGGTTGAAAAAAACAAATTGTATGAATCTCATTGTGTATAAAGAATGACAAAACCTGTAAAAGTGTAAAGAAATTCCGTATCAAAAAGAAAGTTTGTATTTTTAAAATCTGGTATTGAATATTTCGGATACTATTCAAACCACTTATAAAGACTAATGAAATGAATAACCAACTCCATGAGCTCCTTTACTACTACAATGAGGAGGGCTTCGAAGGCTACGATTTGAATGAAGTACAGCTCCTTAAAAAAATAGATTTTGAACGGGTTGAACAATTAAAACGGCTTCTTCATCATGAAGACCGTTATATTGCGTATCAGGCAATGCTTATTTTACTCGCATGGTCTGTACCGGAAGGCTTTGAGCTGCTTGATCGTTTCGTTGCCGAAAAATGGGACGAAAAAGACAATTTTGAACCCCACAGACTCCTTGGTGAAGACAATGGGTATGATATCATTACTGATGCATTATACATTTCAACATTCAACGGGAAAAGCGAACAGGAGTTATATCCTTATATCAGGCAATTTCTAGATCTGTACGGCACACGGTTTTTTGAATCTAATCTGAAGACCTTTCTTTTACAGAAAGATTGCAGCCCACTTTTAAAGGAAATAGAACAGGCCATGCAGACTGCCCTGGAAAACAAAAGATATTACCAGGCCAGCCAGCTGCTTCCCGTTGTGGTTCATTATGACAAAAATATAGGGAGAAAATACCTGGATGTTTTTAGAGCTTTGATCAGTCAGGATAGTCGGATTGCTTATAATATAGAAGAAGCAGAAAAAAGTTTCAATGGATAAGAACAGACCAGTGTACACAGATTTAGAAGACCGGTTGACGAAAAAATATTATCGTGAAATCGTTGAAAAAGCTTTAGTACAGGCAAAGGAAGAATATGAGCAATTTCCCAATGATCCAATGAACATCTCTTTTTATAATCAATTGGTGGATATAAAGAAAACAGTCATTGAAGATCATGCAGTGTACACGGAAGAGGAGGCTTATCAAAAATATCCAATGGCTGTAATGGTCGTAAGGAATTTTCTTGGCGAGGAAGCCGATACAGAGTATGCTAATAGGCTGCAGGATGCCGTTTGGGGAATCTCATTATATCCCGCTATGATGGAAAACATTGAAATCATTAAGCAGAAATTATTTGATGGAGATGAAGCAGCAGGTGTAAAAGAAGTTTTTGAAATTGGAAATCAAAAGTTCAAATTCAGTGATTTTTATGACAATCCATTAAGAGAATTAAAAAAAGAAATAGGGGATAAGAGTTTTAACACAGTAATTAAAGAAAGCAAATTCAACCTTATCAATACTTTTGTTGAAAAGTATACCTCTGAAGAAGGGCTGGAAATTTATTATCTGAAGAAAAATGAGACGATCTGCCTTTTTTCCTGTGGAGAATATCAGCCGGGACGATATATGTTGTTTTTAGAAGGGATTTGCCATGATAAGGCTGGAAGAAACAAATTCAACCAGATCAATACAAAATCATGAAAGAAAAGAAACTACTGGAAAAAAAAGAATGGCACTATTATATCTATGAAGAGGGGAGCCATATTACCGTATCAGTTCCCATTGGTAAACCGGCTCCGGGATTCGATGTCATGTACACCCTGAACGAATCTGAGAAAGAAACCTATCTGCAGATGGGCAGTAAAGCCCTTGAGGAAAGGATAGAAGATATGAAAATGAACTTTTCAAACTATGAAATGAGTTCATGGAGGTAATAAAAATTAAATATTTATGTACTCATTTTTAAACCTAAAGCATCAGGAAATACCAGAGCTGGAAGATGCAGAAACAGTGTTTCAGAAATCTGAAGCGTTTTTAAGTCCAAATAATTTCATTGTTTTCCCAGACCCTGCTGTTTGTTTAGAGACTAGATTGAATAATCAAGTCAATTATTACGTCATCCATGACCTTGTATCCGTGAAGGGAAAGAGGAAAACAGTAAAGGGAAAGATTGTCCTTTCAACCAAGAAAGCACTGCTTGATGATGTCAGAAGTAATGATATAAGACCAATAAGAATAATGGCTGAACAGCATGCAGATTTTGTAATTACAATAACTGATGAGGGAACCGCATTATTATTTAGTAAATAGATCATAAGGTAGTAAGATACAAGATACAAGATACAAGATACAAGATACAAGATGCAGGACAATCAGAGATTTCTAGTTAAATATTTTATAAGCCACCCACCCTTGCATCAATGAAATTCCCGTTTTTCCAACACACCTTCTTTATACATTTCAGTATAGATCAATGGTCCTTTTTTCCTTGTACTTAATATAGGTTCTCCTGTTTCTTCATTATATTGCTGCAATAATTTATAAAATTTCCATGTTCCGTCAGGCAAGCCATTCTTATACTCGGCTTCCACATAAGTATAAGGATCTGTAAATTCCGGATATTTTTGTAAATCCAGATATCCATTGGGTTTGGATTCTGTCCATTTTCCTTCTTTACTGTGGTTTTTCACCACGCCCTGTTCTTCATTATTTTTATAAGGGCCATCATGATCATAGTACCTTGCCAATTTTCCGGAGGACAGAATCTGGTATTTCTGTAATGGTTTTAAGGTAAAAGGACTTTCCGTAAATTCATAATCCTGTAGAGAAATGATATGATTTTTATCGATATTAAACAAAGTATAGTTGGCATATCCCATTTCTCCCTGATGATTAAGATAAATTCTCTTCATATCAATAAGCTTACCCTCCTTTGTTGAAACTAAATATATTTTTTCTATAAATGGGTCCGCGTAGCGAACGGTATTATAAACTGCCATAAAATAGAGTGTATAGTCTTTGTAACAAAGGTGATGAGATGCTATTTTGATGAGGTCATACTTCTCACTGACGTTCTTACTGAATGGCAGAAAAACATCGTATTCTTCAGGAAGCAGTATAAGATTTTTTTTTATTGCTTTTTCAAACTGCAATGCATTGAGCTCTTTCAGTTTACTTTCATTCTGTATAACAGGCAGAACAGAATCAACGGTTAATCTTTTTGAAATCTCCGAATATCCAAATGGCAGCGTTATACAGTCCGCTTTATTCGTAGTAAAGAAAACTGATCCATTAGCTGTTTCTTTTGTGTTTGCTGCCTTGTTTTCCGTTTGAGCCTTACTGTAGCAGGAAAAAAGGAATAACAGAATAGCAAAACAAGCGATATTAATTTTAGGCATAGATATCTAATATTGGGGTGAAACCGTGAATATGCAGGTGATTATTGTGTCTTGGCGTAGCGGTATGGGTGGTATGAGGTAACCTTGTACTGGTATTGTCTGCCGTACTTGCATTTGAGGTGTTTGAAAAATCCTCTGACCGGCCCAGCACAAATCCAAAATCAAAAAGGATATTGCGAAGGATGACCTCATTATCATAATCAAAATTGGCTGCGGTAAGAATTGTATTGACACCATTCTGCTGAGTCGTTAATAGATTCAGGTCTCCCGCTTCTCCGTTCACATGTTCTGCGCTGGGATAGCATGAGGCATCAGAATAAGAAAATCCCTGAGAAACAATATAATGATTGTGTCCTTCCTGTCTGAACTGTGCCAATGAACCCAAGAAACCGGCAAATAAATCCGGCTGAATGCTTCTTCTTCTGGTATGCTGAAATCCATACCGGATGACAACGCCATTCTGGTTATAATTGAATGCTTCAAATATCTGTGGTCCTACGCCGGTATTCGCTATAATATCCATATTCACCAAATCTACACTTTCTGTAAGATTGGTATACCACTTGTCGGTAGCACCATCGCCGAGGGTTCCGTTGGAATACACCAGTAACTGATGAGCATCTATCTGTTCTCCGGCAGCTCTGTTCGCTGTGAAATCTATGGTATCCAAAAGAGTCCCTCTTTGGGCCAGCGGTGGTATAGCATTCACTCTTCTTTTTCTGGTGACACTTTCTTTAGTTCTGGCACAGATCCTGTGTTCATTATCATTCTGGTCGTAATAAAAAAAGATAACTTCCGTAGAATGGGTATTACGGACTTTCTGAATCCTTCTTCTTCTTTCCGGATTGGTACTGATTACGGCTAAAGTATTGTAAGTATTACTGCCATGATGGATGGTATAGATATTTCTATTGACCACCCTGAATCTTCCGGCATCTGTATCTAAGAACGTACCTGCCCCATTTACTTCCTGCTGCCCATTTCCATACGCACATGGCTGGTTGTCTGTTCTTTCTACCGCCACCTCCAGGTTGATCGTGCGATCTCCCAGTCTTCTTGTCCAGTCATCAAAAGCAGCCCTTGCATCCGGCCTTAGCTGCAGCTTGATAATAGCTTTATTGATATGGTCCGCCTGTAAATTGGTATAATGGGCATGGCTGCCATCTCTATTGTTAAGAGCATCAAAATTCCCAACCTGCACGGTCAGCAGCCCCTGTGCTTCATATCGATTAGGAGATACAAAACGCATGAGTTGCAAGGTATCTGTATTTTCGGTCATCGTATTGGCGGACGGTCTTATCACAGCATCTATACTCAAGGTCTGCATATTGCTGGTCTCAATGATCAGATACACCGTCTTTCCTAATATAGAATCGTAGGGAATTTCAATATTATCGTGATCCCGCTGTATATGGGCAGAATCAATTTTTGTGAAACTGACTCTTGTTCCATTGTCTGCTGTCACTTTTTTGGCAAAATAAACGTCACTGATGCGCTGTAATGAGTCATCGGGAGTATCCGGAGCCAATGGACCATTTAAGGTTTGTGTCTGCCCGGAGTCTGTTATGGTAATACGTGTTGCCATGTTACGATTTTTATTTTTTTAATACAGGATTTTTGATATTTCGTGATGAGAATGATCCGCGATTTTAATTTCCTTTAATGAGGGAATGCCCAGGCCTTGAGATTTTTGCTCCCGCTGCTCCTGCAGTTCTTCAATCCATCTTATTATTTTATAATTCTTCATGACTTACTTCTTTTATATGATAGATGATTGTCTTTTGATAGTTTTCGCCCAGAGAAAATTCTATGGTAAGTTTATGTTCCAACACTTCTTTGGTTACGAAATCCAGTAACATCTGCCCCTTATATTTGTCCAGTTTCGGGAAATCGGTTTCACGGTTACAAGTTATTTCCTTTCTTTTCATTTCTCCGTAGAACATTTCCCAGTTTTTATCTGATGGGATATTTCCGGTATACTGTAATAGCAATAATTCATCATCATTACGCATAGCTTCTGTTTGTATACGCTCGTCTATATCCATGACGGTATTATTCATAAAATTACGGTAGCGTACACTATGCTTTATCTGTTCTTCTTGATCATCATACCATCCATAAAATTTATGGACGATCATTCCAAAATGATTGTTCTTTAAAAAATCTGCGCAGATCAGATTTTCCTTTTGATAAAAATCTTTTAAAAATGTATAAAAATCACCGGCTTGCTTACCTACATAGGATCGGGAAAGTCTTTCTATTATTTTTTCTGTTTTATCCTGAAGAACAGACAATCCTTGTACATTTTTTAATTTGCCATATTCATCTGTTACAAGCACTACATCATTATTAATTTCTGCAACTCTGTCTAAAAAATCCTTTTCTGATAATGACAGCTCCTTATCCCGGTGAACTCTGTCAAAAATCTCAATATGATATTCGAATCTATCTGTTTCTAAAAGCTTCAGCGTAACATGAAAATTTTTGTTGAGCTCACTTCTGTGAGTTTTCCCATTGGTGGTGGTATACTCATTACAGGAATAGCGATAAAACTTCTTTCCTTCGAGAAGGTTTAATTTAATATCTATGGGAAACACTGGCTCCATAATTCTTCACCTGTTTTTTACAACTTGTAACTGCTGATTAAACCACTGCTTTTATTTAAAAAACAACTTTTCCACCAGAGGAAACCCATTGGCTTTTTTTGTTCCATGATCCATCGCAGTCCTGCTGCATTTGTTTTACTATTTTTGCTTTGTTCAGATCTATAATAGCACACGTATAATTTTCGTGCAGTGTACTGTCTTTATCACTTTCATGCACATAATCCTTGATGACGGCATCAACTACCACATATTTTGAATTAGGAGACAGGGAAGAAAAAAGCTCACTTCCGGTTCCTTTGTATTCGGTTCCTTTCCCCACTTTTGTACGTTTCTTTTTATTAATGATATGAAGATTGTACCATAATTTCATATCGCGGTTATATGAAGCGTAATACAATGCCCACGTGTCATTTAAAGTAATGAGAGTGTCTTTTTTTACCGTTTTATTCTGTACATAATGATTTCGATGGGGAAAAGTATTTCCACATGTAATACAAATGATCAAAATCATCAGGATAGATGTAATTTTTTTCATGACGACAAGTTTGAATTTTTTTTCATTTTCTCATACCGTTTATCCATATCGGTACCTCTTCTTTGATTACCATAATCATCAAGGATTTCCTGCTCATATTTAGGATGATTGTCTCCCCATTCTCCAGGATTTCTTGATAGTTTTTCTAATTTTTCACCTTCTTTTCTGTTTTTATTTTCTTTGGCTGTATCAGCATCTTTTTTAGCGAAAAACCGGCCTAGTGCTGCTCCAAAGTCATCTTTTACAAGTGCAGGTCTGTTAATGTGATGATCCAGTACGGTAGCTTTACCCAGTTTTGACTGTAAATAGTCTGACAGTTTATATGAATAGCCGGCAGGAACTAATGGAAGGACTACCTCTTTTAATCTTTTGATAAAATCCAACACTTGTTTTTCCTGAAACGATTTATCTATAACAGCATTTACTATAGGCTGCAGGGGTTTGCAATCTACCGTTTTTCCAAACAAAGATTCTTTGCAGTTTTCTCTTATTTTCTCTGATAATGTATTTCCTGTCATTTTATCTGCTGTAGGGTTTGCAGGATCTTTATAATACAAGACGCCGGCGTCTACAGTCCAGCCACACGATACAAACAGCTCTTCATATTTTTCAGGATATTGGGTTTTAAACTCTTCAACCTGTGTGGTAAATTCGCCTTTTCCAGTGTGATCTACTGTTTTTTGCATGGCCCCGGCAGTTAATATCATTTTTTCTCCGGAAAGATCCCAGTCATAAGATTGAACAGAATCTAATTTACCTTCATTTTCAGACATTCCCACTAAGATCGCTTTTTCTTCATCTGTTATCTTTTTATTTTCAATTAAGGTATCCCAATCAGCATAGTTTTCAAGTTTTTTAGATCCCCAGTAGGCAGGTCCGTATTTTCCACTATATCTTGTACAGGTAATATCATAATTCTTTCCACAATTACAATATCTGATTTCAAACCTATCATGGTCTTTATTCAAAAACTCATGGGTGTCATCCGGATATTTCACTTCATCCTGTGTATCTTTTACTTCACCTTTGAAATATAGAAAAGCATTAAGTTCGTCTCTTTTATTAAATTTTTCTATTAAATTTTTTAAATCTTCATCAGTTTTGGGGCGCAGAGTTATTTCTTTACTATATACCAATGCTCCGTTGATGCTGAATTCAATCTGGCTTTTTTCTGTGCCACCGTCTAAAAACTTTACAGGACCATCATATACGTTTTCTGTATTTTTTAATTTATTTTCATAGATTTCCACTGAGAGTTTTCCGCTGTTTCCCTGGCATTCTGCGACCACCCATACTTTATTTTTAATGGTAGTGCTGTTTATTCTTTCAAAATCAAAATCCGGACTGCCATCAGCTTTTTTTGCCTGTGCTTCTTCTTCCCAGGTCACTTTTACCTCTTCTTTGGCTGTTAATCTTACAGAATCTTCTTTATCGGCCTGTAAATTCCTTCTTCCTTTCTTTGCATATTTCTTTTTAACATCAGATACAAGTCCTCCGCTTTTTACAGTATAGGTATCTTCTTTTGTTTCCCAGATCATCTTAGGAATTGGTTTAGCAAAATATATTTTTACCACATTCACCTCATGATCTACCTGATGGGGTATATCATAAGTCTTTTGATTGGGGTTTGCAGAATAATTGTCTTGTTCTTGTATTTCACTCATCGCATTGTATTTTGCAGTTAGTAAAAATCATTTGGATTCTTATATTTAGTCGCTAAGTCCCGAATCACTTTCGCTTTTACCGGCGCAGGAAGATCTTTTAAAGTAACGTTCAGGTCATCTTTGACTTTACATTTATTGTCTTCACCACAATAGTACTTGATATGATGCAGGTACTTTTTATGTTTATAAAACGTAATATACGTGACCTGTGTATCATTATCCTGGTTTCCACAATAGGTAAAAGGGATGAAGACAGCCTGACGTTTATCTATGGTCACATCAGAGATATTCTTTGCTTTTAGATTGATTAAGCCGGATTGTGCATAAGGATAATTATAAACTACATTATCGGTGTAATTTTTATTTTTAACAGTAGCACTGATAAGGGTAACAGCTCCGTCAAATCTATTTTTTTCAGAGTCACAGGGATTAATGACTTTTATGGTAAGATTATTGGAGACAGCCCCGTCTTTAAAATTTTTATTAACCATCAGCGAATCCTGATAATATAACTTCAAACTATCATCTACAGGCTTTTGCCCGTAAATAGATATGCAGAAAAGTAATATCAGACTAGTAACTAAGCTTTTCATTTTTTGTATAATAAATAGGTAATTCCTCATCTTCCGTTTTTTTTGTATATTCTATAGGATACATGGCAGAGCTTCTATTGGCAAAAGCTCCTACACAAACCTTGTTTCCCTGATTTCCGCCCAGGTAATAGATGGTTTTACCATCACTGCTTTTTCCAACAGCCATGCTTACGTGATGTTTATTGGATAAAACACATATGGAACCTAAGTAAGGCTGATTGCCCGCTATCAGTTTTCCCCATACCGGATCATCAAATTCTTCTTTTTCCAGTCCTTTTTTATCGGTAGGATTTTTCTTAAATCCTTGTCTGTATCTGGTTTTTTCTTCACCATATGAATAGGCACCCGGATCTAATTGGGCCGAATAGCCGCTATTTTTTAAACACCAGCCCACAAATGAAGCACACCAGGAACTATTACCGGTATCCGCACAGGCTTTGGGTTTATTCTGCCGGTTAACGGCATGATATTCATCTATAATCTTGGAACAATGGGTGGATTCTGAAATACCAAGCTCCTGTTCTTCACGGGCTTTAACAATCCATGGCTGTTCAAGATATTTTATTTTAAAATAGTTGCCACCATCATTTAAGAAGGTGTTTTTTAAGCCCCCGCTTCCTTCTTTACCAAGATATTGAATTTTGGGATCATCAGAAGTAACTTCAATATATACGGATGCTTCTTTGTCTGCACTTGCAGCGATGAGCTTGGCCAGGTTAAATGATAAATCATCAGCACGCTGATTCAGCATTAGCTTGAGTACTGCTTTATTTTTGAATTGGCTTGCATTTTCTATGGTGGTATCATTAGCCAGATTATCAACTTCTACCTCAAATTCATTTTTTGCCTTTATTCCAGCATATTTTGAAGCATCGGTAATTTTTTCTACCTCTTTTAAATCGATAAGACTTACCTCAGTATTTACGTCACTTAAGACCTTATTTTTACCACTTTTAATCTTAACTTTTACTTTCTTTCCTGCTAGTCCTTCGGTCTCTACAACCACAGCAACCTGATAACTTAATCCTCGTTCAGATATCTTTTCTGCTGTTACTTTTGTGGTATTTTTCTTTTTAGCGTCAGTGCCTTTTTCGGATACCCATTTCACAAAATAAGCATCAATAATTTTAGGGCCATCGGTATTCTGAATTTCACTTTTTATACTATCAGCTTTCGGAATTGGAGAAGGAGAAGCCGAATTAAATTCAGGATCACAGGTGATATGAGATTCTTTTACCAAAACCTTTTGCTCCTGAATGGTAGAGGTACCCGGATTTTCCCATGGACTTAGTTTGATCACACTCATGCAGGGTGGGGGAGACATGTTTCTCGCAGGCCATTTCGGGTGCCCACAGGTTCCTTTAAACTGAAGGTTAACCATATTATTCCCATCACCAATGGTCGCAAATGGCTGATCCTGAAGGTAGATTTCGTTAGACGTTACTTTCAGGTCTCCGGGGGCCTGGGCATAAGGACAGCTCAACTTCGCTCCATGCATGACCATTTCTCTCTTTTCTGAAGGAGAATCTTCGGTGGATTTCTTCTGTTGTTCTGCTCTTTTTTCAGAAAGCTTTTGATCATGTGCTGAAGTCTTCTGATCTTCCATGTGTTGCTATTTTGGATTGGATTCAATGGTTAAGGCGGAAATCATAATTGCAGGCAGTAATGAAAATCTACTTTCATCGCCTGAATAGATTTAGCCTTTACTTACTTTAACGTCTTTTCCTCCCTGGAAGACAGCCAATGATGTTCCTCTCAGTTTCAGATCGCCTTTAGAAGTTTGTATATCTGCTTCTCCGGAAATGCTTTTAAAGGTATTTCCTGTACTTTCGGTTTGATCCTGTTTTACGGTAACTGTTTTATTTTCAGAAGTCTGAGTGTATCTTTTTGTGATAGATTCGGTATGGTCATTTCCGATATGCATCATACTGTCTTTTCCAATCTTGGTCGTCATATTTCTACCCACAGAAATCTGCATATCTTCACCAGCGGTAAAGGTCATATTCTTGGGTGCGGTAACATGAATATTTCCCTGGCCATCCATAAAATAGGTATTTCCGCTTGGGTCTTTAATGGTGACACTTTTTTCGGCATCATTCATTAAAACCTTAATGCCGCTTCTGGTCTGTATAGATTTCAAATGATTGTCCACACCTCCGCCCAGGCCTACCTGCCCATGAAACATTCCTCCCATGGCGAATGGAAAATCGGGATTGTGGTATTCAAATCCTACCATTACCTGATCGCCAATCTCTGGAACAGCTACAAAGCCTCTGTTTTGGGTGATGGCCTCTGTTCCCCCTGCATCGGGGCTCATCATTCTGATAAAGTGGGTGGTATCATTTAACTGCCAGTCAAACCGAACCTGTACTCTTCCCTGATTCAACGGATCTACATTGGAAATCACGGTAGCCACCTGTGGTTCTGCTTTGGGCATTTCAAAATCGGGTTTTGGCATAAATCCGGTTCCTTCAGCTATGGCTTCAAAGCTTCCGGTATAATATCCTCTTGCATTCACTTCATGGGTGACCTCGGTAATCATAAGGGTTGTAAAATGAGAGGTTTCGCTGCTGTCAGCCTTTCTCATCGCTAAATCTGCCACACAGCCAATATAGAGGAACGGAACAGTTGTTTGCCCTGTCACCGTAAAAACTTCTACTGCTTTGCTTCCTCTTGCGCTTTTTTGGGAATCATCCACATCCAAGAACATATTGGCATTTACAGGAGTAGGAGTTAATGATCTGGTGGTGAAAATAGTATCATTCAGTTCATAAGCTTTGGAAGACAGTTCTCCTAAATGCTGTATACGGTCATCAGCTCCCGTCATTTTAGTATGGTTGCTGCTGTTGTAGCCAAAATATTCCGGCTTGGTATGAACTGCTTTTAGCTCTACAAGTACATCCGTTACATTGCTTCCATACACCAATTGGATAGGCTTTTCTGAAGCGGGAAGTTTTCCGAAATGCAGGATTTCACCATCATAATAAAACTGTTCTCCGTAGGCTTCTGCAATCCTTGTCAGATAATTGTAATGGGTTTCATTATATTGCGCGCTGTAGCTGATGTAGCTTTTGTTTTGGGTATCTACTCTGAAATCAAATTTACTTGTTCCTAATGTCTCCCGGATAATGCGGTTGGCAATTATATTGGTATTCACCTGCTGGTTTCCTCCGAAACTCTGGGTATGCGGGGCAGCATCCATCAGAATCGTGGGGCTTTGTCCTTTTAAGATAATATTTCCCAGGCTCATTTTTTCCTGGCTGAAGGCTACTTTGGTGATGAGGCCCACAAATGTTCTTTCGGGGCTTTCATTTTCGTAATCTTTATATTTAAAAACAATGGTGATTCTCTTTCCTAAAAACTTTTGGGCCTGCTCAAGGTTGTGGTTTTGTACTTCGCCTAGAGAATCATGAGCCAATACCAGTTCGAAATCATGGTGCTTTCTGGCACTCTGTTGTAAACGAAAGTGTTTAAAATGATTGACAGCCTTGCCCTCAACCACTATTTCCAGCTTGACCACACGGTTGATACCCGAAATGTGGTTTTCTGAAACTTTCTCAGAATTTGAGGTGTTTTTCATAATATTTTGTGCGTTTTTTTTGGTATTATGTCACCGAAGTTAGAGAAAAAATAGATTATGAAATGGAAAACTATATTAAATTTGAAAAATTGTAGTAAAACTACGATTGAGGAAAAATCCTGTTCAGAATAACTTCAGACTGATGTTATGAAAATAAACTGTGTTAAGTTTGATTAAAGTTACGGATGAACAGCGTTCTAATATAGTTACCGGAAGATTTTTGTATTCTCTGATCGTGAGGCTTCCTGCTGATCTCAAAAAAAAGCCCGCAAATAGGGTTACTATTTTGCGGGCAATGTATTTTCTCCTGTGTGCGGTATTTTGTTTTAATCCGGTTGAGGGTATAGTGGAGGGCAGCTGTGACGATAGTCGCATCTGGAGTAATACTAAAAACTATATGAAAGGATTGGTGTGGTAGCGGTACAAATCAGATCTTGCAGGATCCGGCCTTAGCGCATAATGGAAGCTTTAGGAAGTATTTAGTAGCACTTTAGTTTTTTCTTTTTCAGAAGGCTTTTTGTTATATTTGTGGAAACTCATATTTAATGAAACCAAAAATATTTATTGGATCGTCTGTAGAATCTTTGGAAATAGCTCATAATATTCAAGAGCTATTGGAACATGAAGCGAATCCCACAGTTTGGACACAAGGTATTTTCGAATTATCAAATACAGCTCTCGAAGATTTGATCAAAGCATTAGATAGCTTTGATTATGCTATATTCATATTTAAACCAGAGGACGTTTCTACCATTAGAGATAAAAACTATAATATAGTTAGAGATAATGTTATTTTTGAACTAGGACTTTTTATCGGAAAACTAGGAAAAGACAAAGTTTTCTTTGTTGCGCCAAAACACACAAAAGATTTCCATTTACCCAGTGATTTAGCAGGAATCAATTATGGTACTTATGATGCAGATAGAGATGATGAAAATATATTAGCAGCATTGGGTCCGTTTTGCAATCAAATAAGAAGAAAGCTGAAAGATTTTAAATATAACAGTCTAAAAGGATTTGAAAATGAATCTAAGATTATTAAAGATATTCTAGTTGAAAAGAAAATTGCTTGGGAGTTCAGATTAGCTGCTGAATTTCTTAGAGAAAGACTTAAATATTTACAAAAGGATTATGAAAAATTACAAAATAACCTTTATTATAAAACATCTCGAACTTTAGATTATAAAGAATATTGTAGATTCATGAACGACAAGCTGCGAGACTTTTTACAGTTAATGAAGATTTTCACCAATACCTACAATATTGAGTTATACAAATCCTTTGGAGAAACTGGAGTTGCAGGAGATCCACATGCAATAAAAGCAAGCGTGGAAAGCTTAAAGGAAGTATGTTCTCATTTATTTCATTGGGAGGCGGAAGTTCTAGCAGTATCAGCGCCTGATGAAGTGGAAATGATTCCTATTTATATTAAAGGGTGGACAAGGGCTGTTTTTGATAGAATGAATGAGCTTCCGGATATTATCTATGCTAGGACAAATGCAGGAGCTTTGAAAGAAAATGAAAACACTGTTGATTTAAATTTTGAACAGATAAATTTCCCAAATTCCAAAGAGGTTTTCGTTTTAATGAATAATCTAATCGAAAAAATAAAAGAGTATATGTAATATAAAAAAAAGCCCTTAAATTGGCAGTTATGGTCGGAAGAAATTCCGGCCATATTTTTTGTGTTTATGTTTTGAAGACTTTAGCAGGATCACCTCCCGCTGCACAAAGTCTCCCGACTTTGAGCTAGTAAGTAAGAGGATTACTTCCTTTAAGTTTGCTCCAAAGTCAGGAGACTTCGGAGAGCGGGTATTTCTTAAAGATTTCAAAAGTTTCATCACAAAAAAAAATCCCAACTTTCGTCAGGATTTATTTGATAGTTTAATGTATTTTTTCATATCAAAATCAAAGAGCTCTTGTAGTGTAACATTGAGTTCTTTGCTGATTATAAGTAGGGTGTCATAGCGAGGATTTGTATTTCCTCTTTCTAATTCTCCGATTGTCTTCTTTGCATGCCCAGTTCTTAAACCCAGTTCTTCTTGTGAAATAGGTTTATTCGTCTCGGGATTTATAACTTTCTTTCTCAGTTCAGAAATTCTATAACCAAGAGCTTTTTTACAGTTATTAAGTTCGATTTCATTCATTAACTGTAAAATTCTAAGTTTGAAGTTAAAATTTAGGATACTTATATGTATCCTTTTTGGTTTTTTTTATTACATTTGTACAATAAGCTACAATAAAGTAGCTTTGCGATACTTCAAAGAATATTAGAAGCTATTGCTTAGAATCTTGTCATTGAAAACTGGTAATTTTTAGACACACAAGACGATAAGCAGGAAGCTCACGACCTAGGCGTGGGTTCTCTTATCTGTGTGCAAGGTATACCAGTACCTCAATGACGGATATTGTAGAGTCCCATGCCGTTTTTATTTCATGCTGTTCAGCTTTTCTACAATCCTCTTTTTCTAAGCCCGCTTTATCACATAAAGTATCATGACGCGTTACAATGGGGTGTACAATCCGTTGCGGCCTTCGGGCTTTCTGAAAAACACAAATTTTATCATAAGTTTTTATTTTTTGTCTTGTATGGGTGGGAAGTCCGGCATTGGAAAGGCTTCCTCCCATTTTACAACTGCTAAAGCAATGTAACAGACAACAAATAAATAAACGTTCAGCTGCCGGTATTATGAAATCTTCATGGTGCAGGAAGAGCTGTGTTCAATGACAACAACCAATGAATGATGAAAAGAAATAACTACTTAATTACAAAAAATTATCGCATGAAAAATAGAAGAACAGACTTTGAAGCCCATTTTTTGGAAGATCCTAAAAAAGATTCCGGAGTAGAGCTTCTTGAGAATTTTTTTAAGTTCAATGAGCTGGCTGCCTCTAAAGAGAAGCTGAACAACATTACAAACTGTGCAGTAAAAGGAAATACATGGCTAAAAGATGATCCCTCTGCTATTTTTCATTTTCGCCAGTCGATGCAGTCGTTTATCCGTGCAGGCTATCTTATTACGCTGAAGAAAAAGAAAAGGCATGCCAGTACTCCCTTAGAAAATGTTTCTCCCTGGCTTCCCGGTTTACTTTCTGAGAAAGAATACCAAAATCCTTTGCGCGTCTTCAAAAAAGCATTCGAAGAATACAGCATCAAAGAGTTTGACTATTTTATATCCGGCATGGTTTATTTCTCACTGGGAGCCTACGGCAATATACCGGAAAGCAATATCGTCAGTCCGTACATTCATCTGACGAAAATGCTGGATGCTGCACATCTTATTTTGCAAAGGAGAGGGAAGGGATAGATAGATCCACTCAATATTTGAAAAGAAAAATAGAAGCAAAGATTAAATTAATGACTATTATTGTGCTATGAGTTTCGGATTAATTGAATATTACTGTAATTAAAGTAAGAACCGGATAAATACTATTATATATACCAGTAGAGATTGAAAAAAATTATTTGACACATGAAGCTACCTATCGAATTAGAAACCCAATATGTGAAAGATGTTCTTTATAATACTTCCTTAAAAGATCTTCCGGAAGAGGTCTGGAAGTTAATTGAAGGTTTTGAGAATTATGCAGTTTCCAACTACGGCCGGGTAAAAAGTTTGGAGCGTCTCACTCTAATATCTAACGGGAGACCAGGAAAGATAGAACCCGAATTGATCATGAAACTGATTTTTGTAAAACAGTTTAATAATTATCTGAAAAGTAATATTTATAATGTTCATTGTGGGCTCTCTTTGTATGGTCAGAAATACCGTAAATCTGTAGCCCGTTTAGTATACTATCATTTTGTTGAAAAATTTGATGTGAGCGACCGTACTATAGCCATCGTCTCAAAGGATGACAATGGACTGCACGTTCATAGTGGTAATTTGGAGAAGATTTCTGCCCGTGAGAGGAGTGCTAAAATATACCAAAAGAACAGAGCCCGGAACCGGGATGTCATCTATCAGCAGCCTGTAAGCCAATACTCTGTAGAAGGTGAACTGATCTGTAATTTTGAAAGTATGTATGCTGCTAAAAAAGCCCTGGATATCGGATGTGAAAGTATAATGGATGTTATCAATAAAGAATTTTTGACAGCAGGAGGATTCCGGTGGTTTTTACAAAGCTACATTCCGAAGAAAGAGGATTTTATAGTAATTACAAAATCCAAGATCTCCGATAGAAGGCTTAACACATCTCTTTGGGAAAAGCTGGGCAAACCTCCAATAGATGAAAGTAATCCGCCTGCCTGTATGAATCTTTCACTCGAAGATCTCCCAGGCGAATACTGGAAACCAATCCCCGGTTTTGAAGCCCGCTTTGCTATTTCCAATAAAGGAAGAATAAAACGGCTAAGCGGCTGGACCTCTATAGGAAGGAAAATATTTTTGAAAGAGCACATTCTTTCCCAGATTATGGGGCCCAGCGGTCATACAACTTATCTTTTTTACTGCTTGTTGCGGGAGAATGGTAAAAATAAGAGTGTGACAGTTACCCGGTTGCTTTATTATTGTTTTGTAAAAGAGTTTGATCTACATAGCAGAACCCTGGTGGTCGTTAATCAGAATGAACCGTTCTGGAATATAGATCTATCAAAACTATCATTACAACCTATTTATTCTGTGCTTAAGAGGGGAAGGGATAATAAAGCATAAGAAGACATAAGTTTTTGAAAATCTTTTATTTTCATCTAAAGTACACTTTCTTATGCGGGAATATATAAAGCTTCTAAAGTGGAGTAAAGTCTTTTGGGATTACACTTCTGCAAATTGGAAAGAATTATAAAAAAAAGCGGCAAATATCGTAGATATTTGCCGCTTTTCTAAGTAAAATAAAATGGTCTTCAGACTGTGTAAAACAAGGTTATTCTATCCATAGATATCCCATAGAATAAGTTCTGGCCTTACCTGCCACAATCACTCTTTCATCTTTGTTTTCGCAATAAAGCTGGCCGCCTCTTTCTGAAAGCTGGCGGGCAAAAAGCTTATCTTTTCCTGATCTTGATGACCAGAACGGAATGAGTGAGCAGTGCGAAGAGCCGGTTACAGGATCTTCAAGAATGGAGGACTGCGGTGTAAAATACCGCGAAACAAAATCACTGTCAGAACCTGGTGCTGTCACAACAACGCCTCCGGGGTCCAGATTGATAAGGTCAAAAACTGATCTTTCAATTTTGATTTTTTTGAGGTCTTCTTCAGACTCGTATACCAGAACATAGTCTCTGGATTTGTAGACTTCCTTAGGCTGTATATTGAGAGACTGGGCTATATTATCCGGAAGGGTAGATGCTTCAGGCATTCTTGACGGGAAATCCATATAGTAGAATCCATCTTTTACCTCTACTGTTAATTCACCGCTTTTGGTTTCAAAAACGATCCTGCTGTTCTTATAGTTTAAGATGGAAGCCAGGCAATGAGCCGTAGCAAGGGTAGCATGTCCGCATAGGTCCATCTCTATTTCAGGGGTAAACCATCTCAGATGAATGGTGCTGCCATTATCAATGAAAAAAGCTGTTTCTGCTACCGCATTTTCACGGGCTATTTTTAAGAGAATCTCATCGGGTAACCAGTTTTTTAACGGAACAACACATGCAGGATTTCCATGGAAAATCTCTTCTGTAAATGCATCTATCTGATATAATTCTAACTTCATGATTGAGAAATTTTAGGTGAGCGGCAAAGATAAATAAAAACCAGTGTTTTCTAATAACTCAGAGCATTTGTTGTAACCGCATTTTCAACATTCTGTTTACTGATTACTGAGCATTTGTTGTCAAAGGCAAGAATAAAATCTCCTAAAGCGGTCCCCACAGGATGATCTAAAAACGAATTTTTAGATGGCCCGGCTCTGTTGGGGCAGGGGACAGCCGGACTGGAAATGTCCTTTCATCGTATCATACAGTCTTAATTGGATTTAAGAATATAAGAGTCTGCTGCAGCTACAGAATAGAGGGGGCAAAAAACTTTCATAAGAATAAAAAAAAAATGAATTTTGAACACTGTAAGTAAATAATTCACTGACGAATAAGATGATAAAGTACGGATAGGTCAGAGATCACTCAAAAAAGCATAGAATTCCGCTGTAACCCATACAGGCATTTCCCGAATTATCAGTTTGTCAAAACTAATTCCAATAATCAAAATGAGTACACCATTAAATATAATTTTCAGCTGGTTTGAAAAAGGTGATATTCCCACAGAATATCAGTTTAAGGAGACCTTTTCTTCATTCCGTCATTTAGATGAAAAAATCAGAATGGATGAGGTGATGGGGCTAAATGAAGCTTTTCAAAAAACGCTGCCAGCCACCACTTTTACAAATCATCTGGAAGATGAAAGCGCGCATATTTCGGTGCTGGCAAAACGTAATGCCTCCAATCTTACTGCCGCTAATGTAAACGAATGGAAAGAAAAATTAAAAATCAAATTTGCAGCTACTATAGATGAGGGTGAAGAGACAGGAAATGTCTATACAAAAGAGCAAATCGGAGAAATTGTAAATAGGTTTCAGGCAAAAGATGATGAATTACTTGAACGTATTGCAAAAATTGACGGAATGCTGGCCTCTAACGATGTAAACCTGGATGAACTTCAGGAGATCGCAGACTATATCAAAGAAAACAGAGCGCAGATAGAACTGCTTAAAGAAACTGTTATCGGAAGCAACTCAGATGATAAGATCAACCTTGTTAAAATGTATTCAAACTGGGGCGCGGTCACTCATCAAAATCAGTTTAATGATTTGGTGTATGATAAAATCAAAAAAATCGAAGATGCAGCCAGTTCCGAAAAAATGAAGCATGAAGAGAGAGTAAGGGGGGACAGCAGGATAAAACATGATCTTGATACACTAAGTTTTGTGATTGATGCTTATGACACCGTGACACTATTTACAATACCTCTGAAGGTGAGAAGAATAGATACCAATACGATTGAAGTGCTTTTTGATTCACTGCCTCCGAATATAATTCAAATAACCATTAAAAAAATATAATTATGGACATTAAATACGCTTATTACCGAAGTTCTGTTGGATATAAAATAGAAGGGAAAACAGACAATGATATTTTAACTGCCGGCGGCAGCACGAGGCCAATCAATTCTTTCTGGCATGATGGAAATTTAAATCCCTTGGATTATGTACCCAAAACACGAACTCTGACCATTAATGGTACGACGTATGATTTGTCAGCAAACAGATCATTTACAACGTCAGACACCATTACCCGCCTGAAAGGTGGCGCATCCGGTTCTTTGGTGTCCGGGGATGTCACCCTTGCAGCAGGGGCTAATATGGTGATTAACCAGGCCGGCAATACCATCACATTAGCCTCTACAGATACCACCTACAGTGCGGGCAATGGGTTGACATTGACAGGAACTTCATTTTCTTTACCCGTTGCTACTTCAGGTACAGGAAATGTGGTTACGGGAGTTACTCAGACGCCCAACGGAATAACGGTGAATCTGGGCTCTGTGCCTACCTCAGCAGATCTGGCCAACTATATCCCGTTATCACAAAAAGGGACAGCGAATGGGATTGCTACGCTGGATGCAGCCGGGCAGGTCCCTGCCTCTCAGTTGCCATCTTACGTGGATGATGTTTTGGAGGGATATTATAAATCTGCTGACGGAAAATTTTACAAAGAAGCGGCTTTTAACAACCTCATCGCCGGAGAAACGGGTAAAATTTATGTATCTCTTGATACCAACAAAACGTACCGATGGACGGGAACAACGTTCGTTTATATTACTTCCGGAGCGGTAGATTCCGTCAATGGATTAACGGGTGTTGTCGTTTTAAACAAATCCCATGTCGGTTTAAGTAATGTTGATAATACAGCAGATGCCGCGAAGAATGTTCTTTCCGCTACCAAGTGGATTACACCTAGAACGGTTACACTTTCCGGAGTTACTGCAACGGCACAAACCATTGACGGTTCGGCAAATGTATCAATTCCTGTTACAGCTGTTCCTGCGACATTACTTACAGGGACTGCAGCCATCAATACAACCGGATCAGCAGCAAAACTGACAACACCGAGAACAATTTCTGCAACAGGTGATGCCGCTTGGACCACAACTTTTGACGGTTCAGCAAATGTTACCTCAGCGTTGACATTAGCTGCAACAGGCGTGACTGCCGGAACTTATGATGAGGTGACAGTTGATGCTAAAGGTAGAGTTATTGCCGGAAGTAATAACGTAAAATCATACACTACGGCTATTTCCGGAACAGCGAGTGTGGCACACAATTTAGGAACCAGAAATGTAGATGTTGCCATGTATGACACAGTGACATTCTACAAAATCGAAGGCAGGATAAAATTAACCGATCCTAATAAAATAGATGTTGAATTTGATTCTGCTTTGCCTAACACTGTATCCATAACAGTAACCCGTAAAGATATTTAGAATGGATGTAAAATATGCATATTATAGCACTTCTAAAGGCTATAGAGTAGTGGGCGGTACAGCCGCCCACTTTTTAAAGGCGGATGGTTCCTTAGATGGTAAAGAGTATATTGATAAGAATTCAGAACAAACCATAGATTCTACAAAAACCATAGGTATTCAAAATACTCTATATTCCGGATGGGACAGATCATCAGTAGCCAACCCGCAGATGGGGCCAATCTCTTTACTTAATCTTGCATTACAGGGAGCTTATCCTTTATATGGAGATGAGGAATTCAGAAATGGGAACAATAATATAGCCGTTTATAATAACTCCGGTAATGGTACTGTAACTATGACCAGGGAAGTGGCCTCTAATCTTCCGAATAGGTCAGGAGTGCAGCTGAGATTCAATTACAATGGTAGTGGAGCCTCTCCTGGTTTAGGTGGATTTATATTAGGGTTTATGGCACGAACGAATGCTGTATTTATTCAGAAGTTTATGGCCAAACTTCCTGTAGGATATTCATTTAATAATGCTGAAAACTACATGGGAGCCAATGCTTCAGTCACTTGGTTAACATCAAGAGCCGGGACCGGGAAATGGGAAACCTATGTAAGAGCAGTGATGTGCGGAACCGGAACCGGTTTTGGAAATGGAGGCCATGTATATGTTAGCGGTCCCAATACGGCACTGGAATTCTATTTAGCTTTTGCTGAAATTTATGAAGTAAACAGCTCCGTATTTTCCAGAATAAAAGAAGCTTTCTATGCGAAGAATGAAACAATCCATTTTAATGGGGCTGTATCTGACTTAATTACTGTTGGGGATTCATATACCCAGAAAAAATTATTGTCCACATCATGGGATGGAGCTACTGGGGATCAAATTCTCTTAAGGGTTCCGGGAAACCAGAATAATGGAGCTTATCTCAGATATTCTCAGAATGGAACTTTAAATGGTAATATAGGATCATTGGGGTCAGATAATTTAACGGGAGGTCAGATACTCAGTTCTCAGGGAAATATTCTTTACCTGGGAAATTCATCTTTACCCAATATGATACTTCAGAGTACCACTAACACTCAGTTTAATTATGCAGGAGCAGGCAGCATTTATAACTTTAATGTTAATGGCGTTTACTTAGATAGAAATATTAATTTTAATCAGGATAACTCTGGCGTTAATTTCTTTGATGGAGGTAAGATCTATAAAAAAGCTGGAGGGGGAGTCCATATCAATAAAGGAAATAATGGACTGGATCCCAGAATTGAAACTGCAGACGGGTCTCAGTCATGGGTAATATTCCATGGAGGAAATTATAATCCTTTTAAGAATTTAAGAAATGGAGTTGTTTTAGAAGATGTTTCAGAATCAGGTATTTACAGACAGGAGGTGCCGACATCCGAATATAATTATACAACTACTTTAAACCTAAACTCTTCTGACGGCAGGCAGCAGCTTACTATTGACAGAAGCGGAAAGGGAATGAAATTCCGCGGAACTCCTACGGGTTCAGGAAATGCAAGCTGGTCAGATTGGAGGGAAGTTTATCATTCAGGGAATTTTAATCCTGCTAATTATATAACACAGTTTACTTTAAATAACCAGTTAGGTAATTATGCTGCACTGAATGGCGTTCAGACTTTTACAAATACCAATACTTTTCAGCGGAGCCCGGTTATTCCGGCGGGAACTTTAGGAACTCATGCCGTGAATCTAAACCAGCTGAGTACAAAAGCTAATGGTCAGGAAAATGCTTTGGCAGTTGGTTTCTCATCTGGAGATGTACCGACTCCGGATGGAAATTCGTTTCCGTATATGTATCATAATTCAGGATTGTATGTAGCGTTAGCAACACAGTCTTATCTGCAAACAAACTTTTTAAGTACACCGAATGGTACCTCTGTCATCATATCAGGTTCGAATCTGAATAATTACCTTAAAACAGGTTTTTACAGAGGTTCAGGATTAGCTAATGCACCAATCAACAATACCGGTTGGTGGTATGTGACCATTGAAACCCATGATAGTACCTGGGTTACCCAAAAGGCAACCTCATTTGGTTCAGGTAACACGCCCAATGTGACTTATCATAGGACGATGGCTGGAGGCAGCTGGTCAGATTGGGCACAGGTTTGGACCGCTCAGGATTTTACGGCAGGGAGTATTCAGCAATGGAATTATATGGCGCAGTACGGGTTACAGCTCAACTCTGAATTTTCAGTTAATACAGGATCAGCTTTAGCCATTGGAGATGGTCATTTTGGAGGGGAATCCGGGGTTATAGACTTTAAATGGGGTGCCCTTGTAGCGGCAAAAAGAAAAGAATATTACTGTTATGGTTCAGAGCATGATGCATGGTCTGGTCTCAACTACCATGGGGAGAGTAAACTCTTCGGAATGGGAAGGGAAGCTAATAAGGATGATAAGTTAACCGTAGCAGGCTCCGTAAAAGCCAGTAAAAACTTTAAATCAGAGGATGAAAGTCCGGATACCATTTTTATTCCTAATGGCAGAACAGCTGCTCTGAAAGATGAAATTGTTAATGATCAGTCTGATTCTTATAATTATGCCGTCAGATTAGACCCACACGAATATGAGTTCGCTTCTTCCGGGGCTCTTAATATAGACGATAGAAACAGGCTTCTCCATATTATTGGAGAAAAGATTAAAATGATGGTGAATTTCAAGGAAATCTATCCAAAACAGCAGATCGTTATTTATAATTTTGACAAATCCGGCGGTACGATGGAAGTTAAAATATATGGCAAAACGGTGTATAATATTAGTCCGGACTGTTCTCTCAGATTGTATGTGACAAAATCACGAAGAGTGATTGCAGAACAGGAACAGAAATCTATGTTTATTTGGTAAGAAAATAAAATAGGTATTCTACGGGATATAAAAATTAAAAAACTTCTCACCATAATTTAAAATAAAACCCACAGTCAGAGGATGAAAGCCTTCTGATTGTGGGTTTTGTATTACCATGAGCGTTGTAATAATAAAATTGGCACCTATACCGATGAAAATATCAAATAGATGAAGAATATATAAGAACATCAAACAAGAGTATTGAGCGTTTTTAAGTTAAAGGAGAATTACAGAACGCTTTTTCAGCCTTAAATTCTGATATCATAAGCTATGGACTTTCCGCCATTGCATTGGGAAAAGAGGTTGAACTTCCTTACAAGCACCATAGAGTTGAAATAAACACAGGTCTATACGATCAATATGTTGGTCAATATGATACAATTACCATATTGAAAATTGACGGTAAACTTTATTTTAACAATGCAGACATGGAGCTTATCCCAGAATCTGAAACCAAATTTTTTAGAGCGGATAATAATGACAGAACAGTTGAATTCATTCCGGACAGTGCGGGTCTTTACCATTCTATAATTCTGACAAAAGGAGGAGTAAAAGAAGTGGTAAGAAGGACGAAATAGCCACAATGGTCTTGAAAGTTACATACAAAATTTAAACAGGTTTATTTTCATTAAATACAAAACAAGAAATCCAGTGAGCTACTGGATTTCTTCGATATTTAATCATATACGATTATTATCTGTTTTATAAAATAGCATATGATCTACTTGATCACAGTCGCCTTAAAAGATAAGGACGAGCCGCCACCACTACCGGAATCATATATATAAACAGTGACTGTATTTGCTGCTGTTACTTTTGTCGTATAGATAGGTGGATAAGTACTGGTTCCTGCCGAAATAGTACCAGTTGGGTTTACAATAACCGCATCACCCACAGCTGCGCCATTGACTGTAATGGTAAACGTACCTGCTGATCCTGCTGCTGGCAGGGTGATATTAGCTGTTCCTGTTAATAACTGTACACCACCGCTGCCTGGCGCAGACCAGGTTCCATCCCCTCTAAGATATGTGGAAGAACTCGCTGTACCGGAAGAGGTAGATATTTTGGCTACGGTAACAGACGCATCAGCAATTTGACTTGTTGTTACCTTCGAAGTTCCAATAGTTGTAACTCCAGAATTGTTCATTGTGATGTCACCGCTTATACTTACCGGATTAGAAGGAGCAAATGGAGTAGATCCTGTTATGTAGACCTGTCCTGAAGCTGTTCCATTGGCAAAACCTGCCCCCGTGACTCCAGCTATTCCCTGAACCCCTTGGGCTCCTGTTGCTCCCGTTACACCAGCTATTCCCTGTGCACCCACCGGCCCTGTTGCTCCTGTAACTCCAGCAAGTCCCTGTGCACCCACTGGCCCTGTTGCTCCTGTAATTCCCTGAATCCCTGTTGCTCCTGTTGCTCCCGTTACACCAGCTATTCCCTGTGCACCCACCGGCCCTGTTGCTCCTGTAACTCCAGCTAGTCCCTGTGCACCCACTGGCCCTGTTGCTCCTGTAACTCCAGCTAGTCCCTGAGCACCAACTGGCCCTGTTGCTCCTGTAACTCCAGCTAGTCCCTGTGCACCCACTGGCCCTGTTGCTCCTGTAATACCAGCTATTCCCTGAATCCCTTGGGCTCCTGTTGCTCCCGTTACACCAGCTAGTCCCTGAGCACCAACTGGCCCTGTTGCTCCCGTTACACCAGCTAATCCCTGAGCTCCTGCTGGCCCTGTTGCTCCAGTGGCTCCTTGGGGTCCAGGAAGGGAACTTCCTGAAGTTTTCGCATATAAAGCATAAGGAACACTTAATAATTGTGATGTTCCTGTTATGGTATAGTTGTTTGATCCACCAGGATCTGTTTCTATTTTTATAAAGTAAGTATCCGCTCCCCAGTTAATTGTAGAATAAGAACCACTCACTAATGTACCGGCACCTATTTTTACAGTCACCAAGCCATTGCTATTGGTAGGCTGAGTTTGAGTTTCAGAGTATACTACTGCTCCTGTTGTAGAACCTTTCAATATAGAAAATCTCATTCCTACATTCTGATTGCTAACCAATTGATTACTTGAATTTCTGATAATAGCCTGATAGCTCATTGCATCCTGCACTTGCGAAAACACTAAAGCAGAAGCCAGAGAGGCTGCTAGAAAAGAAAGCTTTTTCATAGGTAATTAGTTTTTTATATTTTATTTATCTGTTTTTAGAACCTTAAAAATTTTGATGGTCTTCCCTTCTTTTGATACTTTTAATAAATAGATTGAAGCTGGATAAGATGCCATTATAATTTGAGTTTGTGCCTGAAGAACAGGTTGGCTTGCCAGTAACTTGCCGCTGCTGTCAAAAATATCATAACGATATTTATTATAATCTTTAAACCCCATTTTCAAATTAAGAATATCTGCTGTGGGGTTGGGGAAAATAGTAAGGTTCAAACTGATTTCGGTGATATCAACTCCTAATGTTGGTGTGATTTCATAAGAATGCTGAACACCTGTTGCAATATTTCCTGCAGGAGAAGATGCTGTTTCATAAAAAATCTGGCCTAAAGAAGCTGTAACATTCCCTGTGGTGCCTGACATATTAGTGCCACTGGTATTTAGAGTTTCTTGTCCCGAAACCTGAATCGAGAAACTAGCAAGAAACAAAGAAAGTGTAAAAAGTGTAGTTTTCATATCATATTAGCGAATATATTATTAGTTTTTTATTATCTATCAAATATATAATTATATTATGATAACTATATTAATTTATAATTAAAAAGAATCATACTATATTTCTGCTATTTCTATCATTCTATCCTTTTACATTAAAACTGATTGATGAAAACTAAGAAAAGAGAATTTTGATACATCGTACCCATTAGATAAGATCCCTTAAATACTCTCTATTTTGTTTTACAGAAAGACAATCTGGTCTTGAAAGAGATGCTTTCTCATTGTATTCATGGGCCTTTTTATAGTCTCCTAAAAAAGATAAACAGACACAAGCCTCAATATTAGGGATATATCCTGAATAATCAGAAAATACAAAACCAACAGGATTGGCATTAGGAAGCCTTGTAGCCAAATCAAACCATTTAAATGCCTGATGATAATTTTGCTCCTCTTTATAATAATATCCCAGTTCACAACAAATATCCGACCTTGGAACGTCATATTCAAAGCTTTTGAATAAAATCGGCAGAATTTTTTCTTGAGCGCCCATCTTTTTATATTCAATAGCTAATTGATGGCAAGCCGTTATGATATCTTCTCCCCAGCCTGATCCCAAATTTAAAAACTTTTCATAGCAGGCTATAGCTTTAGCCGTCTCGTTATGATCTTTCAGTTCCCTGGCATAATAATACCATTGCCTTGCAGAAAATTCTTTTCCATTCTTCTCCAAAGCTCTGTATATATCTATATTTCTTGTAGAAAGTTCTTCAGTTTTTGTTTTTTTATGCCAAATTTCAATATCCGTATACTGCAGATTACCGATCAGAGGAATACATTCATGAACCGGATCGATCCATTGATAGTTTTTACTTCTTTTAAATAATCTCTCCCGTGTTGAATGAAAAGAAGGATTGTTGTTGTGATCAAATGACAAAACATATTTCATAGTGACCATCTCAACATGATCTTTCAGGGTTTTCTTCAGGTCATTAATTTCTGCCACTGATTTTTCCGGGACAACATCATCAGCATCCAGCCACATCTGATAATCCATAACCGCTTTGGAAAATGCAAAATTGCGGGCTGCGGAAAAATCATTAACCCATTCAAAATCGAAAATTTTGTCTGTAAATTGTTGAGCAATTTCTTTGGTCCTATCAGTAGAGCCAGTATCTACTATGATGATTTCGTCTGCAAATTTTATTGCACTCTCCAAACATCTGCCTAGAACTTTCTCTTCATTTTTAACAATTAGACACAGGCTTATTTTCATTGGCTTCAAATGATTTTTAGGGTATAAATATACAGGTATTAATTGTAGCTATTTACAATAGGAAGCTATAGGTGTAAATATACTGGATCAAAAAACAATATTTGTTTTATTTTTAGGTTAATTACCTCTGCTTTCCTTTGAATAAATTTAGTCATTTTTATAGAATTCAAAGTAAAGGCAAAGTCTCCCGACTTTGCGCTGGTAAATAAGATGATTCCCTTTATACTTGCTCCAAGCCAGGAGACTTCAGAGAGCGGGGGATTTTTTACTCTGATTTTGTTTTTTATTGGCTTATTTTTACTCTAATTAAGAGGCTTTCTGCCGGTAAAGATGTTGATAAGAACAACAATAATAGCAATAACCAAAAGCGTGTGAATCAAACTTCCTGTGTCCATTCCCGGAATTATTCCAAGCATTCCTAAAAGCCATATAACGATGCAGATTGCTGCAACAAGCCATAATAAATTTCTCATAATACTATTTTTTGTGGTTAGTGTTGTGGTAGAATATAGGTTGGAAGGTTCAGTCTATTGATGCCTTACACCTTTATGATGGTAATTAGTGTTTTTCTGAATCGTTTTATACTGTATATGAACATGATCATTACTGTACTTTGTATTTGAATAATGATGGTCATCTAATTCAGGTAAGGAGTAGTGAAATTCCTTGCCGTTCCTATAAAGCCTGTTATTATAAGTCCGGTAAATCTGATTTTCTTTATAAGTGTTTCCGTCAGGAGCCAGGTATATTTTAGTCTTTTTCTTCTTTTTTCGCTGATCCAGATAAAGCAAAAAACTTCCTGCTGCAAGGGCCAATGTAATTTTTACTATTTTGTTCATACGATTGTTGTTTATTTTTAAATAACTACAATTTTTTTGCCATAAAATAGAAATGTGGTATATTTTAAATGAAAAATATTTATTGTTATATTGAATTTAAAGAAAAAAATAAAGTCCGGAAGAACCGGACTTTATTTTTTATAAGGTGTGTTCCTGATGCTTTCCTTCCTTAATCTCTTCTACAATTTTAGCATTGAAAGCGGGAAGGTCTTTCGGAGTCCTGCTGGTAACGAGTCCTGCATCTACTACCACTTCGCTGTCTTCCCAGCGGGCGCCTGCATTTTTTAAATCCTGGCTGATTGAATGTACAGAAGTTAGATTTCTGCCCTCTACAACACCGGCATTTATTAATACCTGCGGACCATGGCAGATGGCTGCTACAGGTTTGTGCTGGGCAAAAAAATCTTTAACAAAGCCGATCGCTTTTTCGTTGGTTCTGAGCTGATCCGGATTGATCACACCTCCCGGTAAAACCAACGCATCATAGTCTGAAGCATTTGCATTATCTAAACTTTGATCTACAGGATAGTCTTTACCCCAGTCTTTTTCTGCCCAGGCTTTGATGCTGCCGTTTTCGGGGCTTACAATATGGGTGGTCCATCCCTGCTGTTCCAGATATTCCTTAGGTGAGCTTAGCTCACTTTCTTCGAAGCCGTGTGTGGCCAGTATTGCTATTTTTTTTGACATAATAATATTTTTGTGTTATGGGTTGATCAGGATGTCCGGTAAAAGAGCTCTGATCATGCTCTGAAGATTCATAGAAAAACTCCACTTCATGCAATGAAGCGGATATTCTTTTAAATCTTTAAATCCTCAAGGTTCTGAAATTTATCATGGGAAGCTTTTAGCTGATGAAGCTGATCCAGTACAACTTGTGAGCTTTGCGGACAAAGATCACCACTGTCTAATGCCTCCTGATAGGCATCAATAGCTGCATTTTCGCCATATACTACATTTCCCAATGTGGCGTTAGCTGTATCTCCTGCAAAAGAGTTTTTTACATCTATCCATGCCCTGTGGAGTGCCCCGGCAGCTGATCCGGATTGATCGGGTACGCCGCCTCTCTCTGTAATAAGGCCGGTAAGTTCATTTTTCATCGTCTGAGATTGTGATACCATAGTATCGTAATCTGCCCTCAAATGAGGGTATTGATCCCATACCTTATCTTCAACTTTAGAAAATCCCTGAATTCTGTCATTCGTAATGTTCAGTAAATCATTTAATACTGAAACTGTTCTTTCGGTACTCATATTTTATATTTTTAAATTGGTACTATAAACTTTGCAAATGCCATGCCTTAAACAGGAGATTTGATAAGATGTGGTACATAAAGAAATCTTAAAATTTTAACAAATAAATCTTAAATATATAACAGAAGGCATCTTAGAAAGTAGGGAAAATTAACTGACGTACTTCTATTTCCCCCTAGATAATTTTTACTGATTATTTGGTGGGATTGAATATAATTAGGAAAGAAGGGTAAGGCTCATTTATCAGAAAATTTTAAACATTTCCTGTAATCGTAATCTAAAGTTTTTTAAAATTTAAGCATAAAAAACAATCGAAAATTGGCATAGTTGGATCTTATCGTACTTTTCCATAGGCTTTGATTGCTAACCTGCTTTTTTATATTGTTTATTTTTTAGCTTGCATGTCATTGTACAGGTTACCCACTACTTTTTCCAAAATTTCTCCTGTTTCATTAAAGCTGGTGTTTGTTAAAATGGATATTCCTATATTTTGTTTAGGAAAGATCACAAACCAATTTTGCATTCCGTAGATACCGCCATGATGTCTGTACATTAATTGATGATCATTTTCTATGATGTACCAGTGATAGCCTTCCCAAAAATCAGAACCTTCTTTGTATAGTTTTTTATGAGATTCTTTGACAATAGAATTGGATGGGTTCAGCTGCAGTTTCATATATTTCACCAAATCCGTAGTCGTAGAATGCAATCCTGAAATTCCACCCCATAAAGTTCTTTTGAAGTTGGGCATTAGCTCGTTTTTATCGTTATAGCCTTTAACCAATCTTGTTCTGTCATTTTCAGTGAGTGTAAATTTTGTTTGGTTCATGGTATTGGGCTTCAAGACAAATTCAATAAGCAGTTCCTCAAAAGATTTTTGATACACTTTTTCAAGGATATAGGCGGTCAGCTCCGGAGCTATGTTTGAATAAGAATAGACTTCTCCGGGCTTCGTTTCAATGTTGATGAGTTTTAATCCTTCAAAAAAGCCTTTTTATTTTCGCTTTTTATAGGGAAATTAGGAAATCCACTGGTATGGGTGATGAGGTGTTTGATTTTGATAGGTTCACCTTTGAACTCTAAATTGGGATAAGGTTCGTTAAGATAGGTTCTGATATCATCCTCTAAATTGAGCTTTTTATCCAGTACGGCTTTAGCGGCGATATAACCTGTAAAAGTTTTAGTGACGGAAGCTAATTCATAAAGGGTGGAATCGTTGGGTTTGTTTCCCTTTCCAATCGTTAATTCTCCAAAATGTTTGATGGTAGATTTTCCATCTTTAAGCACGGCAATAGAAACAGAATGAAATCTTTTGTCCTCTAATAACTGAAGGGCATTTTTTGTAATGGCGCTTTCAACATTTTGTTGATGGGTTGGGGGAACACTATTACAGCCAAGTAAGGCAAAAAATAAAACAGGGATTACATATTTCATGGTCAGAATTTTAATTTAATATTGATAATCTGATGCAAATATGCTGTAGGGAATCCTGAAAAAAGTCCGTATAAAAAAGTCGGACTCATTTTAATGAATACAATGAGTCCGATTATCTGCAATGCAAAGTTCGATTTTTTACAATGGATTAATTATCAATTGTTTCTGAATGCCGTTGGCGTTTGGTTCGTGTATTTTTTAAAAGAAGTATGAAAAGAGGATTTTGAATTGAAACCCACTTCATATAAGATTTCCAGCACCGTATATTCTTTTTTCGTGGGATCTTTCAGAATCGTCATTGCTTTTTTAACGCGGTATTCATTCACAAAATCAAAAAAGTGCTGATTGAGGTGATGGTTAATCAATACCGACAACTCACGAACAGGAATATTCACCTGATCTGCCAGTTCCTGAATCGTTAATGAAGGTTCAAGGAAAGGTTCCTTTTCAACCATAAATTTCTTAAGCTGTTCGATCTGAAAACTTTTTGTTTCATCGGTTTTATTTTCAGTTTCTAATGTTTCTGCAAAATCTTCTGTCGGTTGTAACGTAGAATCAATTCTGCGAAAAAGCTCAGGATAATTTAATGCCTTTAAGATAAACCAGCAGGCAGCCAGTAAAAAGGAAGTTCCTGCCAGAATATGCAGCCAGATAAACAGATCGTTGTATGCGGTATACCGCATTATATTTTTTAAAAAAATACAGACATGGATGAACAGGAAAATGAGGGTAAGCTGAAACAGCCATTGGTATAACAAGGTGTTGGGATTGGTGTAGTTTTCAAGATAAATCTTCTTATATCTTTTGAGGATCATGAATACAGCAACAATGTAATAGAAAAACTGCAGTTCTCCGATGAGCTGATACACAAACATTTCAGGAGAGTGCCACATTGTTGTAAAGAAAGCTTCTTTAGCAGCACCTTCTGCCAGATAAAGCCTTGGAACCAACATTAAGTTGGCAACAATAAAAGGAATAAGATGCAGTAAATGCTTTCTTTTTAAGATGAAATCAGAATAACAAACAGCATTCACATACAGATAGAAAAGAGGCATTACCAATAAGTAAGCAGATATTTTGAAAGCTTTCAGATTGTAACTCTCCACAAAAAGATGCATGAAAATTCCGCTGATATCAATGGCATTCATGATAAGGAACGCTGCAAATAACCTGTTTTCCAGTTTTCTTTCCGTTTTTACCGTTAACAAAAATACGGCAAGCAGCAGCGATATAAAAACAGCCATCGCAGCAATAACTTCCAGAAAACTTAATTTGTCCATGTAATCTTTTTGTAAAAATAGGATATAAGTAACAAAGAAATAGAATTACCAATAAGGAAAAAAAGGAAAATCAATTTATGAGACCCCTCTTTCGTCAAAAATCGAAGATTCTACAACAATAGTATAAAATGGTGTATAGTATCCCCAATTTATTATGAATAACCTATTTAATTTATCATTAAATTAGTACTAAGTTAATTTTTAATCAATTATGAAAGCATTGGTCATTTCAGGAGGAGGAAGCAAAGGTGCTTTTGCAGGAGGCGTAGCTGAACATCTTATAGAAAATCATAAAAACGACTATAAACTTTTTGTAGGGACTTCAACAGGAAGCCTTCTGATTCCTTTTCTCGCTCTTGGAGATATCCAAAGAATTAAAAAGCTTTATACCACCATCGAGCAGTCGGATATTTTTACGGTTTGCCCATTTAAAATAACGAATAAGAATGGTAAAGTAAAAATAGGGATCAACCATCTGGGGATTATAAAGCAGTTTATAAAAAAGCAAAAGACATTAGGAGATAGTACCAACCTCAGAAATCTTATCCGCCATAGCTTTACAGAGCATGATTTTGAAAAAATAAAAGAACTGAAAAAAGAAATTGTGGTTACAGTGGCCAACCTTACCACGCAGCAAATAGAATACAAATCTTCTAATGACCATAGCTATGAGGATTTCTGCGACTGGATCTGGGCTTCATCCAATATGGTTCCTTTGATGAGCTTATGCCAAAAAAACGGAAATGAATATGCAGATGGAGGCTTTGGCAATCTTATTCCTTTACAGCACGCCCTGGAAAAGGGAGCATCATCCATAGATACCATTGTATTGAGACTGGAAAAAACGTCATACAATAATCCACCTCTTCAGAATGTATTAGATGTTTTCGCCCGTACCACAGATTTTATGCTGAACCAGATTGCCAGTGATGATCTTATTATTTCACAGTTGGAAGCGGCAACCACCAATGTACACATCAATTTCTTTTTTATCAACAGGATACTCACCACCCATTCATTTATATTTGATAAAGAGGAGATGACGAAATGGTGGCAGGAAGGGCTCGAGCTTTTCCAGACCACCGAATGCAAAAGCCTAGTGTTAAAAGCGAAACCTGTAGATCTTATTTGAATTGATCATAAGGAAAGTTGTGAAGAATCTGTTTTCCGATTTTCATTCTGTTTATTTGGGGAATACCATTATATCTATGCTATAGAATACTTGTATTTGTAGATCTGCGAATTCTGTTGCAAAGTCTCCGAACATTGAGTTAGTAAAAAGATCATTTCCTTTAAACTTGCTCCAAAGTCAGATACTTTATAGAGCTAGGGGAAACCTAATAGATCGTGTCTGAAATTTTTTTTAAATTAAAAAATTAGCGCAAAGTTGATGAATAATCCCGCTTTATTGTAAGTGGGCAAAGGGATGCAGCTTCGTCGCTGGTGAAGCGGTATGCTTACCCGTACGCTTCGACGAATCAACGAAGTTGATTTCAGCCTTTGCTCTCTGAAAATGCATAATGAAGCTAAAACTTTGCGCCAGAAAAACACGTCATTTGTACATTATCTTTTTAATCAAAAAATCCTTGGAGCTAAAGGATTCCATTCGCATTTTATTTGTAAGTTAGTGCCGCAAAAATAGTACAGTATAAAAATATACAGAACGATTCTGATGAAGAAAGATTTGTGTTGTTTTATCTTTCATTATTTAAAAAAATTATACACCAAAAAAATAAAACTATTAAAATGAAGAAGACACTGATTATTCTATCAATAGGCACTTTGCTTGCTGCTTGTAACAAAAAAGCTGAACAAAAAGCAAATGCTGCAAAAGATACTGTCGCCATAGAAAATACTACAGCTACAGAAAAATCTCCAGGAGGGACAGCTCAATTTGATATTAACTCTGTGCCGGTTTCCACGGCTGAGGTAGGTGATTTTCCCTTTTTCAGTTTACCCAAAGGACTGGAGTTCCAAAACAAACCGGTACAAAGAAGTTATGACATGCTTTTTGTTCCGCTTAACGGTTTAATGACGCCAATAGAAGGAAAAGTGTGGAAAACGTATGTGGAAAAAGAGAAAAGCAATAAAGAAGATTGGTCATTGCCGTATTTTTTGAAAAGCTATGATGACGCCATTACAAAATTAGGCGGTGTAAAAATATTTGATGGTAAAGTCTCTCAGCAAGAGCTTGACAGAATAAAACAGGAAGCCAAATACTTTGGCGAGGAAGGTTCTATAGATTATTGGAATGAACCCGTAAAAGTATATGTCATAAGAAGGCCAAATGGCGATGATATTTATATTCAGGTATCTGGAAATACGGGGGTTGGAGTAATACAAATTCTACAGAAAGCACCGTTTGAGCAAACGATTTCAATAGTAAAATCTGATGACATAAAAAAGAATTAGATGCAACAGGCAAGGCCGTATTGCATATTAATTTTGATACAGATAAAGCGAGTTTGAAGACAGATGGTAAAACAGCCGTAGATGAAATAACAAAAGTTCTGAAAAACGACAACAGTCTAAAACTTGCTATTAACGGATATACGGATAACAGCGGAAATGATGCCCATAATATCCAACTGTCAAAAGACCGTGCTGCAGCTGTATTGAATGCGATAACCACTTCAGGGATAGATAAATCAAGACTTTCAGCAGAAGGCTTCGGCAGCAAAAGCCCGATTGCAGATAATGGTTCTGAAGAAGGGAAGGCACAAAACCGTAGAGTAGAGCTGGTGAAAAAGTAAGATAAAACCTATAAGAACATAGGATTAGATATTCTTTTGCTTAAAAAAATCCCAACGAAAGCTGGGATTTTTTTGTTTTAATTTCTGTTGAATAGGTTGTGAGACTTTGAGCTGGTAAATAGGATTATTTCATTTAAACTTGCTCCAAAGTCAGGAGACTTCGGAGAGCAGGATTCTGTAAGGTAAAAAATAGCATGGATTTTAATTTTACTTCATGGATGAAATAGAAAAATTGATTATTAAGTATCTTCAAGAAGGTTTTTGTCAGAATGAAATATCCGAAAGATTAAAAAATGACGGTATTAAGCCAAGCAGTTTAAGCTCATTTGAAAAGCGTTTAAATAAAATTAAAGAATTTTATGAAGCTAAAACCCTTTTTCACCTTGCATGTATTCTACATAATAATAAAGTTTTAGTAAATACGAAATCCTATAATGGTGAATAAGTTTTATAGTGTATATTACATATAATAGAATTTTACAAATGAAAAGTATTTTATATTCATTTTGCTTAATACCTGGTTTTATTACGTTATCTGCTCAAAACAATAAAGCTGTGATGGAAGTTAATTATGAGACAAAAATGATATCTGATAGCCTAAGTAGAGATAAGGTAAATATTTATGCATCAACCTTATTATGCAATAATATGGAATCAGTTTATTTTAGTCGTGAGGCAAAATCATTTTATAACGGAACATCAAAAGAAACGATAAGTACAAATGCAGGTGCAATTCCTAAATACCCGAAATCAGTAGGAAGTGTTTATAAAACAAATGAAAAATTACTGGTATCTCTTCCGGTTGGAAAATATATATTTACCTATGAGGAACCCAAATTGCAATGGGAAATTTTAAAGGATACAAAGGATATAAAAGGGTTTAAAACCCGATTAGCAAAAGCAATAACAGACACAGGTGATATTTATTTTGCTTGGTTTACAAATGACATTGAAATTCCCGATGGACCATTTAGATTTAAAGGTCTTTCTGGATTGGTGCTTGAAGTCTATAATAAAAATAAGACAATAGAAATATACGCAACTGAAATTAAAAAATCTGATGAATTAATCGAACCATTAAATTATGGTAACGATGTAAAAACAAAATCTAAGCAACAGTTTTTAGAAGCGAGGAAAAATTATACCGAAAATCCGTCAATGTATAATGGAAATTTAAAAATCGTAGATTCTAACGGAAATGATAGGACAAAAATAATGTCTGATCGGTTAAAAAAAATGAATACATTTCTTGACTAAACTTTAATTTTAAATATTTCGATTATGAAAAAAACATTATTAGTAGGTGCTTTATTCATCGCTGGTATAGCAAGCGCATTTCCCTTCAGAACCTCGTGTGGTCAAATTTTAATGGTAAACGGAGCTTCTGGATCTTTGGCACATATTGAAAATATCTGTGAGTCTATTAATCTTGCAGTTTGTGGAACATTTGCCGATGTAGTTTTATATACCCATTAAACATTTAATCAATCTAAATTATAAATCCATAATTAATTTTATGGATTTATTACTCTTATATTATGAATAAACTTGCAATAGTCTTCATCCTGTTATCTGTTAAACTATTTTCACAAACAAGCTTTAATGTTATTTATGAGGCTGATTATAAATTACAGTATAAATTACTAAATATTCCGAATGCAAAAATTGAAGAAGCAGCATTTGCATTGTTAATAAATGAAAAAGAATCCTACTTTAAAAATATGAACAAATATATAGGAGATTCTTTAAGATATGAAAAAAAGCTGGACGATAATAATAGCAGTAATGGTAAATACTTTACTTTCTTTCGTGAAAATATTGGCACGACGGATGGAAAAATATATGTTACTGCTCCCATTGCAAATAAAAATTTTAAATACGAAGAAACCAATGATATAAATTGGAAATTAGTAAATGAATACAAAACAATCGGAAAGTATAAAACTCAAAAAGCTACTACAAAGAAATATGGTAGAACTTGGATAGCTTGGTTTGCTAAGGATATTCCTTTTCCATTTGGTCCATATAAATTCAACAAGTTACCTGGACTCATTTTAGAAGTATATGATGATAATAATGATTATCATTATACATTATATAAGTTTGGAAAAAGAAAGTATCTATGCAAATCAGCAAATATGAATACAGAAGGTGCAAAATTTGTTGAAAAAACTAAAATTTTTGATTATCAACGGAAAGAAATTGCTGATCAAAACCAATTCAATGACTATATTGAGGATAAAGAAACCTTGAATATGTTGAGAAAAAAATCTGCAGAAAGAGCAAAACAATATAATCCTATAGAATTGACAATTCATTAATGATAAAAGCATTCCCGCTGTGGCAAAGTCTCCCGACTTTGAGCTAGTAGTGAGAGGATTATTTCCTTTAAGTTTGCTCCAAAGTCAGGAGACTTCGGAGAGCGGGCTGTCTTCGAGACAGCCTTATTTTTTTCCTAAAAAACATCAAAAAACATCAATTAAATTTTAACACGACGAGTTCTGTCGCCATGCAAAACTATCTTTGTATCAGTAAGAAAAAGGATAAGAGCTCTTCCAATGTTAACCTAATTAATAACCAAATTAACCAAACCAAATCATTATGAAAAAATTTCCATTTACTCCGGAAGGAGTGCAGTCAAAACAAAAAGAGTTGAACGCATTATCAATCGACGAAAGATTAAAAGTTGCGGAATATGTTTCTAGCAACCCGGTTGAATTTATTTCTGAAAACTTCGAAATGTCTGAAGAGCAACAAGCTTATTTAAAAGAACTTGAACTTGTTGACATCAGAGTAACAGGATTCAGTTTGGCAATCGGATTCTTAGGACAGATTCCTGTTGAAATGCAGGATACAACGCCTCCTTCAGCTTTTGCCGCAAGAGGAAAAAAGAAAAAAGAAGTTTCAACGAATGTAAGTACAACAACGAACCCACAAACTGGTGCTACAACTGTAACAGGTTCTGTAGGAATCAAGTGGACTTGGTAATTTAATAAGAGGCTGCCTTCTTGGCAGTCTTTATTTTTTATTTCTATATTTGTTTGACATCAAAGATCAATATAAAATGAGAAATCTTCAAAAACATTTATTTTTATTTGCATCAATATTATTTCCTTTCTTTTTTAACGCAACTACAATACCTTTCGAACTGATTGATGGAAAAATTGTCGTTAGTGTAAATATTAAAAATACTCCTCATAATTTCATTTTTGATTCCGGAGCTTTTACTATTATTTCATCTGAATTAAAAGATCAATTAAATGAAAAGAAAAGCAAGACTATTTTTGAAGCAGTAGACGCCAACAATGCAAAGTCGAAGATGGAGGTTTTTTCAACGGATAAACTACAAATATCAGATTTAAATATAAAAAATTTAAATTTTTCATTTGCAGATATTAGCTGGATGAGTGGTCGCGCATGTAAGAAAATTAGTGGAATATTTGGAGCTAATATGATGAAACAAAAATTGTGGAGAATTGATTTTAAATCAAAAACTATTAATGTTTTTGAAAAATCTCAAGAGCAATCAAATATTATTGCAGCAATTCCTTTTTTAGAAGAAAATTTTACAAGTGTTCCAAAAATCAATGCTAAAATAAGAAATCAAAATATTGAGTTTATATTTGATACTGGCTCAGGAATGGGCTTTACAGTTAATCAGAAATCTTATGACAAAATAAAAGATAAAAATTTTTTAACTTTTGAAGGACTTTTGTCTCAATCTTTAAACAGTATTGTCAAAGGACAAAGACAAGTTGACCTGATGGAAGTTGAGTTCAATAACACAAAACTTGGTAATCAGATTATAGATAGCAGCTCAGATTCTCCTAATCTGATTGGTACAAGGTTTATAGAGAATTATTTAGTTGATCTTGATTTTATTAACAAAAAAATTATTCTTGCAAAAACCGAGAAAACCCCTGAATACCAAAGCTTCGGAGTAGCATTCGCTCCTATTGACAATAGTCTCATCATTGTAAACAAGCTTGAAATACCTCAATTATCTGATTTAAAATTGACGGATAAAATCGTGAAAATAAACAATACTGATGTTTCTAAAATGAATCCAGAAGATTTCTGTAAAATAAAGGAACTTCTCGAACAAAACACATCTATTACAATAGAAAATGAATCTCATAAAAAATTTACCTTAGAAAAGAAAGACATTTTAAAATATTTAAACTAGGACTAAAATCCCAATAATTATTGGGATTTTATTTTTTTATTTTTCTAAAAAACTCTTCTAAAGTAATTTCTTTCTTTCAACAAATTTTTGCTAGTGTTTTTATAGACATATTGTATTCGGTCTTTACTGTTCCTAAGGCAATATTTTTAATTTTCCTAACGGTGTTTTCTTCAATATCACATTTAGATGCAAAGTCTCCCGACTTTGTGCTAGTAAATATTACTTTTACACTTGCTCCAAAGTCAGGAGGCTTCAGAGAGCAGGGGTACTGTAGTATGGAAATCCATAATTGCACATCATATGCAATATGTACGCAATTGTGTACAATGTGTACATATTGTATAGTATCTCCCTGCACCCCGTTTCATAACCCCCTCCAGGGACTATGGTAAGGGGTGATAGCCTTTGCAGAACGGCCTGAAGCCCGTTGGGTAAGTGTCTCGAGCCCGTTATACAAGTGGTTCTAGCCCCTTAGGTAAGGGGGTATAGGCCGTTCCTTAAGGGGGTATAGCCCCTTGGGAAGACCCTCGAGGGGGTTAGGGAAGTACCTAGAGGGTCTTTGGAACGGCCTACGGCCTTTGTAGTGACGTTTTTAAGGAATTCTATGGTTCTTGTGAGAAGGTGAAATGAGTTTTAATTATTGGTTTGAAATAAAATCTCCAAAGTTGGGAGACGTCGGAGAGCGGGGTAATAAATAAAAAAGCGAACGCACAACTTCTAAAAAGAAATAAAATTTCAAAAATCTATATAAAAGCAATCTCGCTTTATAGACGAATAATTGTCAATCCAACTGAAGCAAAGTGGTTCATCAACGGTTTTACTCCAACTTATTGAAGGAAGGCTAGACTTGTTGGTGTAATAAAGCCAAACAGATTGTTTGGCCTGGTGGTTTTTCCCAACCATTGTTTCCAATCTGTCCGGCTTTGAGGACAATATCTTTTTACTTGCTTATTAATCGTTCTGTTGTTCTAACCATTTTAAAATTGTTTGGGTGGTTTCTTCCGGCTTTTCCTGTTGAATCCAATGGCCACAATCCAGACTCACAATATCCAGATCAGGAACAATATTTTTCAGGTTTTCGGATTTGGGAATCGTGTCCTGTTTACCATATATCATAAGAGTCGGCTGATGAATGATTGGGGGTATGTCTGCCATTAAGTACCAGTTTCTATCAAGGTTTCTGTACCAGTTTATACTTCCTGTAAACCCTGATGCTTCGAAAGCAGAAACAAATACAGACAATTCGCTGTCTTCCATTAAGGGTTCTCCCATTGGACTTTCTGCTCTTGCAAGATTGATCATCAGCATTCCGGGCTCCGGTGGTGCTGGAGGTACATTTTTGCGGAATAGGTTACGGAGGAACTGAGAGGTGTTTTCATTCATGATGGCATCTGCTACTCCTGGCTGTCGATTGAAGTGAACAAAATAGAAGTCTCCTCCAAATATAGCTTCCATCAACTCAATCCATGGTTGTTCTCCGCGCTCCTGATAAGGCAAAGCCAGATTTATTATTTTATTTACCCTCTTAGGATGCAGTAGTGCCAGGTTCCAAACAACATTGGCTCCCCAATCGTGACCAACAAAAGTGGCATCTTCATATCCAAAGTAATCCAGTAGTGCGACCAGGTCATCCGTCAGGTGTACAATATCATATTCAGTGACTTCGGTCGGACGGGATGAGTTGCCATACCCTCTCTGATTGGGAATGATCACGTGATACCCATTTGCAACCAATGCCTGCACCTGATGACGCCAGGAAAAAGCATGTTCCGGAAAGCCGTGGCAGAGTACAATAGGTTTTCCAGCATTCTCTTTACCTGCTTCAAAAACTTCCAGTTCTACACCATTCACTGAAATAAGAGTAGGGTTGGGAAAATGGGTTGGCTTCAATACTGAGTTAATTTCGTTTGTCATTGTTATTCTTTTAAAGATTAATTAATGATGCAAACTTACAGCAGCACCGTGACAGCAGTGTGTCAGCAGTTAAAAATAAATTAGATCTATTACCTTCTGCTGAGTGAAGTCTCCCGACTTTAAGCTAGTAAATTAGATTATTTTCTTTAAACTTGCTTCAAAGATTGGAGACTTAGAATAGCTGGTAATATATCTTCGCTGAAGTCGAGCAAGCTACCTGAAAAAGAAGTAACTTGTGATAAAGTTTACATATAATGTAAACTTTATTTTTGTATATTTGTTAAGCAATGTACGTATTAAATAAAATTACGGGTGAGAAACAGGCTGCAACAATAACTAAAATTGCTGCTGTTGAAATTTCGCAAATTAATAAAACCAAGCGATTTGATTTTAATTGGAACAAAGAAAAAAACTTTCATGTTTATAAATTAGCAGTAGAAGATAAAGAAGAACCATAGGGCTACTATCAATAGAGGAGCGGCCACAGGATTACGCTTTAGAAATCAGACTTCTGGCGGCCTCCAAAGAAAATGTTGGTAAATCGCAGAATTATAGCAGAATTGCGGGCTGTCTTATTGCATTTGTATGTAGAGAATCATTTAAAAAAGGATTTGGAGGGTATGTATGTTTAAAACCAAAAACAAAGCTTGAAAAACATTATATACAACAATATGGACTACAGTCAACCAAACTATATTTGATAACTGAAGGAGAAAATTCATTAAAATTAATTCAGGAATATTATGAAGACAAATAGAAAGGAAAGTAAGGAAACAGATTTTTCAAAGTTTACAGGTGAAGAACTTGCGGATGCTTTTGTCTTTCCGGCAGATCAAGTTTTGAATGCAAAAGAGAAAAAAGATGAGGAGGACTTTTGGGTAGCTCGACGGAACCAATTTGACAATCGCACTCACAGGCAAAAAATGTATTCAAGATTGTTACAGCTAAAGTTTCAATTGGAAGACTATATAGATAGCAGTCAATATTTGGAAGCTTTTAATTTTGGATTTTTTTTAAATGAGTATGTTAGCAGACAAGACAAAAAAGATAAGGACTTTGCTGTTGAGGTAGATGTTAAGCCAGCTGTGCTTAGCCAATATATTAATAATCATCGAAAGCCGACAGATGAGTTCATCATCAGGCTTGAATTACATTCCAACGGACTGATTCCCGCGATAAATTGGTTTAAAGTCATCCAAAAGGATAAAGAACATGAAATTATGACCAATCAGAAATTAAGAGATGAAGAAAGTAAGCATGTTAAAAACAGACTTGGATTTGCTTATTAGCTTTCATTTACTATAGCTTGTAGCTTTCAGATAAACCAAGACTCTCAGCTGTAGGCTTCGGCAGCAAAAACCCGATTACAGATAATAGTCCCGCTGGCAAAGTCTCCCGACTTTGATCTAGTAAGTAAGAGGATTATTTCCTTGAAGTTTGCTCCAAAGTCAGAAGACTTCGGAGAGCGGGGGATTTAGGAGAGCAAGTGTTTTCTTTTTATGAATCAAATATTTTTTGGGGATAAGCGTTATAACCACTAATAACCTATTTAATGATGCACATCAGATACTTTAGCCTTCTCCTGGGCCTGTTTTGTACTAACCTTTTTGGACAGACTCCTGAAAAAATCACTTTTAAAGATACTCAGAACCATTATTTGAAATTACTTCCGAAGGATAAACCTGAAGGAATACTTGTTATTTTACCGGGTGGAGGTGAAAATGGCGAAAAAGTAATGAATCAGATTAAGCTGGATGATCTGGCGTTGGAGAAGAATATTATCGTATTACTCCCAACCTGGGAAGATGGGGATTTTGGATTTCATATAGAGCAGAACTTTATAGACAGAATGGTAAAAGATACAGTGGAAAAGCATAAAATTTCCAAAGATAAAATATCAATGGGAGGACTTTCCGGCGGAGGAATGTTGGCTATTACCTATGCTGAAAGGGCAATCAGGGACAAAAACACCTATTTTATACCCAATTCTGTATTCGCTCTTGACACACCGTTAGATTACGAGAATATGTATTACAGATTGCAGAGAGAGATGGAAAGAGACTATTCTGATATTGGCACTAATGAAGCTAAATATTTAACTGCTGAAATGGTTGATGCTATGGGTACACCGGATAAAAACAGAGCCAATTACCTAAGAGAATCCATGTTTTCTTATCGTGAAAAAGATGGTGGCAATGCAAGATATCTTCTGAATATCCCTATTCTGATATATACAGAACCGGGGATTATATGGCAGATGGAAAACAGAGGAAGGGATATTTACGACCTTAATGTGGCAGATATTACAGCTATGATTAATCTATTAAGACTAAAAGGCCACAAAAACGCTGATCTTGTCATCACCAATGATCGTGGAATTCGTCCGGACGGTACAAGACATCCTCATTCCTGGAGTATTATGGATTCTAAAGAATGTTTAAACTGGATATTAAAACATATGGGGGCATAAAGTTGCCACAACTGATTGTATTTTTTACGGGTATTTACTAACGGATATACAGATAATAGTTATGAAAAAGGGAAGGCGCAAAACCGTAGAGTGGAGCCGGTTAAAAAATAATGTAAATCTTATAAGAATATAGGTTCAGATATTCTTATGCTTAAAAAATCCCAACGAATGCTTTTTAATTTCTGCTGTGCATTCTATGACAACAAGCAAATAAAAACCGTTAAAATTTATGACGCAAATTTGTAAGTGTTTATATACGGAGTTTGTCGATTAATCACTGCAAAAACCCTGCTTATAAGTTTACATCGTATATTATTTAAAATTAGCATGGAATTTTTGCCTTCTGCCTTTTTCTTATAATAGTATTCTTTTATCTGGGCATCATATTTCATCGAAGTCATAGCGCACATTTGTAACAGGGATTTCATTTTTTTGTCAGCCAGATGATTTACTTTGGTTCTTCCCTTAATACTTGAGCCGGAACTATACTCAAAAGGTGCAACGCCAGAATAGCAGGCAAACTTCCTCCAACTTGGGAAGGCTGTAAAACCTTTTGTAGCAATTATAAAATAAAGGCTTGTTTGATCACCAATTCCAGGTACTGATTTAATGAGTCTGTCCTGTTTCTGTAATTCTTCATTAGACTGAATAATCTGCTTTATTTTGCACTCTATCATCTTAATAGATTTTTTGATAGCGCAAACTAAGCTGCTATTGATCTTTGAAATCTGAGTGAGAATTTCTTTATTTACAAAATCAATATTCTCTTTAGAGGTTTGCATTATCAATAAAGATTTTAAGACCTTTTCTCTTTCAGTGTAAAGCATTTTCAACTTTAAAATATCTAGTTCCGCTAATGTGTATAATGCTAATTTATCAATATTTCTAAGACTATAGTAAGAAATATCTCTAGCATCGGTCTTATCATTTTTACCTCTGGAAATTCCTTTGGACCGCTTAATTTCCATGGCGGGAACTACCCATAGATCAAGTTTCAAATCTGTAGAGATTGTAATTAAATGATTAGTATAAATACCTGTGTTTTCGCAACAGAATAAGACATCGCAAATATCAATTTTTCGTTTTATGAGAGTCTTAATGAAAAGCTTGATGGACTTTACGTCGTTTTTCAAGACAAAGTGTTCAGATACAAGGGTTTGAATGTTTAATACATTTACATCCAATTTCAATTTTGAAACATCAATCCCAATGTGGAAGCAATAATTTTTCATAACTTTGGATTTAGGATAAACAAAATGTTGAACTTCTTTAGAGCCTTTATTAGACCTTAATGTCTATCATTCTATTTGAAGCTGTTCAACGGGGTTCAAAGAGAAGGCAGAGGACTAATGCGCAGCATGGTTCTTTACCAGCAAAGTCTAAAGTTCACCTCTGCTTTCCTTTGAATAAATTTAGTCATTTTTATAGAATTCAAAGTAAAGGCAAAGTCTCCCGACCTTAAGCTAGTAAATAGGATTGGTGCCTTTAAACTTGCTCTAAAGTCAGAGGACTTGGGAGAGCTGATTATTTATATTTCTTTTAATTTGTTCTTTTCATATTCAATAAAAGTATTGTGATCATACAATAACTTATTGTTTCTTATAATTTTTATCACTTCATCTTGTGATATATCACGTGAGATTAATTTTTCAAGCTTACGAATTGCGGAACTAGGTATTCCAAACTCTGATAAAATAGCTAAATTTTCCCTTAAAAATTCATTTTCTATTAAATTTGAATAATACGAATAATTTCCAGGTTTGAGGCCTTTTTCAGCACACACAAACTCTTGAATTGAATTTAACACAGATAGCCATTTAGGAATTTTATATTGAAACCAGTGTTTTTGAATTTGAAAATTCGTCATAATAGCCTCCTCCAAAATAGCTTGCTCAGATAATATAGAATATTTTTCTCCATAATTAAACATTTTCATGTTGATTTCTTCATTTTCAACGCTTTTATATTTTTCGTAATATTCAATTGATTTAATTATGTAGTCAATATCATTTGAAATTAATCTACCTAGGCTTTGGTGTAAACCGTAGTTAAAAGTTTTATTAACAAGTCTTTTTATACCTAATGATTTCGATTCGCCTTTTTTCATTAAGTACTTCCATCCTAAATCTAAGGAATATTTTAATTGTTCATAATCTGGCGTTCTACTCCAAGAGATTAAAGGATATTTACTAGATATATCATCTCTTATTGCGTTAAAAATGTTTAATTGACCATCAACTTGAACTCCATTTCTTTTGATAATCCCCTTTTCTTCATAAGGAATATTTTTTATTTTTTTGTATTGAGTTGAATCAATATCATTTATTTCATTTTCATCTAAATGTATCAAAATTTCATCCGAAATGGGGTTCTGTTCAAAGAATGGAATATCAATTACAACTTGTTTGTTAGGAGGAATGGGGTTGAAGTTGTAAATAGTCCCAGTATAATGAATCATTAAACGTCCAGCTCGTCCTTTTATATTTGAATAATCAAAATAATCTATTTTAGTATTTATCCCTTTTGTGCTATCAAAAAAAATAATATTTTTAGCACTAGTATTTACCCCTTCAATAATTGTAGTAGTACAGAAAAGAAAATTTATCTTTCCTTTATTAAAATAGTCAATTATTGTAGTTGTTATATGCTTTTGTAAGGCACCATCATGAATTCCAATACTGTTTTTTAATAAAGATATTAAACTCCAATTTTCAGATATATTTTGATTAATCCATTCGATTATATCCAAATCAGAATTTGTTCTCTTTATATTTTTACTAATTAGAAAATCACAAAATTTTTGAGATAAATATCTGACTCTATTGGGTGATGAACAATATATTATTGATTGTTCATCAGAATTTTCTAAAAGTAAGTCAAATAATTTTTTCTCTTTGAATAAAACTGCGTCTTTATAGCCTTCTTTATTATGGTGAGTTGTTTTATCAAATATTTCTTTATTTGCAGTATATAAATCAATCGTTTTAACATCAACAAGTGAGGATTGTGTTTTATAAAATATTGCATTATATTTTTCTTCAAAACCTTTAGAAATTCCATCGATGTTTGGTCCTAATAAATAAAATTTACTATTGAAAGTTTTTATAATATAGTGTAGTGCATTATTTAGAGAATCCGCTCTTTCATCATCCCTTTTAGAGCTTAGCTTATAAAACTCGTCAACAATAATTAATTCGATATTAATAAACTCTTTATACTCGTTTACTCTTTCTGCTGTAAAAAGGTAAATATTTCCTTTTTCTAATGATGTTTCTTGAGAAGTCCTTAAAATTAGTTTATAATATTCATCATATTTTTTCAATTTTCTACGTGTTTCATCAAGTAAAGCAAGAGTAGGCTGAATTATTACTATATTCTTAAACTTTTTTGAAGCAACAAATTCTTCAATTAATAAGCTTTTTCCAAAACTAGTAGGAGCACTAACAATGACATTTTTATCAGAATTCAAAAGAGATAATAAATGTTTTTGATCTTCATGTAAAAATTTATTCAAATTATCAGAATGATGATAGACTTGACGTATTAATGCATCAGTTGAATCTAATTTTAAATTTTCCTTTTCAAGATATGGGTAGAAGCCAACAGCTTCAATTAAATCAGTTAATATTAGATTTAAATTTGTGTCAAATTTATTTTTCTCAGCAAGAATGTTAACTACTAATTTTTGAGCAATAATTTCATCCTCAATAATTAACTCACTGCATTTTTTATAAAGATTGAATGTCTCTTCGTAATTGAAACTGTCCTTAGATTCTATTTCTGAAAGTAAATCTTCTATCATTCGCCTAATTGTTGTATTAATGAAAGTTTATTATGTAAACCTTTTACAAGTTCTACTTTATTTTGAACTGGAAATAAGACTAGTATTATGTTTAGTTTGGTTTTTAACGGGTGGTTGTTATTATCATCAAAATATTTCTTTAACAATCGCATTTCCTTGATGTATTCGTCTATAAATAATTGATTGTTCTCATCAGTGTGAGATGTAAATAAATCACAATGATATGTACATAATAGTGGAATATTAATCGTATTAAGTTGGTCAATTAATTTCTTTGATTTACTTATCAAATCTAACCAATAATCTTTATCTGGAATATTATCTATTTGCGTAAGTTTCTTTGATATAAGTAAAAATTCAGAAGTTAGATAATCACTTTTGAAATGTTCTTCAATATCTGTAATTAAAGCTTTTAAACCGGCTTTTCCACTTGTATATAATTTAGATTCTCCTAACCAAAGCGTTTTTGTAGTAGGCTCTATATGAACTGCGTCAAATCCATGTACTGCATGCCCTAAAGAATCTTTAAAATAAACTTTAGATAATAATGGAATTGTATTATGGAAATCCCTCAGTAACAAGTGTAAAATTAATTCTCCAAATTCTCCACGCCGCAAAAATTTATCTTCTACGTCATCTGTAATTGATCCATTATTTTCATAAAGGTCTTTAACTTTTTGAAATGCATCAATTTTATAAATGGATTGAGCTGCATCAATTAATTTAGAATATGTTTTTGTATTATCTGTCGAACCACCTTCATGAAAACCAAATGCAAACTCTTGAATTACATCACATAATTTTTGAATTAATGGTTTTAATCTATATTGAGAAATACCACTATCATCAATATCGAAACCGACAAGAAAAGTACTTAATCCTATTTCATTTATTTTATGTGTAATTATATTTTCTGAATTGAAAGGTGTTGCCATAATTTGGTTTAAAATGTCATATAATAGAATAACTACTGTCGTATTGTAGGCATTACAATAACTTTCCTGTTAGCAATCAAAACTAATCTAATATTTTTTCCTACAACAAATTACAAAGACTTTTTCATTATCATTTATGGTTTTCCGTAAATAACAAAAATAAAAATCATCATATAATTTCTGATCAGTATTTTTACTGAATTTATTGGGTAATTATAAAAAGTCTATTTACATTTCTAAAATAAGAATCTTAGTACTGGACTGTCTCAAAAAATATCTAATATTAAATAATACTATTATAATCAATAATTTGTACATGGTCTCCAATATTAGTGTTTACTGCATCTATAATTGCATGTCTATTTAGATCAGTTATATTTTTTCCTAATATTATACTATGAAATGCTTCTTTAGGGATTTCAATTTGCCTTTCACTTCTTGAAGCACCATTAAACCAAAACTTTTGCGTTCTATATTCCTTTTCAAACTCCCACTCTTTAAGTTTATGGTAAATCTGTTTATATCTTTGAGTATCTCTATCCATAATTGGATCAGGCATAATTATAGGCAGAGTGTCTACATATTCTACCTTTCCACCTCCGCCAAGTGATTCAAATAAGATTCGGGAATTATACCCAATGCAAAAGCCAGAATGATTATTTGCATATTTCACCCACATTTCTTCAAGTTTATTTTCTGCTGTTAGACATAGAATACCAATCCTTTTAAAATATTCTTCAAAATAAATTTTTTCATATTCTGAATTGAACTTTTTACTCTTATATTCTTTTGCTTTAACAAAATTTTTTAATTTTTTTCTTTTCTTTTGCCTGTTTAAAACTATCCCGGATTGTTCTTGTAATCTTTCATAGAAATCATATGCCTGCTTTTCGCTCATTAAATCGTATCGTATCGGAATCTTACAATCAAGCGTATCTTCAAACTGATCAGGAGAAGATAAATAAACTTCACGATTGAGTATAAATCTACGATTGTTTATGTTGTCCCAATCACGATATTTATATAAGATTTCAGGAAATTCAATATTATCTAATGTGCCTATATTAATGTTTGGTTTCATTGATTATTAATTTTTTATGATACTAAAATAATAATAATTAAGTATTTCACAATTACAAACAAATTAAGAGTTTGACTAACAAAAGGGAACTACAGAAGCGGAAGATTTTTTTTTAAAAATGTCCTGATCATTTGCTACCTAGGAATTTTGAGATAAAAAATCCCAACTTTCGTCAGGATTTCTAATCAATTTTAAAGTTCAATAAATCTTTAGGTGGTAGGTTTAGACCTCTAGCTAAATCTATTAGTGTAGTAAATGCAAAGTTCCTTTTTCCATTTTCTATATCACTTACGGTAGCTTTAGTAATTTTGGCACTATTTAGGACAACATCATCTTGAGTAAGTCCAGATTTAAGTCTTAATTCTTTGATGTGTTCCCCAAATTTTTTTAGTAATTCATCTTGCAAAACATCCATTAATGAGTATTTCTACAAAGGGCGGAAATTTTTTTACAAATTTTGTTACAAGAACTTGTAACAAAATTAAAATTTCTTATATTTGGAAAAGATTACTTATTAAAGTAATTTTGCGATACTTCAAAGAATATTAGAAGCTATTGCTTAGAACCTTGCTTTTGAAAACTGGTAATTTTTATGCACGCAAGATGATAAGCAGGAAGCTCACGACCTAGGCGTGGGTTCTCTTATCTGTGTGCAGGGTATACCAGTACCTCAAAAGCGGATATTGTAGAGTCCCATGCCGTTTTTATTTCATGCTGTTCTGCTTTTCTACAATCATATTTTCTAAGCCCGCTTTACGCCATTAAGTATCATGTATGTTACAATGGAGTGTACAATCCGTTGCGGCCTAAGGGCTTTCTGAAAAGCACAAATTCTATCATAAGTTTTTATTTTTTGTCTTGTAGGGCGGGAAGTCCGGCATTGGCAGGGCTTCCTTCCTTTTTACAACAGTAAAAATATTGTAATAGAAAACAATCATATTGAGCACAAAAGAATGACAATAAAGCTCATTCTGTATGGGGATCGTGAACTTTCATGGTGCATGAAGAACTGTGCTGAAACCAATACCATCCACGAATGTTGAACAGAAATTTATTACAAAATACAAACGCATGAAAAAGACCAGACCAGACTTTGAGTCCCCATATTGGGCAGTGCCTAAGAAGCAATCAGGATTACAGCTGATGGAAACGTTCTTTCAGTTCAATGAGCTGGATGTTTCCAAAGAAAGGCTTAGCAGCATTATGAATTATGCAGTAAAGCGGAATAGCCGGATCCATGAAGATCCTGCGGTGATCTTTCAGTTTCACCAGTCGATGCGGTCATTGATTTGGGCAGGATATCTCATTATGCTCAAGGAAAGGAAATGGACAGTCAATACACGGTCGGAAAAGATTTCCCCGTTGGTTCTTGGTTTGCTTTCGGAGAAGGAATACCGGAATCCTCTGCTGGTTTTCAAAAAGGCATTCAGGGAGTACACCCTCAAAGAATTTGATTATTTTCTGTCGGGAATCGTCTATTTCTCAATGGGCGTCTATGACAACCTACCGGAAAGGAATATCGTTATGCCTTATATTCATACGGTTAAAATGCTGGATGCCGCGCACCTTATTCTTCAAAGAAAGGGAGAAAAGAAGATGGCTGATACCAATCCGGAATAAGAAGGTTATGCGCAAATAAAAAGTAGGAGTTTTACATCAGTCTCAAAGCTTGATAAGAAATAAAAGTTTTAATTCATCTGAATAGAAAAAATGATTTTATAAATTTCAATAAGTCCAATACAGACAAATCGATCTGGAATGAAAAAAGCACCACTTTTTAAAGTAGTGCTTTTTAATTGTTATTTTTTAGAAGATAAAAGTGGGTTGATTTTCAAAATCATTTCCTTCGCATTTTGATTGGTGGGGTCCAGCTCTAATGATTTCTGATAATCGTCTTTTGATAATTGATATTCTTTTTTATTGAAATAGGCTTCACCGCGACTGTCATAAACGTTGGCTGATGTGGGAAATTCAGAAACATTAAGACTGAAAATTTTAATGGCTGAATCTACATTTCCACCTCTTAATAGTTCATATCCTAGTTTATTAAGCTCGCCTGGGTTCTCGAAGCTATATTCATTTTTAGAATTTTCTTTGAGCACAGAGTATGTTTCTATAGCCTTATTTACATTGCTGAGAGATTCCTTTCTGATCTCCTGATAAATAGATTTTTTAGGAATTTCGTACTCTTTTCCCAATAGTAAGTTGTGAATAATATGTCCCAGATCCCACACTCTATTTAGATTATTAGACACCAGAATTATTGTAATATTATTTTTAAAATCGTTTAAATAGATAGATTCAAATTTATAAGAGACTCCATTATGTCTTTGCAATTCGTCATTTTCAAAGTATCTGCCAAGTGACCCGCCTTCATCTTTTGCGTATGGGTTATTCAGCAAAGTCTGAAGAGATTCTTTGGATATCAATCGATTAGAATTCAGTGCTTCAATCCATTTGTAGAGATCATTACTATCTACCCAGAGCCATCCGCTGATAAATTTCAATTCCGGGCATCGGACATTGTCCATATCATAACACGATGTTCGGTTTTTATAATCCAATTTGGGTTCAAATACCGAATTGGTCATTTTCAATGGCTTAACTATATTTTTAATGACAAATTTCTCAAATGATATTCCGGTTACCTTTTCAATTATTCTTCTTTGTAGAAATACATTTCCATTATCATACCTGTAACTGGTTCCCGGTTCAAAGAGCAGGCTGTCATTACTTCTCAAAATATTCCACGCAGCCGCATCATTTTCAGGTTTTAATTGTTCGATTGGAGGAATACCACTCGCATAATTAATGAGATGTCTTATGGTCACTTTTTCTGACCATTTCGGTAAGCCCAAATTAAATTTAGATATTGTATCATCAAGATTAAGAAGACCACGTTCAGCTAAAATCATGATGGCAACAGCATTGAATTCCTTTGCAATGGAACCAATATTAAATATTGACTTATCATTTAAATAAGTTGTATGAGTTTCATCTGTAAAACCAAATGATTTCTGATATATGATTTTATGGTTTTTGGCGATAAGGACATTTCCATTGAATAAACCTCTTTCATAGGATTTTGCCATTAAAGAATCAATTGGGTTGATGAGGTTTTTTTTCGTTTGATCAACTGTGATATCTGTTTTTTGTTGCTTAACGAATTGAATATCTTTCTCACTTTTTTGAGAAAATACAGGTATTGAAAAAAGAAAAAGGAATGTTGTGATTATATTTTTCATTAGTTTTTTTGAATTTTATTTTATGACGTCCTTTTGATAAAATGAAGTGTGATCATTTTCCTGATGGATGCACTAGAGCTGCAGAAAACTTTTTGAGAGTAATTCATTGTACTTTTAATTTTTTTGATGCAAATATGCGTCAGAAAGTCTTCGGACGCGACCGATTAAAAAAAATCGAACTCATTTTTTGAAAATAATTTGATTTTACAAAGATTGTTTTCTGTAATCTGTTGGTGTTTTTCCTGTATATTTTTTGAAAGAGGTATTGAACGAAGATTTGGAATTAAAACCAACCCGATACAAAATTTCCAAAACCGTCAGTTCTTGTTGAGAAGAATCTTTAAGGATTTGCATTGCTTTTTCAATTCTATATTCATTAACGAAATCGAAAAAGTGTTTATCCATATACAAGTTAATCAAAGTAGATAAATCTTTAACAGGTATTTTTACCTGCTCCGATAAATCCTGAATGGTTAGTGATGAATCCAGATAAGGTTCTTTTTCAATCATAAAATCTTTTAAAAATTCGATTTCCTTATTTTTTTCTTCAACTAGTAGAAGGCTGGCTTTTTGTTTTGGAACAACTTCTGTGATAGGTTTCAGATCAGAATTTACTCCTCGAAAAAAATTTGGATTGTTTAATGCAGTAAATAGATACCAGCAGGTACAAAATAAAAACGCAAATCCATCAAGCATTACAATCCAGGCTCGGATCTCACCCAGACCAAAGATAAAAGTGACCAGCCATCTTATAAGAACTATAAAATGTAAGACATAATATAGAATTGTTATGGTGTATAGCGCGTTAAGGATGAAAATATTGGGGTTTGTATAATTTTCGAGATACACCGTTTTGGACCTTCTGATCACCAGAAATGAAGCAATAAAATACACTTGAAATAAAAATTCGAAAAGAAATTGAAAAAATTGCGTGAGAGGCATGTCATTCATGCCATTTATAAAATCTATTTTCGAGGCTTTTTCTACAAAATAAATTCCCCACATCAAATACAAATTGTAAGCAATAAACGGAATCGTATGCAGTAAATGTTTAGGTTTTAAACGAAAATTGGAGTAACAAACGGAAAGTACATAGAGATAAAAAGATGCCGGAGCGCAATAAACAATACTCCAGCGAAACGCCTCCAAATTGATATAATTCACTGGGAATTCCCGCATCAAAAACTTCAATGCATCTACAGCATTAGTAAAAAGAAAAATAGCAAGAAGCCAATTTGAAAGTCTGTGCTTAGTTTTTACGGTAATCAAAAACAGGGCAAACAAAAGTACCATGAAAATTCCAATAGAAGCAGTTGTATTCAAAAAACTGTATTTATCCATAGTTTTTAAGAAGAAATACAAATGTAATTCTTATGAAATTAAAATAGCAAACTATATATTTAAATGAACGAATCAAAAAATAATCAATCTGGTTATTGGTATGAGAAATAGAATTAACATTTTTATAATATATAATCAGTCACATCCAGACATATAATGCCATATTTTTTCTATATTTAGGAGAAGTATATTAAAGACGATGCCGATAAACCCAATACCTCCGGACGGAGGCATGTTATATAAAGAAACAGATATGGCCCAGTTTTTCCCTGAGCCATTCAATGCAATAACTGCTCTGTTATTTTTAGCCATAGCCATTTTTTGGACCCTTAAAATGAAGGGTAATTTTAAAGAATATCCTTTTTTAACCTACTGCCTGGTTTTATTATACATTGGTGCCATAGGGGGAACCGTTTACCATTCATTCAGGCAATGGCCGGTATTTATCATGATGGATTGGCTGCCCATTATGCTGCTGTGTCTGTCTGCCGGATTTTATTTTTTAGCGCAGAGCATCAGATGGTACTATGCGGTGGTAATGGTTCTCGTGTATCTGATACTCATGTTTGCTTTGAGAAACTGGATTTCGATAGATAACGCTTCTCTTTTTATCAACGTAAATTATGCAATAATGGCTTCATTTGTGCTTTTTTCGGTACTAAGTTATCTGATTTATACCCAATGGAAAGCTGGCAAATGGGTAGGTTTTGCTTTATTGTCGTTTGCTCTCGCACTGACTTTCCGCATCGTTGACAAATGGGAATGGCTGAGGTTCGGAACACACTTTTTATGGCATACATTTGGCGCGGCAGCCACATTTTGCATGTTTAATTATATCTATCTTACACGGAATACAATTAAAAAAACATAAGAATCTGTTTGCATTGTATAGGTTTTCAATTTGCGGCATCTGCGAGAATAATAGAAATCCTTGATTTTTTAAGACTTTAGTGGGTTCATAAAAAAGTTTAAACCAATTTTTTTGTGAAATTCATAGTCTGATTCTTTTAAGATTGAAAGAAAGATGATTTACTTATATTTGTCTCGCAAAGCAAATTTAAATGTTCAAAAAAGTAAGCACTGTATTTATCCTTGGATTTTATACGGTTTTTTGTTCGGCCCAGCAGGTTCGGCCTTCCAAATCATCTGAAATCTACCGTGAGCTCAAAACCCTTAAACAACTGCCTAAAGTTTTATACCTTGCGGCTCATCCCGATGATGAAAATACAGGATTACTCTCCTGGTTAATCAACGACCAAAATGTAGAAACGGGTTATTTGTCTTTAACCAGAGGTGATGGGGGTCAGAATTTACTAGGTACAGAGCAGGGGGCTGCATTGGGTTTAATCAGAACCCATGAGCTTTTAGAGGCAAGAAAATTAGATGGTGCCCAGCAGTTTTTTACCCGTGCGATTGATTTCGGGTTCTCTAAAAATACAACCGATACCTTTAAGCAATGGGATGCAGACAGTATTACTGCGGATGTCGTTTGGGTCATCCGAAAATTCCGTCCGGATGTGATCATTTGTCGTTTTCCTCCTACTGCTGCGGCAGGCCACGGACAACATGCGGCTTCGGCTGTGGTGGCGGAAAAAGCCTTTAAGCTGGCAGGCGATAAAACAGCTTTCCCGGATCAACTGAAATACGTTAATGTATGGCAGCCAAAACGCGTATTGTGGAATACTTTCAGATTTGGTGGAGTTAATACGACTGCTGAAGATCAACTGAAAGTTACCGTTGGGCAATATGATGCGCAATTGGGAATGGGCTATGGTGAACTGGCAGGATTAAGCAGAAGTCTGCATAAAAGCCAGGGGGCAGGAACCCAGTCTGTAGCCGGGATCAAAACTGAATATTTTAGCCATGTTCTTGGCGAGACCGCAAAAGCAAACCTTTTTGATGGGATAACTAAAACCTGGACTTCACAAGGAAGTGCTGATATTGACCAGTCATTAGATAAAATTATTTCCGCTTTCAATTTCAATAATCCTGACCTCAGTTTACCTGCCTTGCTCGCTTTGCGAAAAAAGGTCATGGCTCTAAAAGATGCGGACCTGAAAAAAGATAAAATCAAGTCTCTCGACAATATTATTTTAAGCTGTGCCGGCTTTATGGGCGAGGTAGTGACCAATCAGGCTGAAGCGGTCGCCGGGGATCATTACAATTTCAGATTAAACCTGATTTCAAGAGCTGCCAATCCTGTGGTTTTAGAAAATGTACAATGGTTAAGCCAGTCAGAAAGCTTCAATAGAAAACTATCAAAAGATTCTTTAATTACCATTCAGCATGACATTCAGATTCCTGCAGATGCAGCACTCACAGAACCTTACTGGTTGGCAAAATCTCCCAAAGATGCAGCCACTTTCTCTGTTCCCAATGATACTTTAATCGGCTTGCCAGAGGCAGAATCACCACTGAATGTCTTACTTGGTTTAAAAATCGGTTCTGAAAGTTTTCAGGTTAAACTTCCATTATCTTTTAAGAAATTAGACCCGGTGCGTGGTGATGTAGTCGAAGCCCTGCGTATTGTCCCTGCACTGGAACTGAAATTTACACAAGCCCTTTATTTAGTTAAAGAAAATGAAGATTTACATCTGAGTTTAAATGTTAAGGCTAATTCTAACAAACCGTACAATAACGGTATTCTAAACCTGATGTATAACGGAGAACGATTAGGCAGTGCCAATATAAGCTCGCTCAATGGAAAAGATACGACCATAGATTACGTTATTCCAAAAACTAAGCTTGCTGCAATACCTTCATCCCGCTTGCAGCTGGATGCCAATTTTGTGGCAGATGGAGTTACTTATAATAAAAAGCAAGTATTAATTCAGTACCCGCATTTACCCTCCTTACAATATTTTGCCCCTGCAACGGTAACCGTCATGAAAGGCGATATTCAGGCGAAGGTTAAAAAAGTGGGTTACATAGAAGGTGCGGGCGATTTCATTCCTGAGTTCCTACGCATCGCAGGGATTCAGGCAGATGTCCTCAAAGATGAAGATTTTTATGGCAACTTAGATGAAACTGCTGGAAATGCCAGTCAAAACAAGCTGTCGCAGTATGATGCCATCGTATTGGGTGTTCGTGCCAATAATACAGAGAAAAAACTGGGCCGCTGGATGCCTTTTTTATGGTCTTATGTGAAATCCGGAGGTAATCTGGTGATGCAGTATAACACCAATCAGGATACCACCGTTGACCAATTGGGAATGTACAATTTCAGTATTGCCAATAAGCGGGTTACTGAAGAAAATGCTGCAGTCAAATTTTTAAATCCAAATCATAAATTACTGAACTTTCCGAACAAAATTACTATGGATGATTTTAAGGGATGGGTACAGGAGCGTGGCGCCTATTTCCCCGCTCAATGGGATGCGGCGTATGAACCGCTTTTTGAAATGCATGATACAGGTGAAGAGCCTTTGCAGGGATCTACTTTATATGCCCGATACGGGAAGGGTAATTTTATTTATACCCCGTTGGCATTTTTCAGACAGCTGCCTGCGGGAAATGTGGGGGCAGCGCGTTTATTTTTTAACTTTTTATCTGCACAGAAAAACTGATGAACAATAAACTTAAAAATTGGAATACCTGGTACATACTATTAGCCATTGCATTAGTATTGCAGATCGCATTTTATTATGGGTTTACTAAATTCTGGGCATGAGTAATATAGATTGGACAGTTCTCATTGTTACACTGGTTGCAGTGGTGGTGTACGGCGTATTCATCGGTCGGGGCCAAAAAAGCAACGAATCCTACCTGAAAGCAGATAATAAAATGCCCTGGTACATTGTGCTGATAGGGATTATGGCCACCCAGGCCAGTGCCATTACATTTCTTTCGGCACCGGGTCAGGCTTATACGGACGGCATGCGTTTCGTGCAGTATTACTTTGGGTTGCCTTTGGCGATGATTGTGATCTGTATCACTTTCATTCCGATTTTTCAGCGCTTAAATGTTTATACTGCTTATGAATATCTGGAAAACCGTTTTGATAAAAAAACGAGGGTGCTCACATCACTGCTTTTCCTTTTTTCCAGGGGTCTGTCAACAGGAATCAGTATCTACGCTCCAAGTATCATCTTGTCAAGTGTTTTAAACTGGAATATTTATTTAACCAATGTTTTAACGGGTGGTATTTTATTGATTTATACCTACGTTGGCGGTGCAAAAGCGATCGCTCACACTCAAAAATTACAGTTTCTGATTATTCTGGGAACCATGGCTTTTGCGGGGTATCTGCTTATTCAGAATATGCCGAATGGCATAGGTTTTAAGGATGCGCTTTATCTGGCAGGGAAATCCGGAAAGCTCAATGTAATCACCACAGAATTCGATTGGAAAGACAAATATAATATCTGGAGTGGGCTGATTGGTGGTTTTTTTCTGGCACTTTCTTACTTCGGTACCGACCAGAGTCAGGTCGGGAGGTATATTACGGCAAAGGACAATACCAATGCAAAAATGGGCTTGCTGTTGAACGGATTGGTTAAAATTCCGATGCAATTTGCGATTCTCCTGATTGGTGCTTTGCTTTTTGCTTTCTTTTCTCTAAAACCGGCTCCCATTTATTTTAACGAGCGCTCTTATCAGTATTTAAAGGAAACACAACCCGAACAGGCTGCGGTTTTTGAAAAAGAACATCAGGATTTGCAGATAAAATTTAATGCAGAATCGAAAGAAATCCTAAAGCTAAAAGAAACTCAATCTCCCCAACTTAAAAAAACAATTCAGGATTTTAAAAACACGCAAACTCAGGTAAAAGCTCTGCACGGCAGGGTAGAGGAAGCAATCAATCATTCAAACTATAATGCCGAGAAAACGGATACCAATTACATTTTCCTGTATTTCGTAAAAAATACCCTGCCTGTAGGAATGATCGGTTTACTGTTTGCCGTCATTTTTCTGGCCAGCTGGGGTTCCATTTCCGCAGCGCTGAATTCCCTTGCCGCCTGCTCACTAAAAGATGTTCATTTGATATTTAGAAAAGATATTCCTGATGATGCAACCGAATTGAAGTATAGCCGCCTGCACACGCTAGCGTGGGGGATCTTCTCAATTGGTGTTGCCATGTTTGCCACTCAAATGGGTTCCCTTATTGAAGCGGTGAATGTATTGGGTTCTCTTTTCTATGGTCCGATATTGGGGATTTTTCTTGTTGCATTTTACTATAAAAAAGTCGACGGCGCGAATGTATTTATTGCTGCAATTTTATCAGAAATTACGGTTATTGCCGTTTATCAGTTTGATATCGTTTCTTTCCTTTGGCTTAATGTAATCGGGGCAGCAGCAGTTATTATATTTTCGACAATCATATTACTGTTTTATAAGCAGAAAGCAGTAAATTCGTAACAAATAATAACAAAAACAAACAAATAAAAATAGTATGAAAACCATCATTAAATCTGCTGCCGTACTTGTTGCGACAATGACACTCTCCCTGAATGCCTTTGCACAGGACACTAAAAAACCTGCCAGCCCTCCGGCTACTGCAACGGGAAAAATTAAAGATGCCACCATTACCATCGCCTATAGCAGCCCTTCTGTAAAAGGTCGTACCATCTGGGGCGGTCTGGAAGCTTATGATAAAGTTTGGCGTGCCGGTGCCAACGAAGCCACGACCTTCGAAACGGATAAAGACATTACCGTTCAGGGTAAAAAACTTCCTGCAGGTAAATACAGCTTTTTCTTAATCCCTAAAAAAACCGGAACCTGGACTGCAATTTTTAACAAAGAGCCCAAACAATGGGGTGCCTATAAATACGAGGAAGCTAAAGATGCTTTACGTGTTGATGTAAAAACAAAAGCTTTACCAGCAACACAGGAAAATTTAGTGTATAAAATAAACAATAATGGATTCACAATGGATTGGGATAAAGTCTCAGTGCCTGTAGAGATCAAATAAATCTGAATCTCAGAAAATTAAAATCCCGGTTAATCCGGGATTTTTTTTGTTTTAATTTCTGTTGTGCAAAGTTGTGAGGCGGTCGTTGATCACTTCAGGATATCTCATGATCCTGAAGAAAAGGAAATGGACTGTTGATAGCCATTCGGGAAAATTTTCTCCGCGGATGCTTGGCAGCCTGTCCCTTTAATAGATGTAAATTCCAGTCAAATTCACCACCCACGCTGTGAATTATAATTTACCATAAACGGATCGTAAATAATTTGATATTTAATTATTTACGTTTGTGGAAAAGAGGAGGCTAATAAATAATGGTCTCCTTAAGTGACCAGACAGGATTATCTTCAGACACTTTTATAGATGATTTGCTTTGTTTAACTCAGATTAAAGGTAAATTATAGGTTTCTAAATCTAAATAATGTACACCGAAAATCCATCCAACGCATCCATGCTTGGAACAAAAAATAATGTTCCTGTAAGGTTTATAATTTGGCGAAAAAGATCTTTCATTTTTAATAATTTTTTTTACGTCTACAATGATTTTTTATAATTTTGTATTGCCCAAATCAGTAGTGCATTTTTTTCTTTTGGGATGCCCAGTTTTTCGATAATTCGGGTACGGTGTCCTTCTACGGTTTTTTCGGACAGGAAAAGAAGTTCTGCAATTTGCTTACTGGTTTTTTGAGCTGCTATTAATTCTATTATTTTTCTTTCAGAAAGAGTTAATAGGTTGAGTTTGCCAAGGTCATCTGTATGTTCTATTGTGTAATTTTGAAGTAAAGACCCGGAATAATATTTCTTTCCCAAAGCAATTTCTTTCATACATTTTTCTAGATCAGGACACGCTTTTTCTTTTAAAATATAGCCATCTACTTCAAATTCTTTGGCTTTGTTCAGAACGCCGATTTCATTGTGCATGGTGAGGATGACAACTTTAGTACGCCATTTATTTTCGATTACTTTTTTGGCCACCTCCAAGCCATCCAACCCTGGCATGTTTAAATCTAAAACAGCTACATCCGGCAAATAAACCTGAATGTAATTAAGTGCTGCTGTTCCATTAGAGCATGCATTCACTATATTATACCCCAAATTGGTAAGGTAAGAAACAGTACCATTCAGGGTTAAAGGATGATCGTCTGCAACTAGAATTTTCATTGTATTATTTTTTTATTTGAACTACTATTTTTGTGCCTTTATCAGTTGATGTGATATAGGCTTGTCCACCAATTGCTTTGCTTCTTTCTAGTATATTGTGTAAACCAAAAGCATCTTGTGTCCCCAGAGTTTCCTGTACATTAAAACCTTTTCCATTATCAATGATTTCTAAAATAACGGTGTCCTTATTTTCAGTTAAAGTTACTTTTGCCGCGATAGCATCTGCGTATTTTATAATATTTGAAACAGCTTCCTGTACAATTCTATAGATTTGCAATTCTTTTTCAGTCGTGAGACCATCTTGATAATTGATGTCGGAGGAGACCATAAAAAGATGAGTATTCTGGATGCGTTCTATGAATTGATCTAAACTGGCTTCGAGTCCTATTTTTTCAAAAAGAACAGGATGCAAATTTCTGCTGATTGCTCTGATATCATTAATAATGCTGTCTACTTTTTCGTTTAGTTGAAGTTGGCTTACCTCAAACGAATGCTTAAGTGACAATAATTCATGGCTCACACTATCATGCAGATCAGATGCAATTCTTTTGCGCTCTTCCTCGGTTTTATCCAGAAGATTTTTGGTAAATAGCAATGATCGTTCTTTTTCTAAAGACAGTTTCTTTTGTTTTTGTTTTAAATAATAAATAATGATGGCTAATAACAATGCAATAAAAACGAGTATTAAAGCCACAATAACAGCATTTTTATTGATAATGGTTTCTTGTTGCAGTTTAATTTCCTGCTCTTTTTCTTTAGTTTCATATTTTGCGGCGAGTTCTAAATTGATCAGTTTGCTTTTTGCACTCGATAAGCTGTCCTTTGTACGATCAACTTCATTATTATAAAAAACAACCTTGTCAACATCTCTGCTTTGAACAGCTTTTTCTAATAAGACACTGTAAAACAGGTTGGCTCTTTCGTAGTTTTTATGCTCAAGCAAATTGGGTAATGAATTTTCTATATATTTTGTGTTACACGTTTTTACATCTCTGGTAATTTGATATAAAGCTAATGTGGCCTGGTAATCCTTTTGCCAATTTTGAGAAGTATTTTTTTCTGCAATAGGTTTTATTCTGTTTAAAACTATGTTGGCCTCGCTTAATTTCTTTTCTTCAATTAAAGCTTCTATTTCGTAATCGGAAATACAAAGCAGAAGGACATCATTATCATATTGGCTGGCTATATATTCTTTGTAAGTTTCGTGGATGTATTTATTTTTCAGCTGATGCTTATTAAAGAAACCATACACAGAACATTTGTTATACTTGCCCATAAAATAATCATAGGTGTTCCCGATTTCTTTAGAGATCTTTATCACTTCATCCGCACTTGCGACTGCCTTTTCATAAGAACCATTTGCTTTGTAAATATTGACGTAATTCGACTCTACAGAAGCAATACTTTCCCGATCTCTGATTCTTATGGAGTAGTTCCTTGATTTTTCATTCGCTTCTATGCTGTTTTTTAAATCCCCTAAAACAAAATAAGTATATGATAAATCATAATAGGCACGGGATATTTTGTAACAACTTTTATAATCATTTGGCTCTAAAGCTGTAATTTTTAAAAAGTAATCCTTAGCATTGTTTAGGTGGTCTCTGTCAAATTCTAAATTGCCATAATAACTATCAATGTATATTGTTTTTATGGGTGGTAATTTGCTCCTATACTTTTCATCAAATTCTTTTACAACTTTGGTAAGACGAGGGTCAAAATCATAAAAATAAACAAATTTTGTAGTCACTAAATCCAGAATTTTGGAAGCGTCCGAATAATCATTTTCAACCATTTTACTTTGATAGTAGTCCAGAAAAACTTTCAGGTAATGTTCTTTATCTGCGTTATAGTTTTCATTTTTTCTTAACCAGACTTTTGCAGGCTCTTCTTGTGGCGGAGTTACTTTTTCAAAATAAAAATTTTCCTTTTTTTCTCTACATGACAATGTGAAAAAAGTAATGAATAAGAATATGATTTTCTTAATCGCAGGCATACCTATATTTTTTTACAAATGTATCAATTTCTAATGTTGAAAATTATACAATCTTTAATTCAGGGGTTTACCCTTGTATGAATCTCCAGGAGAATGATACAATTTTGTGATGTAATTAATAAAAATTATTATTATGAAAAGTAAAATACTTTTAATGCCTTTCAAACTAAATTTTCAAAAAATTTGGATTGCCTGTTTTTTAATGATTTTCCAATTTGGATTTTCTCAGCAGGGAACGGCGCTGGATTTTGATGGCGTAAACGATTATGTAAACTGTGGAAACATTTTGCCTGTAAGTTATACCAAAGAAGCTTGGATTTATGTGAAAAGTTTAAACACCCAAAACAATATTATCTCTGGTGGTGATTCAGATGGGTTGCATGCTTTCTGGATACCCAATAATTCCGGTAAACTTTCTGCAGGGCATAACGGTGATTGGTTTGCTGTAGAAGACAGTGTGCCATTGTCTATTAATACGTGGTATCACGTTGCAGTAACTTATGATGCTGCTGCGGCTACACTGAAATTATACAAAGATGGACAACTGGTATCTACCAATACTGATGTTGACCCGGTTGAGGGGGGAAATATGGTTAGATTAGGCGCTTTTAATGATGCTGTAAATAGTTTTACAGGAACTATGGACGAAGTCAGAATATGGAATAGAGCTTTGTCTCCAGGAGAAATAACAAACCATATGAACTGTGAACTGCCGGGTCCGGAAACAGGATTAATGGCGTATTATAAATTTAATCAGGGCATCGATAATGCGAATAATGCTTCCGTAACAACTTTGCAAGACAGCAGCGGAAATAATTACAATGGAACTCTTAATGGTTTTGCTTTAAACGGAAACACTTCTAACTGGGTTGGAAATAGTGTTATAAATACCGGAATTACTTGTACTACTTATTTAAATGTATCCACAGTAGAAAAAACGAGTTTTAAATTCTTTCCTAATCCTGCTACAAACAAGTTGTTCCTGACATCCGGGCAACCCATTTTAAATGTTGAAGTGATTAACTTTCTAGGGCAAACTGTTATAACACAAAAAATAAACAGCTTTGCAGCAGAAATTAACTTGTCATCTCTTACTCCAGCCTCCTATTGGATTAGAGTAAAAACCGGAGAAGGTGTGGAGACCATAAAAATCATTAAAAAATAAAGACGGTAAAAATTCACTTTTTTTGCAGGGAATTTAGAATATAAAGGTCACTTCAATTATTCTATTTCTTGGCAATTCGATCTACTATTGTACGGGTATGACTTCCTTTGGGGTCATACCCATATCTTCCTTTAATATAAGCATCAAATGATTGGTCTTATTCAATTCGATTGAGTCACATTAAACAAGAATTGCAAAGCTCATTTTTAGCAGATAATTTTCTTAGATGCTAAATTTTTTGCACTATAATTTAGGCATTTGAAACAATCGGAGTTGGTATATTGGGCCTATTTTAAACTGAAACTTTAAGCTGTTCTAAAAAATAGGAAGGAGTGAAACCCGTTTCTTTTTTAAAGGCAGTTACAAAAACCTGTGGAGTGGTGTAGCCGCATTCTTCAGCAAGATAATTGATTTTATACTCACGGTAGATAGGGTTCTCGTACAGTTTTTTAGTGATATAGCCGATCCGAAGTCCGTTAATATAGGTGGTGAAATTTTTATCCCTATAGGTTTTTATAATTTCTGAAAGATATTTGGTATTGGTGTTAAAGTGATTGGCCATCCAGGTCAGGCTGATGTCTTTTCTGAGGTATTTTTCAGAGAGTTCAAATTTTTCAAGTCTGGCAAGCAGTACTTTGGTTGTTTCATCGGTAATGCTGACCAAGGTTTTGGCTTCTGTATGGTCCTCGGTTTTTAAAGATTTTACCTGAAGTTCTTTCTGTTCAATGCTTATTTTAGCGATCAGTTCCTCATATTTTTTGTGAACCATTTTATTTTTTCTTTTCCAGTAAAGCCAGATGAACAAAGCTAAAAGAATAATAAAACATCCGGCAATTAAAAGTAAAATTCTGACGTTAGAGATATACTCTTTATCTTTTTTTGCCTCAGTTGCTGTTACAAGTCGGTCAAATTGTTTACCGACTTCTTTTTTAGCGGCATTGTTCAGACTATCCTTCAGTTTTGCATACAAAAGAGTATACTTGGCCTGCTCCGATGGATTTTTTGATTCTTCATTGGAATCAGCAAGCAGCATATAGGCAAATAGTCTGTAATTCGGATTATTCTTATATTTTTCCCGCCTTAAAACCTCATTGCCGAGCTCAATCGACTTTTTATAATCATGTTTCTCCATATAAAACCTGCCAGTACCGCATAAAATAGGCATATCCATTTTTTCAAAAATATCAGGTTGCGTTGTTTTATAGTTATAGATTTTTAAGTAATAAGGTTCTGCCAAATCCAGACGTTGAGGTTTAGCAACACCCAAGTAAAAATTACCAATATTGAGATTATTAAGTGCAATTTTTTCATATTTTTTGGATTTTATTTTTGCATCTTTCTCAATTATTTGTTGAAGCTCGACAAGTTCTTTTTTTAAATAATAAATAAGTGAATCAGGCTTTTTATAATCATAAAAAACTGAAAATCTATTATAAAAATTGGATGTTAATAAATGTCTTTCATTCGTATCTTCTATTCTTTTTGCATATTTTAAGCCATCCTTTATATTTTGAAACTCTTCTTTTTCTATACCCATGTCTTTATTTACGAATGATTTATAGATATAAAGAGATGCAATTATCAGGTTATTATTTAAATCCAGTTCTTCAGTATTTTTAATCAGCTCCAGTATCTTTTTGGAGTCAGAACGATGATAATAAATATAAATCAGCATGATATTTCCTCTTCCGATTCCATCTTTATAATTAGCTTTTTTTGCGAGCTCTATAATCTTCTCAATCTCACTTATTTCTTTGTCTGTAGTGGTGTCGTCTACTGCATTGTATAGGTTATTGATTTGTTGCTTTGTAGGGGATCAGTCTCAAAAGTTGGGGGGAATGTTTAGTGGTGGTATCTTTGTCTTATGCTAAGCGATTACAACCTTCTTAAATTTTTACTTCCAGAATTTCTAGTTGAACACTTTGATATCCTCAAAGCAGAAGAACATTCTGCTGAACTTCATATTTATTTTGAAGAAAGACCATAATGCACCATTACAGAGATATTCTAAATTATTTTGATAAAAGAAGCACATTTCAAAGGGAAGCTTCCGTCATTATCTGGGAAACTTCTATTGTAGGAATTTGCCAAATCTACCAATAATAGGGTAAGACTTTCTTTATTGTTCAGGGCTTTCATAAACACACCGTTTTTAATGGCATCTAAATGAATAAACCCTAATGCCGATAGCCAAACATCGATTGGAAAAATACCACTTGTAAGCTCTGTATTGAACCAACCGATAGACTTAATATTATGCTTGATTTATACGTGGTTCGGTGCTAACGCCAGATTTGCATCTGGGATATATTGGTATGAAAGTAAAATATAATTTGTGATAAATTGGCTTCAAACCAAAAATAGAATAATTTTTACTATTTTTGGTTTGAAGCCATCATGATCTATAAAGATAGTTTTCATAAATCTGTAAAAGTCATTTAAAAAAAATTACATTTTTTTTAAAGTTTCCGCCACTAATATTACCAATGCAATTGCAAGAATCATTGCTAAAATAGAATAAGGATTAGCAAAATTAACAGTCCAACCTAAAAATTTATTCCTTTTAGGAGGAAAGAGCCTTTTATCATCTTTATTATAATAAAAGATTCCAAATTTCCAGTTATCTTCATTATCTTCGTTCATAATATAATGTTTTTAAATAATTAAATACATAGTTATTTTTATCTAAATATAGTATTAATGCTCCTATCATTGGAAACATAAAAGAAATAAGACCATGTAATATAAATATACTAAAATGAAATAAAATTCCTAGAAAAAAGAAAAGCATTAATATTCTTTTATTTGTAGCTAATATATATGCAAATAATCCTAATTCTAAAAAAATTATAGACCATGAAATAATTGGAGCAAATGAACTTAAAGTAAGTAAATTTACAAATTTTAAAATAAAATCTGGAGCTCCAAAAATATTATTATTAAGCCAATAATAAAGACATGTCCCATCTCTCCAATCTTCTTTGTATAATTTACCTACTCCAGAATGAAGATATATAACAGCAACCTGTAATCTTATTAAGAAATAATATACTCCAAAAAAAACATTTCTGTTTTTTAAATAAAGAGAGGGATTAAGTTTCTCTTTATTCCATTGATTAATTCTTGCGTCAAATAAACAAACTGGTATTAACAATAATGAAAGATTTGAAGCAATCTGATCTCCCCCTTCAACAATTACAAATGAATTGCAAATACTTAAATGTACCCAAGCTTGTAAAAAACAAGATAGTTGAGGTAGATAACCTGTAAAAACAAATAATAAAATAAAGATGCATATTGTTTTAGCAATAGGAGGAGAAAAGAAAGAAAAAATACTAAAATTTAAAGAAAAATTATTTTCTATCCTATCAGCTAATAATCCTATATCTATATTAGAAAGCTCATATGAATCATTAAAAAAAAGTATAAGGAGAGCTCCAAATGCTAGAAAGCATCTAGCTAAAATTATTTTTTGATTAAATATCAAATTATTTTCCAAATAATTAATAACTTCTCTCATTTTAATTCTTTACTACTTGAATTGGATATATTTTAAATTTAGCTTTATAATTAGAAGTTTTACTAAGTAAAGCCCAAGGAAGCGGCTCCTCGATAACTATTAAATATTTTCCATTATTTATATCGGGTATATACTTCTTATCAATATAAACTTTAGTGAAATTATTATTTCTATTTATAACATTTTTCTTTAATTCATTAATTCCTAAAAATTCTTCAGATCTATATTCTATCGAGTCAGTAATAATTTTATTAACTATCTTTTGAAGTTCTACATTTATTATCCTACTTTTTCTAGAAGCTCCTAAAAAAGTATTTAGAGAAAAATTTTTATCAATAACATTATCAAATTTATTATTTGAAAAAGAGAACAAGTAAATTAAGGGATCTCTTGGTTCTTTTGTAAAAAAAGCCCATCCCTGTGGAAAAAATGAAATATATTTCTTTTTTGTTTCTTTACTTTTATTTAAAGGACTGTTACCAAAATAGACAGACGATATCTTAAAAATAAATATACACACAAAAAAGAAACCTTTTTGCTTAGCCCCCAACTTTTGCATCTGATCCAACATCGTTAGGAAGCCCTTGAAATGGAAAATAAGACTCTTGAAGAAGCCTCTGAAGAGCAAATTTTAAAGACGGAAGTATTTGAAAATGGAGATTCCCGCAAACAGCTTCTGGCAAGAAGCAGGTATCTGCTTTACAAGAGCCGGGAAAAATGGACGCTGTCCCAGAGGCAAAGAGCTTCCATCCTTTTTGCTCAATATCCTGATCTGGAAAAAGCGTATGGATTAACCGATGGCCTTAGAAAGATCTATAATCAGCCTATTACAAAATCTGTGGCTATGACTAAACTTGCGCATTGGTTTAGAAAGGTTGAAGAAGCAGGTTTTACCTCTTTTTCCACCTTAAGAAAGACCATAATGCACCATTACAGAGATATTCTAAATTATTTTGATAAAAGAAGCACTAACGCAGCGGCTGAATCTTTCAATGCTAAAATCAAAAACTTTAGGATGCAGCTCAGAGGGGTGAAGGACAGATCATTTTTTTTATTCAGATTAACCAAACTTTTTGCGTAGCCCCCAACTTTTGCACCTGATCCACCTTAATGGGATTTCAAACTACGCTTCAATACCGATGAAATCTCTGATATAGCACTTTTAGACTGTCTGTTTCAGATGGGCTAGGGATTTTACATCAAAAAATTCAAACCATAAAATATCAGGCTGTAAAAGTTTGATATAGAGATTTTTATGCATAAAAAAAGAGAGACAACTATCAAATAGTTGTCTCCTTAAGTGACCTTGACGAGCGTCTATTCAAACTCTTTTGTCGATGATTTAATTCGTTTGAGCCAAATTAAACAGGAATTAGCAATTCCTAATTTAGAATTTAATTTTTTATAGTTACGATTTCTTTGCAAGATGATTTTAAATATTTGAAACAATCGAAATTGGAATCGTTTGACTTTATTTTACTTCGATTAGTTTTTCTCTTTTTAAGATGATTTTAATAATAATATTTAATTTGTATGTAGTTAATAGGATTTATGTAAAAATGAAACTTGGTACATTAAAATATATTGTTATCATAATTTATTTGTTGCAGAAGATTCAGAATTTCCGATGTTTGAAAAGCTATTGCTTTTACAAGATTTAAGCAATTTATATTTAGAAAAAAAATGTAAATTAGAAAATATAATTACTATTTGTAAAATTTTAAAAAATAATCTGCAACAATTTTATGTATTGTCTGTCTAATTACTTGTATAAAGAATTATATGGATCATAATAATGGAAGTAAAACCAGCGACAGATATCTGCTTGAAAAAGTATTGGATGGTGATCATTCTGCGTTTTCCATAATTATAAGAAATACGGAAAGGTTGGTAGCACAAATCGTTTTCAAAATGATTTCCAATACTGAGGACAGAAAAGATATTTCTCAGGATATTTATTTAAAAACATTTAAGAATCTGAAACAGTTTAAATTTCAATCAAAACTTTCTACATGGATTGGCCAAATAGCTTATAATACATGCCTAAACTATCTGGAGAAGAAAAAGATGATATTGTTGGATTATAATTTTTCGGATGAAACGCAGGAGGAAGTTTTGGAAAAGTTAGCTCAGCAGATCAATTCGGATAACGAAACCGAAAAACAAATTTTTCAAAAAGAACTTTCAGAAATTTTGACGACAGAAATAGAAAAGCTTCCCCCCATTTACAAAGTTCTCCTTAATCTTTATCATCAGGAAGAATTAAGTTACAGTGAAATATCACAGATTACACAACTTCCGGAAGGAACAGTCAAGAATTATTTGTTTAGAGCTAGAAAAACATTGAAAATAAGTCTGTTATTAACTAGAAAAAGAGAAGAGTTATGAAGAATATGCACTTAAGTGAAATCGAAATTCAACAATATGTCTTGAACAAAGCTGACTGCGATAATGTGATTACTAAGCATATTCTTCAATGTCAAAAATGTCAAAGTGAAGTCGAGTTTTATCAATTATTATTTACTGAAATAAAGGAGATACCAAATCCTGTGTTTGACTTTGATGTTGCAGATCTTGTTATTAAGCAATTACCCCAGAGGAAATATTTGTCGTTAGACAAATATTTTATCGCTTTATTGTCCTGCATTTCAATGATACTCTTGTGTACTTTGATTTTTGTGATCAATCACTATTTTCCAACTGTTTTTGGAGCAATTTCTATCTTGAATTTTTTACTGATTTTAATACCTACTGTTTTTATAATCAGTTTTTTATATATGGATATGAAAAGAAATTTTGACCGGCAGATGAAATTTTCTTGATTTGTTGCAACATTATAAGAATTGACCGGTCTAATGTACTACAACTAAAATTACTAAAATGAAAATATTGTTATTAACCAGCATATATAACCTCTCAGAATCGGGGAGTATTTCCTCCAATAATGTTGCCCAGGCAATAGATAAAGACATTTTGGTCATGATAGGACTACTCATTGGGATTGCTTTAATTTCCTTTACTATTTTAAGCCTCATCAAATTTTGGATGGATTACAGGCTGAAAAATAAACTAATTACGAGTGGTCTTTCTGAAACCATCATCAATTCTATTTTACAAAAGAGTGAAAAAGGGAGCAGGAAAAGTACTATAAAATGGGTAGCCATTTTTGCCGGATTAGGCTTTGCATTTACCATTATAAATTATACACTTCCGTTAGGTATGCATTCCGTAGCTATTTTGGCATTTTGTTTAGCCGTGAGTTTTATTTCCTATTTTTTCTTTTTAAAGATGACGGATCAATCCTAGTATTGTAATAGATTCTATTGTTTAGCAATACTATTCAATCTATCATCGTTCTAATTTAATTTTTTGCCTTCCCCATATTTCAATTCAATCGATTTACTGTATTGAAGAGGCTTGTTATTGGCAAAAAAAATTAAAACAGAACATCATAAATACACAAACATAGAATTTCACCCTGCTTTTTGCGAAACATTTCTGTGAAATGCAGAATTTGACATAATATAAAAACGCCTTCCTCCACTAATTAAAAATTAAGTATAAAAAATATGAACACTATCTTAAAATCAATACGATTAAAAAATATACTGACAATAGGGTTGATAATATTAAGTATGTATTCCTTTGGACAAACCAAAGAAAGAGAAACGATGATTGCTCCTGAAAAACTGAAACAGGATTTTAAAGTACTGAGAGCTGCTCTTGAAGAGGGATATCCGGGAATGAACAGATATCATCCAAAAAGATATACGTATTCTTTATTTGATTCATCCGAAAAAAAGCTTCAGAAGAAAATATCTGAAAGGAAATTTTTCCTGTTCATCAGTAAAATCGTAATGCAGTTGCAGGACGGACATATGGATGTTTATCCCACAGAAAAGACACAAGACCTCCTGAAAAAAAGCGACTGTACCATACCTTTTCAAGCTTTTATTTCAAAAGGTAAAATGTATGTTCAAAAAAATTATTCTACTCTAAACGATAAGGAATTATTGGGAGCAGAAGTCATTTCGATCAACAATCAACCCGTTTCCTCTTTTATCGGAGACGTCTTAAAGATCTGCACTTCGGATGGCAACAACCAGACCAATAAATACAAGCGTCTGGAAAGTACGGGTTTATTGACTCAATATTTATACAATATTCAAGGGTATAGAAATACTTATAAAATAAAATATATTCCGTTTCAAGGGAAGAAAACAAAAATTACCACTTTAAAAGGAATAGAGTATCAAAATCTTCTAAAAATTCGTAAAGACAAATATCCTGGTATTGAGCAGTTACCAGCAAAATTCAACGTTCTTAATTCTTCCACTGCTTATCTGAAAATCGCAAGTTTTAATAAAGCAGATTACAGGAAGAATAATATGGATTTTGTTGAGTTGATGAAATCTTCTTTTGAAACTATTAAGTCTAAAGACATTAAAAACCTAATTCTTGATCTGAGGGGTAACTTGGGAGGTACAGATGCATATGGCAAAATACTGTATTCATATTTTACAGATCATGATTTTCTGTACTACAGTGCTTTAACTATCAATAAACCTGAATTTGATTTTACCAAATATACAGATGAACCGGATCTGAAAATTCCTGAGGAAGCCATCAAAATGAATGAAGCAGGAACTTATGATGTGATCGACCATCCCAACGTGGGAATGCAGAAAAATAGTTTACCCTATTTCTCAGGCCAATTGTATATCCTTATTGATGGCGACTGTTTTTCCACTACTGCTGAATGCCTTTCAATGCTGCATAGCTATACTTCTGCCGTTTTCATCGGAGAGGAAAGTGGTGGTGGTTATTATGGTAATTTTTCCGGTTCGGTACCTAACTTAACGCTGCCAAATTCAAAATTGCAAATTGGTATTCCACTGATGAAATATATGATGGCTGTAAAAGATTATAAATTCAAAGACCGCGGAGTAATCCCAAATTACTATATAACTCCCACTATAAAGGACAGGATAGAATCTCGTGACCCGGAACTTGAATTTACAAAGAAACTTCTTGATAATGATTCGCTTCACATTAATCCCTGACCATTGTAGAGATGAAGAAATAGGATACGGCGGAGCCAGCGGGAATTTTGCTTACAGTTGATGTGATATTGTTATTACTGATTATGTTGGGATGCATTCCACTTCAAGATGGTGATGCTATCATCATTTCTAATAACGGATGAAGGTGGCGAAGACTGGTAATATCAAGATGTGTTCTTATTATTATAGTCAGCATTATGCCGATGACAAAAAATATAAAGAGCCTATAAAATCTACATTCACAGACTTACAAAAAGAAGAATATGAAAACCGAGTCATTAGACTGTGTAATGCAGGTGTCAAAAATCCGTCCACTTGGGCCTTCAGCAAAGTCACAGAAGGGATACCACAGTTTTTGCTAGATTTCTCATACTTAGGTCTCTATTCAACATCGCAAAATCTGCAGACGACAATATCGCAATGGCCACTGACTTTGATGATGAAGTAGAGGAAAAATATAATACGTTAAAAGACATCGTTGGAGAGGAAGAATTATTAAGTTTTCTAACGTCTTACCCTAAAGGTATTATTTACAATGTCGTTGGACTGTTAGATGAAGGAACCCAGGAAGCTGAACGAGATAAAGTAAGCTGGATACTGATGAAGATCGATGAAAATTTTGAATCCACAGGACAGATGATCCAAGGTCTTCATGAAGATTTTTTAGAATTTGAAGATGAGGTAAAATAAAAAAAATCCTATACGTACCTAATAACGACACATTGATCAAAAACTAAAATCCAATCTTGTTTTCAATACTGAATTACTTTGAAAATGGCTTATCTGATGTGGAGTGAGGTTCTGGAGAAAAGTAAACATTATTCAAAGAAATTAGAATTGCTGTAGAAAGACTTTGAAAAATTGAATAATCTCAAAAAGATTATAAAAAAATGACGCCAACTGTCTTCAGTTGGCGTCATTTGACTATTTGTGAACTACATGGTTGGATCAACGAACCAATTTTTAAAAGATCTCGAATGTATTTTAGATATATGTGCTTGATAATTATGGTTTTATAAAGTATTTGTCTTGGTTTGAATTCTGTTGAGTTTAAATCGGTTAGGAATTTTTAGTCTTTGAATTAAATTAGAAAGTATTAGGTATTTAAGCAAAGCTTCGTGAGATAGCTGATTATATCCTAAACTTTCCTACTAACATAAGTAAAAATACTATTTAACTTAGATGCGTCTGAAAAAAACTTCATAAGCTTTGGGTTATTAATAATGTTTCTTTGAAAACCATTTTATGGTTTCCCATATTTTTATATGAAATATAGGATTTATTTTAGCTGCTATTTATAAAAACTCTTGAAGAGTAATATCGAAAGCAAGAGTTTATCTTGATTAGATTATTTCTTGTTATGTTTTAAATGTTTTTTGTAAATTAACGCAAAACTTATAGCCTAATGATTAAATTAACCTTTGAAGGCAAAAATACCTATTTATGCTTATTCTGAGATGTTTCAAAGCAGGGAAAGGAGATAGTTTTCTTTTAACCTGGAAAAAAGATGAGCTACATCGTTTGCTAATAGACTCGGGAATCGAGGGTACCTACCGATTTATTGGCCCTCTCGTAAGAGATTTTGGTAAAAATGATTACGTGATAATGACGCATGTAGATTATGACCATATTGGCGGATTAATGAAGTGGCTTTCTGATGAACAACAGCCTTTTAACATTGAAACTTTACTATATATAAATACTCCTCAGCTTTTAATTACAACAGATTCAACAGATCAAGTTGCTGTCGAGCATGGGGTTGACCTCGAAAAGCTCCTTAAAAGCAGAGGAATTGTTCCCAATCCTTTATTTATGCAAATAGATGGTGACAATGTTTTGGATTTAGGTGGGTTGGAATTACAGATTCTTTCTCCATCTCGTGAAATAATAATGAAACTGTTAAAAGAATGGACAGCTAATAAGGTATATCAAGAATATATTAAGACTCAACTTGAGCAAGATGAAAAGGTCAGTACTGGAAGAGATCAAAATTGGAAGTCTAAAGAAGAGATTTTAAAGAAATTACCAAAACCACATGATTGGGAAAAAGATTTATTAAACTCATCTTCTATTGCATTTATTATGACAATAAATAAAGCTAAGTTACTTTTTATGGGAGATGCAAATCCTGATCTGATAGCAGATGAGCTTTCAAGGTGCGGATGGTCTGAAGAGAATAAATTACCATTAAAACTATTCAAGATCAGCCATCATGGCTCTAAACATAATACTACAAAACGTCTTTTGGAAATGGTTGAATGCTCAGAATATTTGATATCGACAGATAGTAGTGGCCCATATTATCATCCATCACGGGAAACGCTAATATTACTTTCTGAATATGGACGTAAAGATAGTATGAGACAAATAATTATATATTCTAATTATCCATTGCCAGTTGATAAACTTCTAACTGAAGAAGAGAGAATAAATATAACTTTTGAAGAGATTGACGAACTAAAAATTAGTATAAATGATCAGCATGGAACATTTGAACAAGACTACGGGGCTATTGACGAAGAATAATAGTTTTATAGGAAGTTCGGTAGTATTTCCTTACGAGGGAGAATTTTTATGTTTAACAGCAGGTCACAATTTGTATGGGAAAAAATTTGATCAAATTCCCGATCTCACAGAATGGCGTGTTTCTGATTATAAAGGAGTTTTACATAAAGTTTCTCAATGCATAGGTGATGTTAATTTTGCGAGAGAAAATGATATTGTAATTCTGAAATTGGAATGTAATTCGAATCTGGAATTATTTCATTGCCCTCAATTTTATACTGTTTCAAAAAATCCTGCACATTCATTTTTTTTTCGTGGCAAGTATGAAACGAGTAAATTGCCTGTAACGCATACCAACTTGCAGTTCATAAACTTTTGTCAAAATAATATTCATAAATTTTATTGTAAGATTGAAAAAGCCCTTTTGATGAATAATATTTATCAATCGGGTAGTGATTGGCTTGGAGGATGGTCTGGGTCTGGATTATTCCTAGCTAATCATGACAAACTTATCTGTTTCGGTGTAATGATTGAAATTCCAAATAAAGGTAACGACGGGCAATTAAAGTTTACAAGTATTTCAGCTATTGATAAACTTGATGTTAAATTGAACATTATTGAATCAAGTGCACTTGATTTTGATAATAAACTCCTTGCGAGTTCTGTTAACTCTATTTTTGAGCAGACGGATGATAAGGCGATCTCGTTGTGGGAAAATGACGAGGGAAATAAACCTCAATTAGATTATATAGTTGATAAACTGACAAAGGTATATAGTGATGATCGTTTAGAGATAATGAAAAGAAATGCGATTAGACGACTTTTGGTTGGAAAAGCATTTTTGTATTCAGAGCTTCGCAAGCATGAAATCATTTACGATCAATATAATAAGGCTTATTATGCATATGATTTAGATGACTTAGAAGTAAATGCAAACACTAGAACAGAGGCAAATAGTGGATTAAAGCAAATAAAAAAGGAGTATGAGGATTATTTAATATCGTGTCTTGGAGATGTACTAGGTTTAGATGATATTAAAATTTTATCCAATTATGGTATTAGCGAATGGATTTCAAACTGCAGTTTAAGTTTTATAAAAGATGAATGAGAAGTTAAAAATTAAGGGAAATAAAGTTAAGGTGTTTGATGGGTTTTGGGAAAATGACAAAATTGCTGTTATCATGATTCTACTTATACTATATTATTCAATTGGTGGAAATACACGCTCAGTAGAGTTAAGAAAAATTGCCTTTATTTTAGATGCAATAAAAAAAGAAGCTAAAATTTCAAAGTTATCTACTCTTCTTTCATCCCCATGGGAGATATCAGAGGGTTTAAGAAAAAGAGTGATTTTGGCACATGAGACGGGACTTCTTTATATCCAAGATAATAAGGGAAATATCAGTTTTACTCTAACATCAGATGGTATTAACTTCGTTCAACAAATTGAGAATGATAAGATTTTACCAGACTTAACTGCTAGTATTAAGTTATGGGCAAAGGCTGTTAGTGTTAAACAATTAAAAAATCAACAATTAATCTGGTAATATGATTAATATTCATAGTATTAAGGGGATAGTGCTCGATAAAGAGAACAGGAAGTTTGGTTTCCACTTTAGTTTTCAATCTGGATTAAATATTTTATCGGGAGATAATTCCAGTGGAAAATCGACGGTTTTGGCATGTATATATTATTGCTTGGGAATGGAACAGCTAGCAAGCTACGGAAATACTGATGGTCTGAAAGAATGTTTAAAAAGTAGTTTTAAATATAATGATGAAAGTATTCTCGTGAATGAATCTTATGCAGAACTTAATCTGAGCAATGATAGGGGAGGTACTGCTACAATTAAACGTTCTATAAAGTCAAATTATGGTGAAGATCCAAATGTTCTTATTGTTCAGACGAATGATGGAGACCCCGAAGATAAGTTCATTCATGCTAAGGGAGATAGTGATCATGATAGAGGGTTTTATCGTTGGTTGTCAGATTTTTCAGGTATAGCAATACCTGTATTTAAAAGTTATAATGGTGTTCAGAAGATTCTTTATTTACAACAGATATTTGCAAGTTCTTTTGTAGAACAAACCAAAGGCTGGTCAGATTTTTTTGCACAAGTACCAATTTTTAATACAAAAAAAGCCAAGCAAAAGATTGTTGAGTATACTTTAGGACTTAGTGGGTTAGTTGAAGAATTTGAACTTGATAAATTGAAGGAAGAAGAGAAAGCAGAAAAAGGTAACTGGGGGAATTCAGTGGATAATTTTCAGTCCTTGGTGGCATTCAATAACTTTACAACACCCAATTTATCAACGACTTTTACAACGGAATTAAAGCCAAAGAAGATAGAAGCTTTGACATTGCAGACAAGAGGTCTGGACGGACAGTATTTAAGTATTGATGATTCTATTACAAATTTAAACAGTTTGCGTAGAAGCTTGAAGCAAAAAAATGAAATATCTGTTGATGATAGACAAAAAAACAATAATTTGTTGAAAAGACAGGCAGAGTTTCGTCAAAAGCTTAAATTCCTTATAGAGGAGCATACGAGCATCCAAAAAGAAAAAATTAACGAAGAAATTAAAATTCAGAGATATCAATCGACATTAGAACAATTGAAAAGAGAGATTGAAGTTTTGGAGGGGCTTAATAAATTGAACCAACTCCAGTCGTTTCATATTGGAGCTGTTGAAAATTGTCCGGTTTGTAATTCATCGTTGCTGGCGAATCCAGATGTGGTATTACAAAATGTAGATCGTATAAACGCTTTGGGATCATTACCTTTTTATAAATCAGAGAGAAGCCTTTATGAATCTTATATTAAAAGCTCTAAAAATCTATTGGAACGTTTCGAAAAGACCTTACTCTACTATAAAGAGCAAATAAATGATTTGCAATTTGCCCTTGTAACAATCGATAAAGAGATAGTTGATGATTCGAGAATTCCATCCAGAACGGATATAAATGATGAAATTCAGATTCGATTTGAGTTAGGTAAGATGGAGAAGATCAAGATTCAATTTGAAAGATTCAAGTTACATCTGACAGAATTATCAAATAATCTTATTAGAATCAAAGAAAGAAGAGATATACTCCAATCTCATAAAAAAGATGATGAAGAACAGATCTTTTCTTTCCAAAAAGTTTTTATTCAATATTTGGAATCTTTTGGATATTCAAAAGAGATTATTGGGCGTATCTATATTTCAAATGAGGACAACAACAAGTTATTTCCAGTTGTAAAAACTCCAGGGTTTCTTTCACAACCAATTAGATTAATGTCCTCCGCAAGTGATTTTATACGTGCACAATGGGCTTTCTATTTATCACTTTTAGTCAAAGCGAAATTTCATTTAGGTATTTTGGTACTTGATGAACCTGGACAGCACGCTATGGCATCAGGTGATTTGAAAATGCTTTTGAAAGAAGCCGCTAAAATAAAAAACAGGCAGGTTATAATTGCAATATCTAAAGAAGACAGGGATAAACTAGGTACATCAAATGACGGTACTATCATATTAGAAAAAGAAATCGATTTGATTTCGATATTATCAGAAACTGGATTGATTGAAGATAGAGATTATAAATTGAATATGATTGATGGAAATGGAAGAAAAGATAAATGTATTCAGCCCTTAAATTGAGATCATTAAAGGTTTTTGTTTTAATCAAAAAGCTATAGTAAATTTTTGATTTAAAAGATAATCAACCTATTGTTTCTACCATTTCTATCAAATCATTTGTTTCTTCCATTATCCATTCGTTATCGGAAATGAGATTTTGGATAAGGAATTTTTCTTGATCATTAAAAAAGGTAGGATCTAATCCGGATAGTGAATCATCATGTCCTTTTGGTTTCCAAAAACTTTTATGTTCTGTTTCAATAATAGATTTGCTAGCTCCGTTTGGAAAAAGGAGGCGGATCTGTGGTAATATTTTTTTTACAATTTGGTAGATATGTAATCCGTCATAATCCCAGTCACAGGAATAATAAATTGGAAGTGTGATTTCTCCTGAAAATTTTAGTTTTGCAATATTTTTCCCCCCGGCATACCAAAGTTCGATATTGTGCTTACGTGGTCTTGAGGGGCGTTTTAAAAAGTCAAGATTTTCACATAATACGATTTTTTCGGGTTTTTCACATTGCAAGACATACTTGTATTGTTGATCTTTATCATTTGCCAGAGAATCAATATTTAAAATTGTTTTTACAGCTGAGGTAAGACTTTCTGACTTTTCTAGATATTTTTCGTTTTTGAAAAACATTTGTGACACACCTCTGACAGTTTCTTCTGCTATTATTATTTCATCTCGAACAGGAAGTAAATCACCTGAATCCATACCATTTTTTAATTCCATTAAAATCTTAATGTCGGATTCTTGAAAGCGTATTTGAGGGGTAAGTAGTTCATTAGCTCCTAGAAAAGATAGATAAGAATTAAAATTTTTTAAGTGATTCTTTGTATAAAATTCCTTGAAGCCTGGACCTTCATTAATCCGATTTATTCCAAGTTTTAATTCTCCTGTTTGATCTAAGAGAAATTGGATATCAATGTCGCTTAAAAGAGTTGACCTCATCACTGTAAACCCATTATTGTAGATCTCATTCAGAGCCTTTAATACTATCCAGTTCATCGTTATTCTTCTTTTGGTTCTTTAAATATGTTAAAAGATTTTGTTTAGTAAGATTGGTTTTAAAATAGCTTGAAGGAATTGGGTAATTAATTTCTGATATTTCTTTTCCGGGTAAAAGATGATGGAGGTACCATCCCTGATCTGAATCTGCTCCAAATGGTTTAGGAGTCATCGTTATTATTTGATAACCAAATTCATCAGCAATTTCTGGGAAATTATTGAAGTTGGTCTTATCAAGATTCGCAGTTTCTTCAAGTATAATAAATCTTACACCTGTACGATTCTGTGATTGAATTTTTGATAATCTTCCGATTCCTAGAAGAACCTTTGCAGTATATGTTTCGCCGGTACTTCCAGAAACTTCATTACCTTTTTCATCTAAAAGCCCAGCATCCAAGGTGAAATAAGTACGTGGATCAAGAAGTTCTCGGAACCCCATTTTCTTTTTATAATTAGCCGCTTTCTTGAAAAAATCTTCTACAAAATTTTCAACAGAATTACCCATTGGAAGCTCACCTGGTTTAAAGGCTTGTTGAGATTGGCTTTGAAGTTCTGTAATCCAATTGATTGGAATGTCATTGCTGGGTTGGAATTCTACCTGAAAATAGTACTTTTTACTAATTTTTCGTCCTTTGAAAAAAAGATTTAAATCCCGGATTTGTCTTTCATAAGCATCATATTTATTCTTAGTTTTGGCAAAAATCTTTAACATAGTCTCGTGAATTGAATCAATAAGGTTATGGCGGGATCTATTTGCCGTTCTAAGCTCCTCAGCAATCTGATCCTTAAAACGTATTTTTCCTAAAAAAATTCTTTCTAGAAGTTCAAAATTGAAATTACCGTTTTCCATTTCGATGGTAAGTTCTATATTGTTTTTATTTTTTGTTTCGTCGAAATTTTCGCAAGTCTGGCGATATAATGATTCATAATTTGCTTTGTCATAAGTAAATCTGCCTTTTGCTTCCCACATTTGACTTTCAGTAAATTCTAAGATCTCAGCTCCAAAAAGGTCATTGTAAGTCTGTTCTATATTTTTCTTTTTCTCTACATAATTAATATATGCTGTTTGTTCTTGATCTTTTTTTTCTTCCAAATCTCCTTTCAGTGTAGGAATTGTTGTGTTTTTTAATGTAATTAATGTAGCATCATCGCTGGTATGTCTCTGCTTAAATTCATCATATTTTTTTTCACGTTTTTGTACAAGGCTATGCTCTCTATTTTCTATTGAGGCAAAATCAGTAATATCATCAATATTTGCTGATTTGATAAGTTCAGAATATTCTTCTTTAATTATATTTACTTCATCATTCAGTTTCTTTCTTTTGTCATTCAACTGCAATGCCAGTTGGATAGTTAAGTTTATATCTTTTTGGACGGCATAGTTTTTTAATCTCTTATCGAGTGATGCTAGAATAGGGGCAGATTCAATATCATAAACATTCCCCAGTTCAAAAGCTTTTATATTTTCATTTTCAGATTCTAATTTTTTTAGGGCAGAATTATTATTATTAACCATTTCTGATATAGCTTTTTCACGTAGATTTACATCGTGTAATATTGGCTCGTGTGCTAATGGTTTGATGTATATGTTGAAATCTTGAAAACGCAGCCAGTAACCAGAAGAAGTCTCATCTTGGATTATATTCTCTTCTGCTAAAAAATCAAAACCGTCAGCAAAAAAATCGACAATTTCAGTATTGGGTTTCTGCCATTTGGTTGAAATGAAATGAAAAAGAACAGCTTCCTGAGAAATGCTTATTTTTAAATTAGATTTTAGAACTTGGGCAATTAACGAATTTTCATCTGATTGGGCGAAAAGTGTATTTACTGTCTCCAAATATTTTATCTGAGCGTTTATTTCAGCTTTTCTACAGTTGATTGCTTTCATTTGTACTTCTAGCCGATCTTCTATAGTGGAGAGACTTTTATAATCACTATAAATAGGAAGGAATTCTTTACAATACTTAATTATTTCGTAGTCTTGATAATCATCTATTTGAAATAAACCTGTCAATGATTCCTCAATAATTGGCAAATCTATTATATCAAACTCTGCAATTCTAGTTTGTAAGTCTTCGATTTTTGAAGCTAATTGTTTAGCCTGCTGAACTGATTCGAGTCTCTTTTTACTTAATTCATACATTTCTTTGTAGGCAAGAAACAGTAATTTTATTCGAGGTAATTGAATTTCCAGTTTGTGAGCAGTATTCAAAAAGATTGAATATTCATTTTCTGTCCTATCTAAACTTGCTTTTATTTTATTCCAATTAGCAAAATAATATCCCGCTTCTTTAAACAAATATTCTTTATTGCTTTCCTTATATTTATCTTCAGAAGTTTTAAGTTCATTAAGGACTTCTTGTTTACTTTCAAGATCGTTAATGAATTTTTGTAATTGCTCAAAGTCCAGTAAAAGCTTGTCTATTTGGTTTTTATGTGCGTCAAAAGATTCTTCCAATTCTTTTTCATTGCCGTCAAAAAGGAATTCTTTCAACGCATCCGATTTATCACCTTCACTTCTAGCTCTCGAGAAAGACTGGATGATTTTGGCAAATGCTTTAAGACTACTAGGTACACTTAAATTAATAGGGAGAATATCCCTGTCGAAGAGATTCGCATAATGCTCCTCTTTCTTGTCATGAGTACTAAAAGATTCAAAATAAAGACCATAATTATCTCTGAATTTTTACTTAATTCTTCAACGAGGCATATTTGCCCTGATTCTTTTATGAAATTAGCTGAAGATGGAATTTTATCTATAGTGAAAGCTCTATCCTTAAAATCTTTAGTATTATTAGGATCTGCTGTAATTAAGAATGGTCTTAATGGTCTATTGGTTGTGTTTGGAATACAGACTCCTAAACATATAAATTTGCCATCTTCAATCTCAATTGTTAAAAATGCATAAGCATCCCTGCACTTGTAGGCAAGCTTGTGAATTTGTCGAACTTCTTTTTTATATCCTTCTGTCCCGAATTGAAAAAGATGACGATCATTTATAAATATTAGTTGAATGAGGTCAGCAATGATTGATTTTCCAACCCCGTTGGAACCGGTGAAGTCAGTTCGTTGTGGATGGATAAGATAATCTTGGTTATAATGTTTTAAAATCCCAACAGTAGATAAAGAATAAATTATTGGGTTCTTCATTTCTTGTTCTTCTTTTGCATTATTTGTTCTACGAAAGTATCAAAATGACTAATCTCATAGTGATAGAGATTGGCAAATCTATTTATGCTTTCTCTGATGATAAATAGAATATCTCCATCGCCTTCCCCGGCAGGTAAAAGCTTGACCCATCCAAGTTGATCTAGTGTTCGGAGAGCTCTTTTATAATGATCCATTGCGGTTTTCCACTCGGGATCACTATAAAAATCTCTTATAATGTTATTGAAAAATACTTTTTTATATGAAGGGGCTAGATCACTGTTCATAATTTCGTTTTCTAAAATCGGTCTATTGATTGTTTTTGTATGATCAAACAAACGGTCATAATACATATTGAGTAACATGAGTGCAATGAGAGAATCCCACGCTGACATTTCTCTATGGCGATCACTTGAATATAGTTTACCTTTACCTTCTTCTGGAAAATCTAAATAGTAATATTCTATATTTTCTGATTTTTCTCGTTTTAAATCTAGTCCATATAATGATCTGTAGTAAAATGTAAATTCAGAAACATAATTATTTACTAGTGTAAAGATATAACCTTCACCGGTTTGAACGTGTCTTCCGCGTAATAACGAAATGTTGAGGTCAGCAAAATGTGCTTGAACATCAGTGAAATTTAAAAAGCTAAAATCATGATTTACTTCTCTGTCTTTATAGTCGTAGTCCATGTTATGATCGGTTTATTATAATATTGAGTATTTACTTTACAATCGATAAGTAATTCATGCATTTTATTATCATGTGCATATTGAATAATCTCATGAACAACCTGAATTGCTGTTTCTTCATCATTTTCATGCTCTAGGATATTGTAAAATTCTTTCGTCAAATCAGTAATTTCATTATTTTTCAAAGTCTCCTTTAGATTATTGACAAGTGTTGCTGTCCTTTGCTGACGCGTTAATTCAGCTTCAATCAATAATAGTTCGGATTGATGATATTCCCTATCTTCTGGAATCTGTATCACTAAGTTACTTTGTGATGGGTTTTTATAGAGATCTGGCATAGCACTTAATTTGAATTTTTCGTGAACTATAAATTTTTTAGAAAATTCTTCAGGAAAAATTAACATAGATTTTTCTACAGTGCTATGTTCCATTATATATTCAAATAGTCTTCGTAAATTATTTCTAAATTGGCTTTGGTATCTTAGAAATTCCTGCAGTTCGTTGAGCTTGGTGCTCGCATACTGAATTTGTTCTCTGAGTTGCCCGAGTTTATTGTCTACAATATTAAAGAAAGATAGTACTTCTTCTTTGATATCTGATGCACGTGAAAATGCATAATGCAATTCGTTGAATTCTTCTTTTTGAACCTCCGTAATAGGTGTTCCGTATTCCTGTGTTTTTTCATAAAAGTAAGAAACTACCAAATCTATTTCATACTGCAGACTATTTCCCAAACGTAAAGTGTCTCGTATCTCATCGGCTTTTTCTGCAAGATCCGAAAATACTGCAGAAAAGTCTGACACAATTGACTTAGGGTCAATATCTACAGAATATAATAACTTATTAAGTCTTGTTATAGCATCTTTCACTTGATTTTTCAACTCTTCGAGATGGTCAAAAACATTTTCTCTTGTTGTTGCTTGAAACCCTTGATTGAACCAGCTTTCAAATTGATTAATTTGCTTTATTTCAGTCGCAGAGAAATTTGTATATCTTTTGAAGCTTTCTCTTAATGGGAATTGTCGAAAGGGGTTGTTCAGTTTGTGTTCTAATAACAATACGAATTTTCGAGAGTACTCTGTTAGTGTATATAAGTTTTTTTGCTCGATTGGCCTTTCAATAAAGTAAGTAAGGAGGTTTTTTAATAATCTTTCTTTATTTGGGACATTTGAATAGGGAGGTAAAAGAGAAACAGTCTCTTCAATTGTCCTCTGTATATCTTTATTAGAAAAATTTGGATCGATTTCTCCTGTCTTAATTTTCTCATACAAGGATATTATCAACAAACCTTCTTCCATTGAGGGGATTAGTTGATGATAAGATTCGGCTATTTGGCTAGTAATATTTTGTTTTAGCATTGATTTACCTAGCTTCAGTTTATAATTATGGCTATTAGTAGTTATTGAAATCTTATTTCACAACACTTGTTAACAAGTTACAAATTTTTATTAAAAAATGAAATGTAAGAATCTGGATAGATTTAAATTATTGAATTTGGGTTATGATATGTTTAAATGTGTCAACTAAACTAAAGATGTCTGTGTAGTGACATACTGCATCAATAGAATTTAAAATTTAATTTACTTATATCAAAAGTTTTGGTTCTTCAAAATCGTAATTAGGAATTATTGTAGTAGTATATTGAAGTATTGTGCGTTGCTTAATTTGTTGTATTTAAAGTTTGTTAAAACTTAATTTAAAACCGTATTGTTTTTCAATAAATACATAAATTCCACGTTTTAATTGTATAGCATTTTTCAACAAAACACCACCTGATGCCTGCCGTTTATCTTTATATACGAGTTAGTACAGATGAGCAGGCTGTAAAAGGATATTCCCAGCGCAGCCAGTTGGAGCGTCTTGTGCATTATTGTAAATATAATAACCTGATTATTACAGAAACTATTTTCGAGGATTATTCAGCTAAAACATTTAATCGTCCATCATGGAATAAATTGATGTTTAAAGTTAAATCTCTTAAAAATCGTCCAGCTATTATACTCTTTACTTACTGGGATAGATTTAGTCGTAATATTACAGATGCTTATTTAATGCTTGAGAAGCTTGGAAGTATGGGAGTTTCTCTTCAGGCTATTGATCAACCAATAGATTTTTCTATACCGGAAAGTAAGATTATACTTGCAGTATATCTGGCTACATCTGAAGTCGAAAATGATAAAAGAAGCCGGAATGTGAGTTTGGGTATGCAAAAGGCAAGGCTAGAAGGTCGATGGATAAATAAAGCTCCTTTAGGATATCGGAATAAAGTAACAGCGGATGGAAGAAAATATATTGCTCCCTATGCTCCTGAAGCTTTTATAATTCGTGAAGCCTTTGAAGAGATAATAAAAGAAAAAAGAGTTACAGTATCAGAAATATACAAGAATGCTATCTCTAAAGGCTTAAAATGTAGTATGAGTGCTTTCTATAGATTAATAAGAAATCCTATTTATTGTGGACAAATTAAGGTTCCTGAATCCGAAAATGAAAAAAGCAAGATTATTAATGGGTTACACACAGGAATTGTATCTGTAATGCTATTTGAGCAAGTTCAAAAAGTATTACGAGACTTAAATAACTTAAAGTTCGTCAAAAATAAAAAAGTACTTAATGAAAATTTTATATTAAGAGGAGTTCTTTTATGCCCCATCTGTGGAAAAACATTGACAGCAAGTTCATCGCAAGGGAGATGTAAGAAATACTATTATTACCATTGTGCGGGAGAATGCAAGTATCGTATTAGGGCGGATTATCTTAATACAGGTTTTCTAACTTTTCTTAAGGAAGCTCAGATTGATATTTCTTTTTTAAAGATAGCCAATGATTTCTTGAAAGAAATTAATAAAGGAAAACAGGAAGCTTACCAAAGTAAAAAACGAGAGATTGGAAGGGCGATGGATAAATCAATTGATAGAAGTTTAAATGCACATCAGCTTTTTTCAATGGGGAAAATTGATTATGATGATTATTTCCTTATTAAGAACAGTTGTAAAGTGTATTTGAAAAATTGTGCTTCTGAATTACGTGAGCAAGCCTTAAAGGCCGGGGTAAGAATGTATGGAAAGAAAGAAGGGAATAATATATTTTGTCATTTAGGAGACATTTATGAGGTATCTGATATATTAACTAAACAAAGAATAGCAAGATTATTCTTTCCTGAGAAAGTAATAACCAATGAAAATATTCTGAATATGTTACCGGAATTTATAAAAGAGATATTTGGAATAAAATTAGCAAAACCTGAATCCAAAGTAGCTAAAAATTTAGGTAATGATGAGAAGATAAACCATTTTCTAAAAGAAATTTCATTGTTTGCTTTTGAGCAACAATTGAAAACAATTTAGAGAAATATATTTATGATTTTATCTAAATTTTTGGTGTTCGATTCCTGTTAGGTCATCGAATGCTAAATTTTCAAATCTCTACCGGTTTTCGATTTTAATTGATTGGTTTTAAGCGTGTTATTGTTTTGTGTTGGTATTGGTCGAAATATTTTTTTGTAATGAGTCTTGTAATTAAAACCTTAATTTGATTAAAGTTAACTGCTTGATTATTAGTAATATAAAATAAATATGCGCAAATTGTCCTAAATATGCGCAAATTGTCGTTTGTGACCTCGACAGGATTCAAACCTGTAACCTTCTGAGCCGTAATCAGATGCGCTATTCAGTTGCGCCACGAGGCCTTGTGTTATCTTGTTGTTTAACGGTTGCAAATATACCACTTTTTTCCGTTCTTTGGAAGATGAAACAGAAAATTTTACTTTTATTCACGGTATTTTTGCTAATTGCCTGTAAAAGAGAACCAAAAATTTCGTCCTCAGATTGGACTAACATATCAAGTCGTACCCAGTTTAAGGAACATGATGGAGTTCTCGAGCTAAAATCGGGAAATTTCACCTATAATTTCGAAAAAAATCAGACGCCATTCAGAAAAATAATTCTTTTGAATGCAAGTATGGCAGGATATATTTCTGAACTTGGAGCCGAAAATCTGATCATAGGAGTGTCAAGTCCGGAATATATGTATTCGGATAAAATTCAGAATCTTCTGAAAGAAGGAAAAATTGAGAATGTAGGAAGTGACCAGAAGTATGATGTAGAAAAAATAATTTCTATGAAACCGGATGCTATCTTTACCAATTATATTGCAAGCTTTGAGAATACTTACCAGCTGTTGAAGAATAACGGGATTCAGGTCGTATTCCTGGATGAGTATATGGAGCAGAAGCCAATGGAAAAAACGGCTTACATAAAACTTTTTGGTGAATTTTTAGGGAAAGAAAAAGAATCTGAAGCTAAATATCAGGAAGTTGAAAAAAATTATAATGATCTGAAAAAATTAGCTTCAACCGCAAAAGACAGACCGGTTGTATTGGCTAACGAAATGTATGGTGATGTTTGGTATCTTCCAGGAGGAAATACCTCTGTAGCCCATTATATTTCAGATGCCAATGCGAATTACATCATGAAAGACAATAAGGATGAAAAAGCACTGACAATGAGTTTTGAAGAAGTGTATGCAAAAGCTGGTGGTGTTCAGTACTGGGTGAATGCCGGAAGCCATACCTCTAAAAAAGAAATGCTGGGAATGAACCCTTTCTATGGAAAGCTGGATGTTTTCAATAAAGGGAAAATATATACCATTGCAGGAAGAGAAAAACTGAAAGCTAATGACTTCTTTGAAAGTGGAGTGGTAAGGGCTGATTTGATCCTTAAAGATTACATAAAGATCTTTCACCCTGAGCTTTTGCCGGAATATCAGCTTACCTATATGAAAGAGTTGCAGTAACTCGGACTATTTGCTTATTTTTGCCTTTCCTTTTTATAAAGTTATGTGGAAAAAAATTAAACAGCTTATCTTTATCATTCTTGTTCTGAATGTAGTTTTTATTATCTGGGGTAGATTTTTTAATCCACCCATTACCATTACCCAGATAGGAGGGCTTTTTGAATACGGAAAACTGCACAGAGATTATATTTCCTACGATGAAATGGGAAATAATGTGAAAAAAGCAGTAATAGCCTCTGAAGATCAGAAGTTCTTTGATCATGACGGTTTCGATTATACAGCCATTGAAAAAGCCATGAAATATAATGAGAAAGGAAAAAAAGTCAGAGGAGGAAGCACCATTTCACAGCAAACTGCAAAGAATGTCTTTCTATGGCAGGGAAGAAGCTGGGTAAGAAAAGGATTGGAAGCGGTCTATACCTTTATTATCGAAAAAGTATGGGGTAAAGATGTTATCCTTGAAAGATACTTGAATTCCATTGAAATGGGGCAGGGCGTATTTGGTGTAGAAGCGGCAGCCCAATATTATTTTGGAAAATCATCTAAAGAGCTAAGTGCTTCAGATGCAGCCTGGATTGCCGCTGTATTGCCCAATCCTAAGAAGTATGATCCCAAAAATCCTTCCCCTTATCTGAGAAAGAAGCACAATTGGATTATGAGACAGATGAGGAATGTGAGTTTGAAATAGTATCTTTGTACTAATGAAATTCTTTAATTCCAGCACAAATTTTGAGTCAGTTCTTAAAAAATACTTTTCTTTTAAGAACGAAACTCTTTCTTTAGAACCGTTTGCCGAGTTTTTAGAAAGCATCAAAAAGGCAGACTTTACAGATGTACTCAATTTTCTCAGAAGTAATCCGAATTTTGCTGAAAACTTTAAGCATTATATTCACAATATTTTTAAAGGAAGACCTTTTAATCTTTCTTTAACGGAAGCTAATATTCTTTCGGAAAATGCCTTCTTTCCGGAACTTAAAAAGAGAATCCTGAACAAAGTTCTTCCTCCTGTAGAGAATGAGAAGACGATATGGTACATGATTGATAATGTCAGCATGAGGCCAAAGAAGGATTTAAAATATTTACATAATCTTCCGGAGAATGAAATAAATGAGTTTCTGAATATCCTGGGTGCCTCAGATTTTATTATCAGACCCAATGTGAAAAAGGAGCTTATTTTCTCTATGAATATCCTTTCCTGGAGGGTTACGGGCATGGCAATGGAAGTGGAAGTTGTGAGAATGGCTCCCCAATACAGGAATCTTGATAATCCTTTTCTGGCGTTGCAAAATGAGCTGGAAACATTAGCTGATGACCTTGTAAAAGATCCTGATGTACAGCTGCATTCCAAAGACAGCCGTTATAAACAGATTAAAATCTATACGGAGCAGTGCCTTGAGTTTGTTAATATTGCTTTTAAAAACTCAGCTAAATATGGTATTTCAGGAAAGATTAACCAATCGTTGCTGAAGATCCGCCAGCAGACTGAAAGAATTTTTGATATTGTACAGCTCCTGGTCATTGATAATGATGAAGATGTTCTTGTTAAATCCAAGCAGTTGGTCTTTAATATTCTGAATTATAAATCTCATAAAAATAATATTGCAGACCTTATCAACGATAGTACGAGGCTGATTTCTCATCTTATTACCAATCATACCGCAGAAGCTGGCACCCATTATATTACCTCCACCAGAAAGGAATATATGACTATGTTTTACAAAGCAAGTGGTGGTGGGATTATTGTAGGGGCACTCTGCGTACTGAAAATGCTGTACGGATATATTCCGGGAAGTGACTTTTCACACGCATTTTTGTACTCAATGAACTATGCAATGGGATTTGTCATGATTTACCTTATGGGATTCACATTGGCCACAAAACAGCCGGCAATGACGGCTGCTACCATGACTAAGGTGCTTTCTGAAGAAGGAAATGGCCAAAGAAACAATACTGAATTTGCCCATCTGGTATCAAAATTATTCAGAAGTCAGTTTATTGCATTTGTGGGAAATGTATTGCTTGCCTTTCCCATCGCACTTGCTATTATCTATGGACTGGATGTGTTTTTCTCTCAGAACCTGGCCGTTGAGCGGTCTGATAAATTATTAAAAGATCTTGACCCTTTTAAATCCAAAGCTATTTTGCATGCCAGTATCGCTGGTTTCTATCTGTTTATTTCCGGGATTATTTCCGGAAACATCGGGAATAATTCCGTGTTCTACCAGATTCCGGAAAGAATTGCCAAAAACCTTTCGATCAGAAATTTCTTTGGAAAAAAGTTTGCCAAAGGATTATCAAAATATTATGCTAAAAACTGGCCGGGAATCGTTTCCAATTTCTGGTTTGGAGTTTTTCTGGGGGCTACCGCTCCGGTAGGAATGTTCTTTGGGCTTGATCTCGATATCAGACACATTACTTTTGCCGCAGGAAACTTTGCATTGGGGCTTTACGGAAAAGACTTTTCAGTAGATTCCTATACTTTCTGGATCTCCTTTGTAACTGTATTTCTGATTGGATTCTTTAACTTCCTGATTAGTTTCAGTCTGTCAATGTTTCTGGCATTCAGATCTAGAAAAATGAATTTCGGGCAGGTAAGTGAAATCTATAAAGAGATTTTCAGGTATTTTATAAAACACCCTTTGAAGTTCTTCATACCGCTAAGTTCCGGACTGGATAAAAAAGCGGATGATCTGATGAGCAGCAGAATGTCTAATAAATCTGAAGAGCATTAAGAGTGTTCCTTATCATATAGAAGCAAAAATGCTCCTTTCGGGAGCATTTTTTATTTTTCAAAGACAGCTATAGATAATTTAAAATATCATTTTATTTGAACCCGGCTGCTTATAATCTTTTACATGCAATAAGGAAATTCCGGGCATTCTGCAGGTAATTGTTCCCAAAAGATACATTGGCCAGGGTCCCCACAGCTCACAAGACAGCATACCATCTGTCCCGCACCTTGTATTGCCTTCATGTTTTTTCTCGATAATTTTTTTGATGTAAGTACTTTTTTCATGTTAAAAATAGTTTATTTTATGAGTCTTAAATATATCACTTTTACTGGATATAATGTGTTTTTTTTTCATAAATAATCATTTGTAACATAGATAAACAGAGAGAACTCTATAATATTTGAATGTCGCGGAATTTATCATCTCCAAACTTATCCTGAAACTTCTTCAGATAGAAACTCTTACGCATTGTAAAGTCATGTTTCAGTAATGGAGAGTTAATTTTAATAATAATACATCCCTTTTCAAGATTGACACTTCTGATTTCGTTAAATAAACTCTCATCCAGATAATCTTCAAGGAAGTCTTTGATTTCAAAGGCAACAAGCTTATCCTCAAATCCGTGGATTCTGGCAAAAGACTTTACCAGTTCGGAGGATTGATATTCACGTTTTTTCTTCTTCATAATTGTGTTGCGTGGGTTCTGGGTTTTGTGTGATTTGAAAAGGAGTGCAAAAATGTAAATTATTTATTTATATTCCAATTTTCTTATACCCAATTTTTATATAAATTGATTTTACCTCACTATGTTAGTCTGATATCCCATTTATTCCATGAATTAGAAATTAAGTGTCTTAAAATTAATGTTTTAATGTCGTTTTCCGAAGCTTGTATCCAATTCATATCTCAAAAATAATACTTTCTTCATTGATTTTCTTTACCACACTTTCTGTACGTTCTCTATGCGTATCTGTAATGAATATCTGCCCGAAACTTTCCTTGTTCACCAGTTCGATCAGCTGTGATACGCGGGTGTCATCAAGTTTATCAAAAATATCATCTAATAAAAGAATAGGAGTTTTTTTGGTAAGCTCTTTTACAAGGCTCATCTGAGCCAGTTTTAAAGAAATAAGAAAGGATTTCTGCTGTCCCTGTGAACCTATTTTTTTGATCAGAACATGATCCATCTCAAAAAGTAGATCATCTTTATGAATTCCTTTGGAGGTATAAGTAAGCATACGGTCTTTTTCAATGCTTTCTCTTAAAAGTTCCGCAAATGTATTTTCAAACAAATGAGATTCATAAATAACAGCTACAGTCTCTTTGCCCCCCGAAATAATCTGATAAAAATTCTGAACAATGGGGTTAAGCTGCTCTACAAATTCTTTTCTTTTCTTGTATATTTTAGTTCCAAAACGTGTGATAGGTTCATCATAAATATCCAGCGAATCCCTGTCCCAGTTTCTGTTTTTAGCAAAATATTTTAGTAAGGCATTTCGTTGCTGAATGGTTTTCTGATACTGAATAAGATCAAAAAGATATTCGGAATCCGTCTGAGAGATCATAGCATCCAGAAACTTACGCCTGCTTTCCCCGGAATCCGAAATAAGATTTGAATCATAAGGAGAAATCATGACGCTTGGCAGGTAACCGATATGATCAGCAAGTCTGTCATAGCTTTTGTCATTCTTTTTGATTACCTTTTTGGCTTCCTTCGGCTGGGTGATTCTGATGATGTCTTCACTGTCTTCATTCTGAATTTCAGCATCAAGAGAGAAAAAATCTTCTTCACTTTTGATGTTGTTGATATCAGTGTTACCCAAAAAACTTTTCCCTACAGATAAATAATGCAGAGCATCCAGAATATTGGTTTTTCCCACCCCATTATTACCTACGAAACAGTTGATCTGGGGGGAAAATTCAAATTTCTTTTCTGAATGGTTTTTGAAATTGTAAAGGGAGAGCTTCTTGATAATCATTCGTCAAAAATACTCCATTATTAGTAAAAATAAAAAAGGAAGTGCAGAACAAGTTTCTACTCCAAATGAAAAGTAAGCGTCATCTCTTTTATTTTCAGCGAAATAAATAAAAATATAACTCATAATGGAAGCCAAAAAAAATGAAAACGCATATATAGGTTTGAGATAAAAAATGCTGATCAGACTGCTCATGAAAATAAGTGCATAAGCAACATATTTTGTGTTCTGTACGCCAATAAACATCGGAAATGTCTTTACAGTATCACTTTTCATATCCCGGATATCAAAAGGAAGAACAAGTGCCGTGATAAAGAAAAAGCTGATCAGAAATATAGGAATACTGAATTCCGGAAGGGTAAGCCAGCAGTTGACCAATGCCCAGACCAGTCCTACATAAAAAACCTTCAGCAAAGGAATTTTCCTGATATAAATATCCAGAAAGAAACTGTTGTAAAGAAGTCCCAGTACCACAATAATAAACCATTTCAAAAGTCTGATCTCATTGTGATTATGGATGATCAGAAAAGCACAGAAGATCCCTGCTATAGCATTTAAAGTCAGTATTTTGAAAAAATGCCGGGTATATTGATATTTAGTATAAAGATAACCACTGAAATAAGTAATGAAAATAAGCAGAACACTGGGGAAACGGAATGTGTTTTGCTCTTCCATAAAAAATACTGCAAAAAGAGTTCCCATTAAAGAGACATAAATTTGACTGTCTATGACCGTTTTTTTGAGTATTTTTAAGATGTTCATTTATCAAAAATAATATATATGAAAATATTTTCCAAGATTTTTATGCTTTTGCTTATAATGCTTAGCTTTTCAACGGTCCTCGCACAGAAATATTATGATGACCAGTGGAAAAAAATCAATGAAAACCAGACGAAGGGAGCTTATAAATTCAATCTTCCCATTATTCTAGCCATACAAAACCAAGCTATGAAAGAAAATAATGCACTTCAGCTCATTCGATCCCTGAAAGTAGAATTCAATATTGTCAATCAGACAGCGGATGATGATCAGAATAATTCTGTATCAAAATTTTTCAAAAAGCTGAAAGACACTGAAGCAAAGCTGAAAGGAGATGACAGGTTGGTATACCAGGTATTACTGAGTAATTTCCTGGTGGATTATTACAATCAGAATTTGTGGAGGATAAACGGTAGAACCAATATCAATTCTCAGGATGCCTCACAGATTGAAACCTGGACTCAGCTTGATTTTAAAAACTATCTGGCTAAAGCTTATCAGGAACTTGATGCACAGAAACAGGAAATGAGAAAGATTTCCCTGGCAAAATATAAAGGAGTTTTCTCTGAAGATAAAGATGTCGCTTATTTTCCAACGGTATTCGACTGGTATTCTATTCAGAAAATAAAATTTTTAGAATCAGGCTTTCTCTTTACAAAAAATGAAACTGCAGAAAACAGGACCAAAATCAATACTATTTATGATGAACTGATTGCCCAAAATAGCGGGAACCCTAAGTTGTACTTCATGAAGGAGAAGATCGTTAGCAACTGTGAGGTGAACAACTGTAAGGATAAGGTTGAACAGCTTCAGAATCTTCTGAAATCCAGTGAAGAGGGAGATTATAAAGTAATCATAACAGAAGATATTATGGATGAGCTTCTTATAAAAAATAAGGCTAAAGAAGCACTTGCTGTTGCTGCCCAGGCAAAAAGCCAGTACCCGAAATCTTCCTACATAGGAAATATTAAAAATAAAGAAAGGGAAATTATCAACCCGGTACTGAACTTTAAATATGAATCTCAGACACAGAATAACCTGCCGGTTCATTTTGTGGCAGAATATAAAAACGTTTCTTCATTTACTTTGAATATTTATGAAGTGAAAGACAATTTTGTTTCGCTGATGCAGTATGTGCAGAATTCTTATGACAATACTTTTGGAAAAGTGAAAAAGAATCTGATAAGAAAAGAAACCTATCAGCTTTCTGATCCTAGAGACTACCAGCTTCACAAAACGTCACTGGAGATAAAACCTCTTCCGTCCGGAATCTATATCGTGGAATATGCAGTAGGAGGAGAAGGTCCAAAGAATGGCGAGGCACCCAATAATTTTTACTTTTTAGTTTCCGGAAACCGTATTATTTATCAGTCAAAAACTGATAGAAATACACTTTCAAATGAATTGAAACTGGTCAACAGTAACAACGGAAAACCGCTTGCAAATGAAAAGCTTACCTTTTATGAATTTGTCTCCGATAAAACCTTAAATAAAATAGAGGGTAAAACTGATGAAAAAGGAAGTTTTAAGTTTCCTGCCACTGCAAACAAAGAATACTACAGATCTTTTCTGATTCAGCAGCCTGATACTAATGATTTCCAAATCATGCAGGTATATGGCAACGGAACCTATGATGAAAATTATAATCCCAATAAACAAACCCGAACTGCTGCACAGATTTTTACGGACAGAGCGATCTATCGTCCGGGACAAACACTATACTTTAAGGTAATTAATACTAAAATTGAAAAGGAAGCAGAATCTGTAATTTCCGGACTGAAGCAAAAAATAGCTTTATATGATGGCAATAACCAGGAGGTATCTTCGCAGGATTTTACAACCAACGCATTTGGTTCTTATCATGGCAGTTTCATTCTACCGAAAGGGAAGCTGAACGGTGTTTTTTTCCTTAGAACAATAGGAGAACCGCGTGGATATAAGGATGTCAGAGTAGAAGAGTATAAAAGGCCAAAATTTGAAGTGACGTTTGATCCTGTAAAAGATGAATATAAGTATGGACAGACCATAGAGCTTAAAGGAAAGGCTAAAATGTTTTCTGGAGTAGCCTTAAGCAATACCACCGTAAACTATGAAATTAAGAAACGGAATATAAGATGGATGTACTTTAGAGGATATCCACAGGATTCCGGAAATGAAAATTCAATTCTGGGAGAGGCTAAAACCGATGAGAAAGGAGAATTCACAATTCGGCTGGATCTTAAAAAAGATGAAAAATTAGAAGGAATCCAGATTGATAATTATGAGATTAATGCTTCCCTTACAGATATTAATGGCGAAACCCAGTCTGCCAATACACAACTGAAGGTGGCTTCTGTTTCTCATTACATAAAAGCAGATGATGTGAATGAAGTATTCACTGATGAAAATCTTAAACTGAAAGTTGAAACCAAAAACTACAATGAGCAGAATCTCCAAAAATCTTATCAGGTGAAGCTGTCAAAACTTTCAGCGCCGGATAGAATTTTCCGTAGTAATTTCAAATCAGAGGTTCAGGATCTTCCGAAATATTCAAAGGAAGAATTTATAAGTAAATTTCCACACGATCTGTTTGACAAAAATGATGAGGTCAAAAACTGGAAAACAGAAAAAATACTTGTTGAAAAACAGCAGCAGCCATCAGCAGATAATAACCTGGATCTTGGAAAATTAGAAGCAGGAGATTATCAGCTTGAGCTGTTTAATATGGAAGGAAAAGATACCATAAAAACTTCCCAGTATTTCAGTGTTTGGGATAAAGGAGTTTTAAAACCTGCTCAGAAAACATTCCTTACCGTTATTGCTCCTAAAGATGAACTTTCAAGAGGAGAGAAGGCCAAAATATATGTGTTTTCTGCAATTCCTGACGGTCTGGTCAATGTTTTTGTACAGGACGGATCGGGAAAAACAACTGCAGAAGTCCATCCACTGAAAAAAGGAATTCTGGAATATACCATTGACATTCCCAAAGATAAAAATATATCCGAACTGAATCTTCAGTTTCAGATCGTAGCATTCAACGATGTCAATACCCAGACGGTAAGTTTAAAAATAAAAGATACAGAACTTCCTTTAAAAATTGAAACGGTCACCTTCAGGGACAAGCTTGAGCCTAATGTAAAGGAGAAATGGAGCGTAAAAGTAACCGGAAACGATAAAGAGAAAATCAATGCCGAGGTGCTTGCCAATATGTACGATATGTCTCTGGATAAATTTGCCGTAAATAACTATAGATGGAATAGGTTGTATACTCCTGTTAGAAGAATAGTGTCATATGATATTCAAAACTATCTCGAAGAGAGGGGGTATCAGAAAACTCTTGACTATTTCAGCGGAGATTCTGTAGAGGTTCCTTCTTTCAATTGGTTTGATGGAGATAATACATTTACATTTTATCGTGGAAATGCAGCTGGCGTAGTAGTAGGAGGAACAAAAAGATCAAGTTATTCACCGGCTCCACCAGTTGCAATGGCAAGAAAGAGTATGATGGTGACAAATGGTATCGTGGCAGAAGATAAAATAGAGGTGATGCAGAATGTTGTTCCTGAAGCTGTAAAAGCTCCGAAAGTAGAAACTCCTCCACCAGGATCTTCTGGAGAAAACCTGGAAAAAGTAGCTGTTCGTAAAAACCTGAACGAAACTGCATTCTTCTATCCGGATCTGAAAACCGATGTAGAAGGAAACGTAAACTTTGAATTCACATCCCCTGAAGCGCTCACAAAATGGAAACTGATGTTCCTGGCTCATACCGCAGATGCCAGAGCCGCAACTTTGGAGAAAGAAGTGATAACCCAGAAAGAATTTTCTGTAACACCAAATTATCCCCGATTTTTAAGAGAAGGAGATGAACTGAATTTACAGTCCAAATTATCCAACCTTACGGATAAGAAACTCAATGGTTCCGCAGAATTACAAATCCTCGATGCTTTTACCAATGAGAATATCTCTTCAAAATTTAGTGTAACGTCAGGAATGCAAAACTTTAATTTAAGTGAAAATGAAAACGGAGCATTAACATGGAAGTTAAAAGTTCCCAATAATGTTTCCTCTATCATTTTAAAAGTAGTGGCAAAAGCCGGAGCTTATTCAGATGGTGAGCAACAGGCTGTTGCTGTATTGCCAAACAGAATGCTGGTAACAGATGCTGTTCCGGTTTTTGTAAAAGAAGGAGAAACGAAAACATTCGTACTGGATCATCTTAAAGATCATACATCTGCTACGGTTTCTAATGTTTCCAATACACTGGAGCTGACTACCAACCCAATCTGGGAAGTAATGTTTGCGCTTCCAAGTTTGAAAAACGACCAGAATAATTCTGCCGATGTTATCTTCAACAAATGGTTTGCGGATGTGCTGGCTTCTGAAATATTTAAGGCCAATCCGAAAATGAAAACAATTTTCGAAGAATATCAAAGCAAAGGATTATTAAATTCAAGCCTTGAAAAAAATCAGGAGCTTAAGCAATTGTTATTAGAAGAAACACCTTGGGTATTGGAAAGTAAAAATGAAGGAGAGCAGATGCAGAAACTGGCAATGCTGTTTGATACCAATACGATGAGAAATTCTATTAATCAGGATTGGGACGACTTGAAGAAATTACAGAATCCTGACGGTGGATTCTCGTGGTATGCGGGTTATCCAAGTTCTTACGGGACATCATTGTATATCCTTAAAAATCTGGGTAAAATCAATGTGTGGTTAAAAGATAATGTAAAAGATTATCAAAGTGATGATCAGAAAAATATGGTTGCAAAACTGATCCAGTATGTAGATAACGAGATCAGCAAATATGCCGATATGAAGAAAATAAATGTCTGGAATAACTGGACACTGGATTATCTTAATACCCGAAACTATTGGGAAAAACAATATCCTTTAAAAGGAAAAGGAGCGACACTTAAAACTCTGATAAAACAGAAAGCACAAACCGCAAAAATCACAGATTTCACCTTCTTTGGGCTGCACCGTGCTGCATTATTAATGAATGACTATGGGCTGAAAGCAGTATCTGATAAATTGATGACCTATCTTAAAGAGACTTCTACAGATACAAAAACACAGGGGGTCTATTGGAAGCAAAACCTTAATGATTGGGGCTGGTTTGGCTCTAAAATAGTGAACCATGCAGGAGCATTAGAAGCTTTTAATACCCTTAAAGCTAATGATCAGAAATTCATTGAAGATATGAAGATCTGGCTGGTCACTCAGAAAGAAGTCAATTCATGGGGAAGCTCAAGAGGAACTGCCGAAGTGATCTTTACACTATTAAATTCAGGAAAATCATGGACGGGAACAGAAAGTGATAAAGCAACAATTGTTTGGGGTGGCAAAGAACTCGCTGCTCAGACTCAGGCTACGGGATATGTGAAATCAACAGTGAAAACAGATACTGTAGATAAAAATCTGGCAACTGTTACCGTAACAAAACCAGGTCCCGGAATTGTTCAGGGAGGGCTGTTCTGGCAGTATTATGAGGATTTAGATAAAATAAAATCTTCTGAAAATTACATTTCCGTAACCAAAGAGCTTTACAAAAAAGTGAAAACTGCCAACGGAGAAGAACTTCAGAAAATCTCAACTGAAACACCATTGAAAGTGGGTGACAAAGTAACGGTAAGAATGATTCTGAATACAGACCGAGCTATGGAATTTATTCATATTAAAGATATGCGTGCGGCGGGATTGGAGCCTCTGGATGCATTGTCTGGGTACCAATGGAAAAATAATCTGGGATATTACCAGTCTGTCAAAGATGCATCTACCAATTTCTATATCCAATATATGCCGAAAGGAAAATACGTTTTTGAATATGATGTGGTTGCCAATGCATCCGGAAAATTCTCCAACGGGATTACTACTATGCAGAATTACTATGCACCGCAGATGAATGCCCACACAAAAGGGAATAATGTAACCGTCTCAGAATAACTGACTAGTCCTGAAAATCTGATACAGATTATAAGACAAAAATAAATAATTAAACCAGAGCAAATTTTCTTTTGCTTTGGTTTTTATTTTTATAAGTTCTCATTTTAATTTTCGACTGTGTATGCATCTGATTTGGTGTTAAATAATAATTCGAAAAATGAGGACGCAGACCATTGTAAATTTCAATGGATTCATCCACTAATTTTCTTCTTAAAGCATTGTTTATAGAATTCCTGTCAATATTAAATTCCTGCTTTAAAATACCATTAATCCTTTCTGCTACTGCATTTTCATAAGGATCAGAGTTTTGTGTCATACTGCATTTTAATTGATGTTTTTGCAAAACTTTCTGATATTCATTCGAGCAGTATTGTAAGCCACGATCAGAATGATGGATTAATGAGCCTGCCATACCTTTGTGTTTCTTTAAAGCTCTTTTCAATGCTACAAGACTACTCTCTGTATTTAAATTATCTGCTACAAAATGTCCCACTATTTTCTTGGAATATGCATCGGTTATTAAACTTAAATAACTTGGATTTTTCCTGTTCCCAATATAAGTAATATCTGCAACCCAAACCTGATTGGGTTTTGTTATCTGATAGTCTAGGATCAAATTTTTATGCTTTCTGAAACGATGATGGGAGTTGGTAGTAACATGGTAATTTTTCTTGGGTATAATCAATAAATGATTCGCTCTTAGGATGTCAAAAAATTTATCTCTTCCTACTTTGATAGAACTTAGTGATTCTTTTAAAATAAAATATAGTTTCCTTGCTCCTAATCTGGGCATTTTAATACGAATACCCTCCACAAGATCTACAACCTCTGAAGCCCTGTTCCTACAGACTTTTGTACGCTTGATACTTCTATAATAGATTTGTCTATTTAACCCTAACAATCCACAAGTAAAAATCAAAGTTTCTTTTTCTTTACTGCGGAAGTAATCGATTGTTCGGGTGGTGAATTTTTTCGAATATCAATGTGATATTCTTTCTCTGCAAGTTGAATCATCATATCAAAAAATATCACTTTTTTATCAGCAATATAAGCCTGTTTTTCCAAGAAGGCTTTCTGTTTTTCAAGAAGCTTAACTTCTGCTTCTAATTCCATAATACGTTGTTCAGGTGTCTTTTCCATAGCATAAGGTCTTTGGTTTTCCCAATCAAAGTTACCATATTTTCTCAGCCAATTTAAAATAGTCCCGTGGGATTGTATACCATACTTCTTGCGACTAGCGGTAATGGTAGATGCTCCAGATTCAACTTCTTTTACTATTTGAAGTTTTAAACTTAAACTGTAATCTTTTTGTGTACGTTTGATGTACACAGATTTTAATTGTTCTTCCATAACGATTTGTTTTTATGTATCGCTATTTCAGGACTAGACAAACTGATAAACATAAAAACTGTAGTGATTTTACTACAGTTTTTTGTTTAAAGATTTCAAGTAAAAATATAATTAAATGAAAAAAAACCAAACAATTGTTTAATTTTGGAATGGTTTTTGGAATTAAGATAATACAAATTAAAAAAATTATTAAAAGATGAAATTTTCAAAAACATTAATGACAGGATTGATATTGTTGGCCGGTGTAAATGCTTTCGCTCAAAAGAAAGCTGAAAAGTTTGAAAAACTGCAGATTGAAATGTTCCCAAAAGCAAAGGATGGCTACAAACAAGTATATATTCAGCTTCCCATTGCAAAAAATGAAAACGATTTGAAGGTTGAACTTTTTGTGGGTGCTGAAAAAATGCTGGATTGTAACAATTACTTCTTAATGGGAGAAATGAAAAGCCAGGATCTTCAGGGATGGGGGTATAACTATTATGAAGTAGAATCTAAAGGTGAAACAGCAGGAACACTAATGGGCTGCCTTGATAAGAAACTGACTAAAAAGTTTGTTACCCTAAAACCTGAAATTGTAAGATACAACAGCAAACTGCCATTGGTATTTTATGTGCCGAAAGACATTGAAGTGCGTTACAGAATTTTAAGACCTGATAACACAATGAAAAAGGCCGTTCAAAAATAAGCTTACTTATTATAAGCAGAAAACTCCTCACAGTAAAATGTGGGGAGTTTTTGCTTATAAGCGGGCGTTTAAAGTCAATTAAGGTTTTAATATCTTTAGCAGGAAGGCAAAACTGCACTCATTATTGAGGGTGATTTTTATCATTCAGAAGGGATCTTTATATTCTATCATATTATAAAAATATGAAGTTTTTGTCTTTTTTTTCTAAGAGATCGGAACTGGGTATCGGAAGAAAACAGCAAGTACTATAGTTTGTTTTTTTTAGATAAAAACTCTTATATCACCTTGTATTCCGATAAAAAACACTTGAAAAAGTAAGTCAATAAAGTAGAGTTATATATTTTTTTTAAGTTTTTTAATTTTTAATTGACATTTAAACAGTTTTGTTAAAACTTGATTTTAAAGTAGATTATACTTAAACACATTTTAAACTAAATTTAAATTCACTGCTTTGTAGAATTATCTTTAAGGATTTAAAGATTTTTTGCATTATATTTGTTATAAACATAAACCATGAAAAACAATTTATTGATTTTTACGTTTAGTTTTTTTGCTTTACCTGCTTTTGGCTGGGCACAGTCAGCTCCCGGTTTTAAGGAGCTTTTGGATAGTGCTATGATTCGGGATTCGAATCTCAAAATGCAGATTACTCAAAATAAACTTACCGATCTTGACGAACATAAACTGAAAGATATTTTTCTTCCTACCTTAGAACTGAGCGGAAAAGCCGGTTATCTTAACGGGACGGCAAGACTTACATCACCGGAAATTAACCTTGCCCCTTTTATCAATATTCCCGAAGGTGCTTTTAACAATAACTTCAATGTATCCGGATTTTCAGGTATTGCAAAAGCAGATGCCAAAATGCTTCTGTACTCCGGAGGAAAGGTTAAATATCTGAAGAAAGCCATTGAGGAAAAAAAGAAGTCTGAAGATATTCTTCTGGAGAAAACAAAAGACGAAGTTGTTGCTGCTATTTCCAAAGCTTATGATCAGCTGGCATTGATTCATCAATCTAAAAAAGTGCTGGATGAAAGTACAAAAAGACTTGATATCAACAGAAAGACTGCCGATAAAGCTTTAGGCTATGGCTTGATCACGCCTTATGATCACAAGAAAATTGAATTGGCTCAGGCTACTTTAAACGCTAAGGTAGTAGAATACGAAGGGAAAAAAGAACTGCTTCTTACCCAGCTGTATATTTTAACAGGCATCAACAGAGAGCGTCTCAGAATGATTGATCCTGTATTATCCCCTGTAGAATTGCTGTCTTCCGAAAAAGGAATAGAGCAGAGAGCCGAAATCCGCGCCCTTGAACATGGGATTACCGCTGCTGATTATAAAATCAAAGCTGAAAGAACATGGATAATCCCCAAAGTACAGCTGATGGCTTCCGCTTATTATATCGGACTTTATGGAAACCGTATCAAGAGTTCTGAAAATGTAGTCCCGGCAGTGCCATTACTTGGATATGAAGGTAAGAAACTGGACTGGAGACCCAATAATATCAACGTATTCCCATTTGTCACTGCAGGAGTTGGATTCAAATGGGAACTTTTTGACGGAAAAGAAGGGAAACATGCGGAAGAAACCGCTAAAGTCGGAAAAGAAGTATTGCAGAACCAGAAAGAAGATGCATTAAAAAAACTTACGCTGAATCTGGCTAACAATCAAACCAATTATGACATTGCTTCTGCTCAGATTACTTTGAAAGCCAAAGAAAAAGAGCTTGCAAAAAGCGCTTTGGTACAGGCTGAAAAAGAATTCAGATACGGAATGAGCAAATCGTCACAGCTTATTGATGCCGAAAATGATCTGGAAGCCGTTGAACTGGAATATCAGAATGCGATTTTTAACCAGAGAAGAGCGGGAATAGAGCTGATGAGGTCTACCCAGGAACTGGATATTACCAAACTTTATTTAATCCCTTAAAAATTAAAATGATGCATAAAAATATATCTATACTCTTTGCTGCTCTGTTTGTGCTGGGAAGCTGTGACAAAAAAAATGAAAAATACACAGAACCTGAAGGGAAAACAAAAAAAGAAGTGATCTCTTTTGCTCCTAAAGTTACCGGCAGAATTTTAAAAATATACGTTTCCGAAGGTCAGACTGTGAAAAAAGGAGATACCCTGGCACAACTTGATGTACCGGAGGTTTCTGCAAAAATAGCACAGGCTCAGGGGGCTGTAAGTGCGGCAACGGCACAGGAACAAATGGCCAAAAACGGGGCAACAGCAGATCAGATGAAACAGCTGCAGGCTAAATATAAAGGATTGAAAGAACAGTATGAATTTGCTCAGAAATCTTACAGAAGAGCCAATAATATGTTCCGTGACAGCCTGATGTCTCCGCAGGCTCATGATGAGATCTATGCAAAACTTCAGGGAGCAAAAGCACAATATGATGCTGTAGTGGCAGAACTTGATGATGTGCAAAGAGGGACGCGTTTCGAAAAAGTGGAAATGGCAGCAGGACAGGCTTCTCAGGCAAAAGGAGCTTTGCAGGAAGCAAACGTAGCCTATTCCGAAAGGTACATCATTGCTACCAATGATATGGAAATAGAAACCATCAGTCTGAATACCGGAGAATTGGCAACCGCCGGCTTTGCTCTGTTTAATGGATATATTCCTGAAAGTACCTATTTCAGATTTACTATCCCAGAAAGTGCTATCTCAAAGTACAAGAAAGGGCAGGAGGTCAATATGCAGGTGGTCTACAATAAAGAAAGTCTGCAGGGAAGCATAGTATATATCAAACAGCTGACAAAGTATGCTGATATTACAACAGCTTACCCGGATTATCAGTTACAGGATGCTATCTACGAGATCAAGGTGAAGCCTAAAGATATGAATAAGGCCAAAAGTATTCTGGTAAATGCCAATGTTATCCTCAAGTAATATGAAATGGAGCAGGATAGATGATTTTCATCTCTGATAAAGAATGAATAGATCTTAGATTCCGTGTCCATTAAAAATATAAAAATATACAGATGAAAGAATTTTTCCGTCTTTTAAAACGTGAGTTCAAACTTTTTATCGGCAATTCTACCTTAAGGACTGTGTTCTTTCTGGCACCCGTCTTTTACGCAACCTTGCTGGGGTTTGTCTACAAAAGCGGAAAAGTGGAAAATACTCCCGTATTGGTTATTGACAGAGATAATACTCCGCTCTCTAATCAATTGACGGAAATGCTGGATGATAATAAAAGTATCAAAATTATCAAATACCTGCAGGAACCTCTGAGTATTAAAGATGAGGTGATCAGGCACGAGGCTGCCGGAGTTGTGATTATTCCTTCCAGATTTGAAGGAGATATGCTTCAAAAAAAGTATCCTGAGCTGAATGTTTATATCAATACAGGAAACGTGCTAACGGCCAATTTTGCATCCAAAGCGCTACAGCTTACCATAGGAACTTTCTCTGCAGGAGCTTCCATAAAAGCATTACAGAAGGCGGGAATGCCTGCGGCAAAAGCAGCTACCCAATATGAGCCTTTCAAAGCCAATTATATTACACTATTCAATACCACGGGAAATTATCTGATCTTTATGTGGCCGGCGATGCTGGCTGTCGTTTTACAGCAGGTTATTCTGTTGGCAATGGCAGTGAGTTTTGCTGCAGAATTTGAAAGAGGTTCCTTTGTGAAAGAATATCTTAAAATGAAAAAATGGGCATTCCCAACAATGCTTATCAAGGTGATCCCAATCTGGGTATTTTCTATTCTTATTGTAGGAATTTATTACTTCATGCATATGATCTTCAGGGTCCCGATGCCGGAGGGAATACTCAATTTTATACTTCTTACGGCTGTTTTTGTGGGATCAGTTTCATTTTTGGGAGTATTTATAAGTATCCTTATTCCAGATGCATTGAAGGCTACACAGATTCTTATGGTTATTGCTTCTCCTGCTTTCATTATCAGTGGATTTACATGGCCTTTGAGTGCGATGCCTGCTTTCGTTCAGTTTATCGCCAATATTATTCCATTGACTCCATTTTTGCAGGCTTTTAAAATTTTATTAATTCAAAAGGGGTCTGTTGAGCTCACTTTTCCTTACCTGAAACATCTTAGCATTCTTTTAGTAGTTTATGCCATTTTAGGCTGGATTGCCTTAAAGATTAAACTTTGGTTTATTTTCAAAAAGGCTGCTCCGCAGGAGATCGCGGCTGAGGATGCTTTTCATGATACCGCTGAATAATTTTTTCCGTCCCCTGATGATTTTTGAAGCTGCAGTTTTATAGTAGTCGGTTATTGGTCTGCTTTCAATAGTCGGTTAAGAATTCTGTGGCTAAATATGATGATTCAATAGTGATATTAAAAGAGCCAAAACATTGAGCAAAACCTATATTCTTTTCTTCTCTGACTTTCCTGTAACCTTTCCATCCGGAAACCGGCCACGCACAACCAAAAAATATCACTTCAAAACCTACATTTGTTTTTCATCACGAAATATTTACTCATAGATAAAATCAAACGAAAAAACTGATATATTTGTTTGTTATAAATTAGAAAAAAATGGAAAACGTATTTGATGCAAAAGATGCTCAAAACTATATTGATAGAATCAACAGATTGGTAGAGGATACCCATGGCTTATGGGGGAAAATGACAGTTGATCAGATGTTGGCGCATTGTTGCATAACATATGAAATGGTTTATGAGCCTGAAAAACATAAAAAACCGGGATCTATTGCAAAATTTATTTTAAAAACTTTTGTAAAATCTAAAGTGGTAGGTGAAAAAGCTTATCCAAGAGATTCTCCTACTTCGCCTCAGTTTTTAGTAACGACCAGAAAAAATTTCCAGGAAGAAAAAACAAGATTAATCGGTTTTATTCAAAAGACCCAGCAATTGGGAGCAGACGCTTTTGATGATAAAGAATCTTTTTCTTTCGGAAAATTAAAAGCCCAGGAGTGGAATAATATGTTTGCAAAACATCTCAACCACCACTTAGGCCAGTTTGGCGTTTAGAAAACCAACCTATGAAAAAACTTTTATTACTCTTTATTTTTACCGCTCACTTTGTATTGGGGCAGATGCCGGATATTTCAAATACCTGGCTGAACAATAGCAAACCTTATATAGGAACGATCGGAAGTAAAGGTCAGGGACTCAAACTGAAGATCAATACTGCTGAGCAGAATAAAAAAAATGACCAGGAATATTTTGTTTCAGGTTATACCCTTGTGGATACCAATTATACAAAGTTCGAAGGTAAAATTACCATTTCAAAGTATAAAGATGCTAAAAAACAGGGGACCATATTCGGAGACTATGAACTGGCAGAGGAAAATAAGGGAAAACATTCTGGACTTCTTAAAGGAAAGTTTGTTTATAATTTTAAATGGAACAGGAAAACGGAGAAGATAGAAGGGCAGTATATTGAACTGATTGGTGACTGGAAAAGTTATGACGGGACGCTGGATTTTAAAACCCATTTAAAAAACCAGTAAATAAAAGCATTACAGCCTTACCATCAATTTTAATGCAGAATCTGAACGCCGGATTTCGGGTCAGTAACTTTGAATAATAACTCGATAACAATTATATGAAACTAGGAGCTTTTTCGATCAGCTTAAGTGTAAAGGATCTTCAGAAATCTAAAGATTTTTATGAGAAACTGGGTTTTACTACAATGGCTGGAAATACAGAACAGAATTATCTGGTCATGAAAAATGGATCTACTCTGATAGGTCTTTTTCAGGCGATGTTTGATGGGAATATGCTTACCTTCAATCCGGGATGGGATGAGAATGCACATAATCTTGAATCTTTTGACGATGTGCGTGAGATTCAGAAGCATTTAAAGGAAAGTGGGGTAGAAATTGACAAAGAAGCCGACGAAGCTACTTCAGGACCTGAACATATTTACCTGAAAGATCCTGATGGTAATATGATTTTAATAGATCAGCACAGATAATGAAGTGTCTGAAATAGTATTTGATAAAAAACTTAACTAAAAAAAACAATCATGGCAACAGTAAATGTTTATTTAACATTCAACGGAAACTGCAGGGAAGCATTTGATTTCTATAAATCGGTTTTCGGAGGTGAATACCCTTATATCGGAACTTTTGGAGAGATGCCTCCAATGGAAGGGAAAGAGGCTGCTGAAGAAGATAAAGATAAAATAATGCATGTAACCCTTCCGATTTCCAAAGAAACTGTTTTGATGGGAAGTGATACAGGAGGAGAATGGGCTTCTCAATTTCAGGCAGGAAATAACTTCTCAATTTCTATCAATGCAGAATCTAAAGAAGAAGCGGGTAAATTGTTTAATGGCCTCTCTAAAGGCGGACAGGTAACCATGCCAATGGCAGATACATTCTGGGGAGCCTATTTTGGGATGTTTACCGATAAATTCGGAATTAACTGGATGGTAAACTATGACGATCCTGCCAAAATGCAGCAGCATCCGTAAAATGTATTTATATTTAAAATATTTAAAAACCGACAGATATCTGTCGGTTTTTTTGATTGACTAGTCCTTTTCTATTTTCCGGTTTTCAAAATTTAATTGGAACCGGTATCAGGAACAGAGATTGGTTAATCTTTTTTAAGAATTTTATAGCTTCCTGATTCTGTTGTGATGAGATAAATTCCGTTCGGAAGACGGGTAATGTCAATTTTATTTTCACCTTTTACAGCTTCTTCAGCTTGGACAAGCTTTCCGGACTGATCATATAAGGAAACCTTAGTATTTTTAGCCAGGTCTATATGGAAGACTCCTGAAGTTGGATTAGGATATATCTGGGCTTTGTCTTTGATGATATTTTCTGCAATTCCCAGCGTTGCAGGTTTTGTCCATGTAAAGGCATCAAGGCACATATATAAATAGCCTCCGGTTGATTGCAGCTGGATCTCGTCAATGATTGTATTGCTGTTATTCTGATTATTCAGGGTAGAAAGATCAATCAGCGTAAATCCGTTAGAAGTACCTGTAGTTCCCGTTGTAGCATTGAAAGTAGTATTGAAGCCGGACGTTTTTGTTGTGGTGAATTTCATGATACCGCCTAATTTTCCTGTAATAATAAGAGTTCCTGAGGAGGTAGATTGGTTTAAAGCAGTATTGCTTAGAAAGACCCAGAATTTTGATACAGTAAATGAAGAGGTACTTTTAATACTGAATGAAGGCGAAGGGATGTTGGTTGTTCCGGTATTGTCGATATAAACATTATCATTGGCTGTTCCGTTCCAGCCGGTTCCCGGGTAGTTGGATTGAATTCTAAAAGTTCCTGCCTGTGAAACAATGTTAAATGTATATCCATTACTGGTAAAGCTTGTGGTGCCACCAGGTGAAGTTTCAAAAGTTACAGTGCTCGTCTGTGCACTCATAGATGCAAAATTGCTTATGAAAACAAGAATTGCAAAGAAGATAATTTTTTTCATGGTAGAGATTTTTTATAGTTGGTATTTTTTTTCAAAATATTTTACAGAAGAAAATAAAATGTCAGAACTTTTCATTTCCCTTGTTCAGTTTCTCTATTAAGGATACCTCAAAGTAACGCTGAATTTAAAAGCGGGAGCAGCGTATTAAATACTGAATTGAAAAACACGTAGAAATACGCAGTCTTTGTATCCTGTATTATTCTACTTTTGAAAAGGAAAGACGGCTTCTGTACAGCTAAAAATTAAATGAATTTATTTTGGCAATATAATTTGTTTTTTTTATAACTTGTAGTGTGTTTTTATTGATAATATTCATTAATAAACCATTATGTAAATAAAATTAAAAACTATGGAATTACCTAAACATGCAGTCTTATTAAAAGACGCCAAAAAATGGATTAACAATTGGCAGAATAGAAAAGATATTGACGGAATGTCGATAAAAGCCCACCTCATTCCGGCACAAGATGTAGATGATATCTTCAGTAAAGACAAAGGAATTGAAAAGTTTCGAGGATATAATGCAATTACCGACGGTGGAGAATTTAAATTCCTGTTAGTAGGAGTTGATGATAAAGATAATGATATTGTAAATTATGAAACAGGAGATTATATATATGATATGACAACTCCCTGTCCAAGTGTATGCTCTGCCAATAAGTGGTGGGAGTCATAACCTGAAAAAAACAGATATCAGTGGATCAGTGGATTGAAATATTGTCATTAATTGGAAAAGGCATTCTGCTGATTAATCTGGCAGTATACTGTATAGGCTTTTCCGGTTCCGGAAAAGCCTATATATTTTTTATAAGCTATTTAGCCTGGATATTAATATGTGAAATTGTCTTCTATGTATTAAATTACCAGAAGATTAATAATCTTTTTTTCTCTCATTATTATCTGATAGGTCAGTTTCTGCTGCTGGGTTTATTTTTTCATGAGATTTTAACTGAAAAATATCAGAAGAAAGCAGCGCGTACTCTTTTAATTGCCATTCCTGCGGTTCTTGTTATACAATATATTATATATCCGGAAAAATATTTTGTTTTTAATCTGTTTGAAATTTTTGCCACCTCTTATTCTATTGTTATCCTGGCATTATTTCATTTGTACAATATATTGGATACCGAAAAAAAATATAATTATATAAGCCTGGGACTTTTACTGTACCTGATAAGCAGTACCGTGATATTTCTGTCCGGAAATTTATATACGGTAATGAATAGAAAACTGCATAAAGAGATATGGGTTTTCAATGTTGTGATGTTTATTGTATACCAGATTTTTATTTTGGCAGAATATCTTTCTTTCCGTAGAAAAAATGTGTAATTACTGTTATTATTTAAAAGATGAATGAGAATACAATTATCTCCACTATTGTTTATACCTTTCTGGCATTTACTTTACTGGCCGTTACCCTGATCCTATTTTATTATTTTTCAAATAAGAAAATAACCAGAAATCTTATTGAGAAAAAAGAACTGGAAGTCAGGTACGAGAAAGACCTTACCCATGCAATTATCAGCGCTCAGGAAAAAGAAAGATTGCGGATCGCACAGGATCTGCATGATGATATCAGTTCAAAACTAAGTGTTGTCTCTTTAAATATCCATCTGCTGGATTACGAAAATGCCACAAGAGAAGAATATAACGAACTGAAAAATAAAATAATACATTTGGTCAACAAAACAGCAGAAAGTGCCAGGCAAATCTCACACGATTTGCTTCCTCCTATTTTAGAGAAATTTGGACTGCATGCAGCGATAGATGCATTATGTTCTGAAATTAATCTTTCTAAGACCATACAGATTTCCTATTCCAGCAGTCTGTACTTTGCAAAAGCAGAAAATGAAAAAAATTTGCATATCTTTAGAATAGTTCAGGAGCTGATCAATAATTCTATAAAACATGGTGAAAGCACCCATATTGAAATAGAATTTATAGGAAAAGATGGAAAAAACACCTGCATTTATAAAGATGACGGCAAAGGATTTAATCTTGATGAAGATACTTTGAAAGGAGGATTGGGCCTTCGGAATATCAGAAGCCGCGTAGAACTGATTAATGGTACTTTGAAAATTGAAAGTGAAAACAGAAAAGGAATTACAGTAGAATTTACATTTTAAATAATTAATAAGATGCAAAAGGATATAATTCGGGTAATAGCGGTAGATGATGAAGCCCTGTTTCGTCAGGGAATCTCATTGTTGCTACAGAGAGAGAAAGATATTGAGCTCGTCAGTGATTTCAGCAATGGTAAAGAGCTGCTTGATGAGCTGTCAGCCCTTGAAGAGCTTCCGGATATCATTCTCATGGATCTTAATATGCCGGAAGTTAACGGAGTAGAAGCTACCAAGCAGATCCACATCAAATATCCTCAGATAAAGATTATTGCACTCACCAGTTATAATACAAAAGCTTTTATTGTGAATATGATCCAGTCAGGGGCCTGTTCTTTTCTTAAAAAAAATTCGACTCCTTCGGAATTGCTCAATGCGATTCGGGAAGTACATGATAAAGGTTTTTTTTATAATAATGAAGTACTGGAAGCATTACATCAAAACCTTACAGAACCCAAAAAGAAAGTGTCCAGTATTTTTGATGCCAATCATATTTCCAAAAGAGAAAAAGAAGTATTGGAATTAATCTGCAAACAATACAGCACCTCTGAAATTGCAGACCAGCTTTTTTTAAGTTCAAGAACTGTTGAAGGTCACCGCAATAGTCTCTTACTGAAAACCGGAGCCAAAAATACAGCCGGTTTAGTTGTTTACGCAATTGAAAGCAAAATTGCAGATATGAACTATCTGAAAGACCGGTTTGAATAAAGTTAGATTAGTTTTCATACAGAAACGATATAGAAGCTTTAAAATAATCCAATTTTAAAATCAAATTAAACCTCTGAAAATTAGTACTTTGGAGGTTTAGTTTTTATAACTTTCATTCAATTTTTTAACTTTGCGAAGGTTATATCGTTCAGAGTGCCGGATAAATGAATTAGCCTGAATTTGAATACCAGAAGGTATAACTACTTTGATGAAAAATAGAAAACGTCCTGATAGAAAGGTTTTGGAATAAAATGAAATGTAATTAGGGAAAACCTCAGATTTGAAATGATTTACTTGTAAAAAATGTTTCAAGCTACATTTAATATTTGCTTGCTATTATTGATTAAAATTATTAATTTTGTTAAAAACGATAGATAATAGTAATTGATAAATATGAGAAAGGTTTTTACGAAGCTGGCTTTTGCTGTATTAGGATTAGGTTCTGTATTGACGTATGCACAGAAAAGTGATCTGGGTGCCTGGTATATGTACTTTGGGAATAATAAGATCAGTAAGAAACTGAACTGGCATAACGAAATCCAGTACCGGAATTTTGATGGTATCGGAGATCTGGAACAGCTTTTAGTACGTACAGGAATTGGATATGACCTGACAGAAAATAACAATAATGTTTTGTTGGGATATGGTTTCATTCTGAGTCAGCCTTATGTAAACGGAGAAAAAAAAGAAAATATTGAACATAGAATTTTCCAGCAGTATATTACAAAACAGAAGTTCGGGCGCTTTAATATTCAGCACCGATATCGCTTAGAAGAACGTTTTCTGGAAGATGATTTTAGAATGAGATTTCGATATATGTTAGGTTTCAATATTCCGATTACTCAGAAAGAGATGCTTCCCAAAACACTGTATGCATCCGTATATAATGAGATCTTTCTTCATTTCAACAGTCCGGTTTTCGATAGGAACAGAGTATATGGCGCTTTAGGCTATGTAATTAATAAAAATATGAGAATAGAAGCAGGATACATGAACCAGATTCAGGAAAATAAGAATCGCGGACAGATTCAGATCGGTTTTTATAATAATATTCCATTTACTAAAAACTGATCATAACAATTACTGCTGAAGATCCTGATGATGACGATTATTTGAAAACAACAAATAAGTAATAAACACAATAAAATAAACACTTATGCATTCGGGAAAAAGGTTTGGCGCAGGGGAGTTCATCAGCTGGACGAGGCGCAGTATTTATGCTTTAATTGTTTTGTCAGCAATTCCAACGGTTTTGTACTTTTTAGGCTGGACATTCCTTTCAGTACCCTGGCAGCCAATCGCTATTTTGGGAACAGCTGTAGCCTTTATTGTAGGATTTAAAAACAATGCCAGTTACAGCAGATTATGGGAAGCAAGACAGATTTATGGCGCCATCATTAATGACAGCCGGAGTTTTGGGTATATCCTTAGAGATGCTCTTATCTCAAAAGACTCACAAAAAGTAAAGGACATGTTTCTTCGCCATTATGCATGGCTTACTGCGCTAAGGTTTCAGCTTCGTGAGCCCAGAGCCTGGGAAAACATGGGAACCGCACAGTTTGACGAATACTCCAAAAAATATGAAATTCCGGAAAGGATGACAAAATTGGATGAAGAGCTGAAAAAATACCTTTCTGAAAATGAACTTCAGTATATTTTAAGTAAGAAAAACAGAGCTACCCAATTGATGGCCATCCAAAGTAAAGAGCTGTCTGAAGCATACCAAAAAGGGGAGATCAATGACTTTCAGTGGACGCAGATCAATCAGCAATTAGTGAAACTTACCGATAGTCAGGGAAAAGCTGAAAGAATAAAAAATTTCCCATATCCAAGAAACTTTTCCTCCATTACCACTTACCTTTTGCTCTTATTTATTGTTTTTGTCCCTTTCGGCTTACTCAAAGAATTTGGTAAATTGGGAGAAGGTACTGTGGTAGAAGGATGGACACTTTGGTTTAATATTCCTTTCTCATTATTGGTGACATGGTGTTTTCATACTTTAGACAGTGTCGGAGAAGCCTCTGTAAACCCTTTTGAAGGAAGCCCGAATGATGTCCCGATTACCCAGATAAGCCGTACCATAGAAATAGATATGAGGGATATGCTGGATGAATCTGATCTTCCTCCGGCAATTGCTCCTAAGAATAATATTGTGCTGTAATCGGACAGCTTCAAAAAAATAATACTTAAAAAAACGATATCAAAAATGATTCACAGCTATGTTATAATATCCATTGTAGTCTTACTGTCTGTAATGATATTAGTCATGATTGGGCAGAAACTGAAAGTGGCTTATCCTATTTTTCTTGTGATCGCAGGATTACTGATAAGCTTTATTCCGGGAATGCCGCGTATAGAGATAGAACCGGATTTGGTTTTTCTTATTTTTCTGCCGCCTATTTTGTTTGAGGCAGCATGGTTTACTTCATGGCAGGACTTTCATAAATGGAGAAAGCAGATTTTTTCTATGGCTTTCGGGCTTGTATTCCTTACCTCAATAGTCGTTGCTTATCTTTCATCTTCCATTATTCCGGGGCTGACAGTGGCTATGGGGTTCCTGCTGGGAGGAGTAAATTCGCCACCGGATGCAGTAGCAGCCACTTCTGTGTTGAAGCATATGAAAATACCGAAAAAGATTACCAGTATTCTTGAAGGTGAAAGCCTTATCAATGATGCTTCCAGCTTAATTGTATTTAAATTTGCACTTGCAGCAGTTATTTCAGGACAGTTTATCTGGAGAGATGCTGTTCAGGATTTCTTTACTATGGCTCTCGGAGGAATTGCTGTGGGAGTAGCAGTAGGTTTTCTGTTTGGAGCATTGCTGAGGATTATTCCGACCAACTCCAATATTGATACCATTATCACCCTTATTGTACCGTACATTATGTATGTAGGAGCAGAACATTTTCATTTTTCCGGAGTGCTTTCAGTAGTAGCAGGAGGACTGTTGATGTCTTATAATTCGCATTGCTATCTGAGCCATACTTCAAGAATTCAGTCAGGGAATGTCTGGAGTGTACTGATATTTCTGATGAATACCATTATCTTTATTCTTATCGGTTTAGAACTTCCTATAGTAGTGGAAGGAATGAAAGAATACACCATTTCTGAAGGAATATTTTACAGTGTGGTCATTGGTGGAGCTATCATCGGAACCAGAATATTATACAGCTATGCATTAATGTATTTCCCAAGAGTCTGTTCTAAAGAACTAAGATTGAAAGTTCCCAAACCGGATTGGCGGGAGCCTTTTATCATCAGTTTTGCAGCGATGAGAGGAGTCGTTTCACTGGCTGCAGCACTTTCTATTCCGGCTTTTCTTCCGAATGGAGATGTATTTCCCCATAGAAATATCATTTTATTCGTAACTTTCGTTATCATATTGATCACTTTAGTAGGACAGGGATTATTATTGAGCCCGATTTTGAAACTGCTGAATATTCAGGATTCAGGAAGCGAGCTGCCGGAAGAGAAACAGGAGGTGATTCTGATGCGTAAATTGAAAGAGGCCGCTTTACATAAACTTGATAATGACTTTTCTGAACTGGCTGCATCTAATAGTCTTGTACGCCACCAAAAGCATAAGCTCGAAAATGAAATGATGTTGATGGCAGATAAAGCTCAATGTATGGCCTCAACTGGAGATTATGTCACCGCAGTGAATGAAAATAAAGATGTCCTGCGTCAGATTATTCAGGCACAGAGAAATGAGCTCCATAGAATGAAAAGAGAGAAAATATTCGATGATCATGTGATGAGAACCATTGAAATGCAGTTGGACTTTGATGAAGCGAAGATCACCGGGTTTTCTCATGGATAGACTCCGTTTTTAGATATAAAAAATATCGTGGTCAGACGTTGAAAAAGGATCCGACTGTAGTTTTAAAATTAAAAAGATGAATACACCTATCACCGTTCAGTATACAGTAAATGCTCCAGCCGAAAGAATCTGGAATGCATTGACTAATAAGATTGAAATGAAATCCTGGTATTTCGATATCCCGGATTTTGAATTGAAAAAAGGACACCTGTTTAATTTTTATGAACCCGGTGGCGAAAATAAATACCATCACCAGTGCGAAATTATAGAAATTGTACCCCATAAGAAATTAAAACATACATGGTCTTATCCGGATTTTTCTGATCTGAAAACAGTGGTAACATGGGAACTCTCGTCCGGAGAAAAAGGAACTGTTGTAAAGTTAACCCATGAAGGAATTGAAAACTTCAAAGACCTTGGAGCAGGTTTTTCTAGAGAAAATTTCACAGGAGGATGGAATACAATTATTGGGCAGAGTTTAAAAGAGTATTTAGAAAATTATCACGATGATCAAATTACAGCCTTTCAAAACTGAAGATATTCAGATGCTCATTTCCAGGATACCAGATAAGCGAGCACTTCTTCAGTTTGCAGGTCCTATGTACAGTTTCCCTCTTACGGAAGATCAGTTGAAAAAAGACCTTTCTGATGAGAACAGAACCTTGTTCAAAATCATTGGCGAAACCGATCAGAATGCAATAGGACATGCTCAGATATTTTTAAAAGAAAATACTTTTCTTCTCGGAAGAATACTGATCTGGAATGAAAATAACCGTGGAAAAGGTTACGGAAAGAAAACAGTACAGGAGCTGCTGAAATACGGTTTCCATAATTTTGATAGAGAAACAGCAGAACTCAATGTATACGATTGGAATACGGGAGCAATTGAATGCTATAAAAAAGTAGGTTTTGAGATTGATCCTGATGTCATGAGCGAAGTAAGTATTGATCATGAAATATGGATTTCAGTCAATATGAAAATTAATAAGAACCGTTTTGACTTTTAAAAAGTATGGCATTATTTACAGCAATCCGTCCTGTACTCTGGACAGAAAGTATAGACGAAACGATTACTTTTTATACCATGATTTTAGGGTTTACCCTGGTGGGAAAAAATGACGATTGGGGATGGGCGTCACTCCGTAAAGACGAAGTGGAGATTATGATTTCCCAAAATGCATATGAAAAGCTTAATGGAATAGGCTTTACAGGCTCTTTCTATTTCAATGTTGATCATGTTGATGAGCTTTGGGAAGACCTTAAAGCCAAAACAAAAATATGTTATGAAATTGAAACTTTTGAATGGGAAATGAGAGAATTTGGAGTCTATGACAACAATGGTTATATACTACAATTCGGGCAGTCTGTCGATAATATTGGCAAGACGGAATAAAATTTGCTATTTTTGGGGAAATATTTAGAAAATCAATGAAAAAAAATATAATAGCGGGTTTCGCAGCAATTCTACTACTGGCATCTTGTAATAAGGACAAAGAGATTCTTAATACCTTAAATACGTATAATACTTCAATGGAGTCAAAAGGATATCACTTTGGTGATAAGCTGGAACTTCCAAAGGAGGTCACAGAAAATGCAGAAAGCGTAACCATCAGCTTTGGTGACAAAGAAACTTCCAATTTAGCCATTGATCCGAAATTTTTCACATTGGGAGATAATGCGGTTACATTCAATATCAAAAAAAGGGGAGGAGAAGTACTGAATCAGGATGCCACAATCAATGTATTTGCAAAAAATCCTGAACAAAATATTTCTTACCAGATTATTGCAGAATATCCTCATGATCCCAAAAATTTCGTACAAGGATTCCAGGTTGAAGGAAATACGATCTATGAGAGTGATGGACAGAACGGATCTTCACAGATTTTAAAATACACATTGGGAACAACAACTCCTCTTGCATCTACAAAGCAGGCTAAAGAAGATTTTTCTGAAGGAAGTACCATTGTAGGAGATAAAGTATACCAGTTGACGTGGCAAAGCAAAAAAGGATATATCTATGATAAAAGTTCTTTAAAACTGCTTTCAGAATTCCCTTACCCAAATGTATTGGGAGAAGGATGGGGATTAACGTATGATGGGAAAAATCTGATTGCATCAGATGGAAGCAAGCTTTTATATTTCCTTGATCCGGCTGATCCTTCCAAAGTAGTGAAATACATTGCCGTAGCAGGAAGCTCTCAGGCATATGACCAACTGAACGAACTGGAATATCACAACGGATTTATCTATGCAAATGTATGGCAGAAACCAATTATTTTAAAGATCAATCCTGCAAATGGAGAAGTAGTAGGAACATTTGACTTCACAGAAATTGCAAAGCAAAATACAAAAGGGAGTGATGATGTACTGAACGGAATTGCCTTTAAAGGAGAAAATATGCTGGTAACAGGTAAAAACTGGCCAAAAATCTATGAAGTTCAGATCAAATAATTTGAAATAACAGTTTATTTATAGAAAATAGCGTTCCCTAGGGTGCGCTATTTTTATAGTTACAGATCAATTTTAGTATTTTTGAAGAATGATAAGAAATTTTATAAAACTAAATATACTGGCCGGTTTTGCAGCTGTTCTTTTGCTGTCATCATGCAAAAAAAACGAGAAGATGATGGATACTCTGGCTGATTACAATAATTCAAAAGAAAAAAAAGGATATCATTTCGGAGATAAACTTAGTCTTCCCAAAGAAGTTACCGATAATGCAGAATCCATTACATTAAGTGTTGAAGATCAGGAAAGTTCCGGCTTGCTGATTGATCCCAAACTTTTCACATTGGGAGACAATAATGTAATCTTTATGATTAAAACCAAAAGCGGAGAAACCTTGAATCAGGATGCTACAATCAACGTATTTGCAAAAAATCCTGAACAAAATATTTCCTATCAGATTATTGCAGAATATCCGCATGATCCCAATAACTTTGTTGAAGGTTTCCTGGCAGAAGGAAATACAATCTATGAAAGTGACGGATTGGAAAAAGCATCCCAGCTTATAAAATATACACTAGGGTCAAAGGTACCTGCCATCATTGAAAAGCAGCCACCTGAAATTTTCTCCGAAGGCTGCGCTGTAGTGGGCGATAAAATTTACCAGTTAACCTATAGAAATAAAATTGGTTTTATCTACGATAAAAATACACTAAAAAAACTTTCAGAATTTCCTTTGCCAAATGTAATTGGAGAGGGGTGGGGGCTTACCTATGACGGGAAAAACCTTGTGGCCACCGATGGTTCAAAAAATCTTTATTTTCTGGATGTGAATGACCCTTCAAAAGTGGTGAAGAAAGTGTCTGTAGCCGGGAACAAAACAACCTACGATAACCTGAATGAACTGGAATATCATAACGGATTTATTTATTCGAATGTATGGCATAACCCTATTATATTAAAGATTAATCCTGCAACCGGAGAAGCTGTAGGTAAGTTTGATTTCACCAAACTTACAAAGGAAAACAATCATGGTGATAGTGAAAACGTTTTAAACGGAATAGCCTTTAAAGGAGACAATATGCTCATCACAGGAAAAAAGTGGGCCAAAATCTATGAAGTTGCGATTAAATAAAATAAACGCAGCTGAATGATTATAGATCCCAAAGATCAAATTGATTATTTCAGTTTTCATGAATATTAAAAAAAATTAGATCAGATTTGGCGGCCTTTTAGATGAAATTATTTTTCTGTATATTGAACACATTAAAAAAACAGAGTGAAGTTTTTAAACTTATTATTTTTTTTCCTTTTCTGTACAGCTTCGGCGCAGAATATTATTCCTTTAGATACTTTAAAACTTAAGGAAGCCAAAGATATGCTGGCCGATGACTATGGAAATCTGTATATCTATAAAAACAAAGATTTTAGTCTTACCAAATATGATTCCTTAGGAAAACAGATCGGAAAAATGATGCTTACCGTACCCTATAAAGTGCAAAGTGTACAGAATCCGCTGAATGTCTCTTTGTTTTCAGAAAATGCTCAGGAGATGAAATTTGTGGACCAAAACATGAATGAGATTCAGCGTATTGATTTTAAGCAGAAATTTGGTTTTATCAGAATGGCTTATGCTGAAGATTTGCAGCAATTATGGTTATTGGATGACAGTACAAAACGCCTGATACAATATAATTTCAGAAATGATACTACCATCAATTCATATCCGTTTGATGTAAGCTTTGAAGATTTGATGGACCTTCTGGTTTATGAAAGTAAAGTCTATATTTTAACAAGAAAACATATCAGGATCTATAACCTTAAATTTGAAAAACTCTTTGAAGCTCCTATCGATAACGGAAAAAGATTCAGGAGAGAGAATGATAACATTCTGGTTATTGCCAATAATCTGATTTCAAAATACGTTCCTGAAAAAGGTATGACAACCATTTTTGATGATCCGGATGCACAAATTGTGGATAAAAATATCCTCTCTTATTTTGAAATCAAGGGTAACAAACTCTATCTTTACAGCCTTGAAAAAGTAAAAAAAGCCAAGCAGCTGAAACAATTGGAAATTCAGCCGGAATCTATAGAAAAACCTAAAGTAAATCCGGATGAACAAACAGCGGGAAAACCTTCAGACAATACATTAGGAGAACTGATTGAAGAGGTTTCCGACCTTCAGACTGCCGGCGTAGAAAAGCTTGTCGATTAATCAGTAAATACAAGGAAAAATAATATGCATATTGCAGTTACAGGAAACATTGGAGCGGGAAAAACAACTTTAACCACAATGCTTTCCAAGCATTACGGATGGGATGCACAATTTGAAGATGTAGATCATAACCCGTATCTGGAGGACTTTTATTCGGATATGAGCAAATGGAGCTTTGCGTTGCAGGTGTACTTCCTGGGAAGCAGATTCCGTCAGGTGAAAGAGATCAGAGAAAGCGGTAAAAATATTATTCAGGACCGTACCATTTATGAAGATGCACACATTTTTGCAGAAAACTTAAATGATATGAACCTTCTTTCTGACAGAGATTTTAATAACTATTCATCGGTTTTTGATCTGATGAAATCATTTGTATCAGCTCCGGATTTATTGATCTATTTAAAATCAGATGTTCCCAATCTGGTAAAGAAAATATATAAAAGAGGACGTGAATATGAAGCGTCAATTAGTATTGAATACCTTTCAAAACTCAATCAGAAATACGAAAAATGGATCTCCGGCTATACAGAAGGTAAACTTCTGATTATTGAAGTGGATGATCTTGATTTTGTAGAAAAACCGGAAGATTTCGGGCTTATTCTGGAAAAGATTGAAGCAGAATTGCACGGATTGTTTTAACAAACATTTATCAGAATGTTAAGACAATCTCAAGAGAATTCTTATTAATTTTGAGATAAGTAAGTTTAATTTTTTAAAGCAATTAAAGATGTTAGTGAAAGTTTTACATAACGGAAACTGTTCGAAATCAAATGCTGTGTTAGAGTACCTTGATGAAAATGGTGTGCCTTTTGAAATCATTAATATCATCGAAGATCCGTTAAGCATTCTGGAGATCAAAACAGTTTTGAAGAAGCTGAATCAAAGCGTTTTTCATATTATCCGTAAAATGGATAAACTATATATGGAAAAGTATGCCGATAAAAACTATTCCGAAGAGGAATGGATTAAGATTTTGTCTGAAAATCCTTCACTGATACAAAGACCTATTCTGGTGAAAGGCTCTGTAGCAATGTTGGGAAGGCCTATTGAAAATGTCAAATTCTTTATTGATAAATAATTAAGAATTAATAAATAATAAAAAAGCCCGTTTTATAAATAAATGGGCTTTTTTGTGCTTTAAAATATATTCAAGACAATATTTGAAATTCGTTAAAAAATAAACCGTATCAAATCTCCAAAGATGGATTTTTATATTAGGTTGATTTTTTTCTGAGAATGGATGGATGTTCATAAAATCGGCTGTCTCAAAGAGACAGCCGATTCATTTTTACAATAGAATAACTCCTTCTATTTTTGCTACTTCTTTATAAATAGTCACAATCTGATTAGCATCCAATACAAATGCGTTGATATTGCAGGCTGTGTATTTTCCATTTTTGCTTTCACGGTTTCCCAATGTAAATTTAATACCATCAAAAACCTTGTAAATTTCAGTTAATTTTGACTGGTCTGTAGGAATAATAAATTTGAATAAATAATCCTCAGGAAAATCGTGATGATCTTCCAGTTTTTCCTTTAAAGACTTATAGAAATCTTCAGGACTTGCGTGTTGATTTCCTTGTAATATATCCATCTGCAATTATTAATATTAATATAAATTTAATGAAAAATTTCCTATTTTCCAAATGGTCCTAGTAAGGACTTGGAGTTCTGGTGCTCATAATCTTCTATGATATTGAAAAGTCCGTTGACAAGCTGTTCAGAAGCAAGCTGGCTTAGCCCTCCTGAGCTTACAGTGTTCTTGTTTCCTCCTAAAAGACTGCCAAGGAAATTATTTCCGGCCAATGCAGTGTTGACTGTTTTTACAATACCGTATTCATTCAGCTTCTCATCCACTTTAGGAGCAATGGCTGCAATAAGCTGTTGAGAGGTTTTTTCTTTCAGAATCTGTGTAGCAGTAGTTCCCTGGATAATTCTTGTGACGTCCTGAGCGTTCAGACTGTTTACCGCACCCTGTAAAATAGGTTTTGAAGTATTTACCGTGTAAGCAGCTGCCTGTGCGATATAATCCCTTTCCTTAGCGACCAATGAAGGCGCAATATTCTCCAGCATAGAGTTGATATCTCTGAGCTCTTTTGGAAGAGCTTTATCCACCATGTTATTCTGCAGGAAGGCCTCTTTATTCGCGTAAACCCCCATTCCTTTATCAATACCATTCAAGAGCATCCTTTTAATAATAGAAAGCCCCATGTCGCTTGTCGCCAGGGTAGTACAGGACTGTACCGTAGTGGTAATGACTGCGCCGGTTCCGATAATAAGAGCGGCTGCAATGATGTATTTTTTCATTAATCTTTTTATTGATTTTTTTCTTATTGCTTTTCTCAAAAACTGCACCAAAGGTAAATACTATTCTTTATTTAACAAAATATTAATTTAGGGAGTCAATTTGGTGAATTTTTATGTTAAAATTGCTATTTTCCTATTAGAGATATATTATGTTATTCCATATTGTTTTGAATATAAACTCATAAAAACTGATCCTATTTCATTTTTAATTCAAAAAAAAACAATAGTTGTTAAATTTTTAAGATAATTTAACATGGTGGGATATTTTTTATATTTTTGGCTAATGTCTTTTTTTGAGATTTTAAATAACTCCACTTATTAAGACATATCAAAATTTGATTATTTGAATAAACTCGAAACTATATGAAACAATGTAATTTAAAGTATTCATGCCTTATCGCGGTTTTGTACTTCGGAATGAACGTGAATGCACAGACTACACCTGATTCTGCCAAAGTCCAGAAGATTGACGAGGTGGTAATGATCGGGTATGGTAGTCGTAAAAAAGTAGATAATACAACATCTATCAGCTCCATCAGTGCAGAAGAAGTAACCAGGACAAAAGTATTAAATGCTTCGCAGGCTATCCAGGGTAAAGCAGCAGGGGTACAGGTGACAGCTTCGGATTTACCTGGTTCCACTCCTAGTGTAATGATTAGAGGAATGGGTACAGTACTGGGAGGAAGAGAACCTTTATATGTTGTAGATGGGATGTTTGCCAGTAACATTAATAATATAAACAGTAATGATATTCTTACCTATGATATATTAAAAGACGCGGCTGCACTTGCTATCTATGGAAACAGAGCAGCAAATGGAGTTATTATTATTACAACGAAAGGAGGTAAAGGAAAGTTGAGTGTTTCTTACGACGGACTGATTGGAATTAGAAATCCTTTAAGAACAGTAAAAATGGCAAATGCTTCAGAATTTGCTAACTATAACAATATAGCGTTAGGAATCAATAAATTTTCTCTTAATCAACCTGTAGATACTGACTGGTACAAGCAAATCACAAGAACGGGTATTTACAATCAGCATAATCTTTCGATTTCAGGTTCTTCAGAATCTGTAAAATATTTCTTAAGTTTAAGTAACTATGATGAGCAGTCTATTCTTCGTGGTACGGATTATAACCGTGCAACGATTAGATCAAATAATGAATTTAAAATTGCAAAAGGAGTTACCCTATCACAAAACTTAAGTATTGCTTTCACAAAAGAAACACCAAAACCACTAAATGCTTTTACGACTGCATATAAGCAGTCTCCTATAGTTCCGGTTCGTTATGCATCTGGACAGTTTGGGCTTCCAAGAGTTAACTCCAATGGTGTGGTAGATTATATTGGAAATCAATTTAATAACGTAGGGAATCCTGAAAGCCAGCTATTTTTTGATAATCAGCAAAATAAAGGCATGATTATGCAGGGAGGTCTGAAGTTGGATATTGATATCATGAAAGGATTAAAATTCACTTCTCAGTTTAGTGGTGAATATGGAAATTATAAAGCGTACAATTTTACGGATGCCGTAGCAGTTTGGTTAGCGGCAGATCCTACAAGAGTACCAGGTGATTTTCCAGGGCAAAATGCCAGAAATACTCTTCTTAACAAGAAAGAAGATTATTATAACTGGTCACTTACAAACTACTTAACATATAATAGAAAGTTTGGAGTACATGATATTGAATCAACGGTAGGTACAGAAGCAACAGTAATCAATGGTGTTGAATCATTAAACCTTACGAGAAGAAATCTTTTATTAACTGACCAAAATTACTGGAATCTTAGTGGCTTTGATTACGTGAATAATGTACAAAATCTAACATCAGTAAAAGGAGACAGAAACACAACAATATCATATTTTGCTAGAGCACAGTATAAACTGATGAACCGTTATCTTTTAAGTGCTACCGTAAGACGAGATGGCTCCTCTCAGTTTGCTGCAGGTCAAAAATGGGGAACGTTCCCATCATTTGGTGCAGGTTGGATAGTGTCTGAAGAAGATTTTATGAAAGATAGCTTCTTTAACCTTTTAAAACTTAGAGGAGGTTGGGGTAGATTAGGGAATCAGAAAGTTCCTTTAAACTACTTATCACTTAGTTCAGGAACAGTTTATAATTATGGTTTTGGAAACAGTAATGCGGTAAGTAACGGAATTACTGTTAATAAAGGATATGATCCGACTTTAGGATGGGAAATTACAGAAGAATCATCAGTAGGACTTGATTTCGCGGTCTTGAATAACAGACTGACAGGTTCGGTAGATGCTTATAACAGGGAAACAAAAAATCTGATTTTAGGGATTTCTAATTTCCTGACTTCAGGGCAGTCAGAAACTTACTATTCTCATATGGGTGCTGTAGTTAATAAAGGATTGGAATTCTCGCTTAACTGGGCTGATAAAGTTGGTGAAAACTGGACTTATTCTGTTGGAGCTAATTATTCATATAATAAAAATAAGCTAACGAAAGTTAATACTGAAAAAAATGTTGCTCAGCTCAGTGGCGGAGATTTGGGTAATGGACAATGGACTAAATTGTTCAATGGATCAACGGTAGGCCATGCATTAGGAAGTTTCTACTTGTGGGAGTTTGACGGATATGATGCAAACGGTGCTATGAAATATAAAGACCTTAATGGAAATGGAGTGACAGGATCTGCAGATGCAGGTGACCGAAAATATTTTGATTCTTATATTCCAAAATCTACTTTAGGTATCAATGTATCTTTAAGCTATAAAAATTGGGATTTTGCTGCTAACGGATATGGTGCTTTTGGTTTTAAAGTCTATAATGGTAAAAAGGCTCAAAGAATCAGCGGGGAAAATATTGAATCTTCAGTAGCTAATGATTACTGGACTCCTACTAATACCAATGCAGCAAATCCTGCACCTACAACTGCAATACCAATTGCATCTACATTTTTCTTAGAAGACGGAGACTATTTTAGAATTAATAATATTTCAGTAGGATATACTATTAAGAATGTAGTGAAAAATGTTAAATCTATAAGATTATATGTTAGTGCTATTAACCCAGTTGTTTGGTCCAAATATTCAGGATATTCTTCTGAATTATCAGGATATAATGCAGCGGATGCAACAGCAGAAGGAAATCCATATAAACTTGCCGGAGTAGAGCTGAACTCATATCCTACATTGAGATCATTTATTTTTGGTTTAAACGTAAACTTTTAGAAAAAATGAAAAAAAATAAAATATTAATTGTCTCGTTGATGTTATTGGCAGCAGGGACTTTTACACAGAGTTGTAAAGAAGAGTTTATTGATGTTTCTCCTTCAGAATCTATGACTGTTGGTGATATTGAAAAATTCAATAATAACGATGGAGCTACATATTTTGTCAATTCCATTTATGCTAAATTTTTGGACTGGAACATGAGTACCTTTGCCTGGATTGGAGTAACTTCAATTGTTTCAGATGATGCAGACAAAGGATCTAGCGCAGGTGATAATGGTTCAGATAAAGATATTCTGGATGCCTTGAATTTTACCGCTACAACACCGTCTTTCAAAGAATTATTTGCTTCTAATTATCAGGGGATTAATAGAGCAAATCAGGCATTACTATACATTCCTCAGCTTAAAAATGCTGATGAAAGCTTAAGAAAAAGATTAATGGGAGAAGCAAAATTCCTAAGAGCATTTATGTATTTCACATTGGTGAAGTCATTTGGCGGTGTTCCATTAGTTGATCATGTTCCTGCTACAGGCAATGATGCAGACAAAAAAATGCAGTTAACAAGAGTTTCTAAAGAAGAAATTTATGCATTTATAGAAAAAGATCTTAAAGATGCAATAGAAGCATTGCCTGATCGTTCAGCATATGGGGCTTCAAACGTAGGAAGGGCTTCTTCTGGTGCAGCTCATGCTTTATTGGCTAAAGTATATCTTTATCAGAAAAAATGGCAATTAGCACTTGATCAGTGTAATCTGGTAACAGGTTATTCCTTAACTCCGGAATTTATTGATATTTATAAAATCACAGGAGAAAATAATGCAGAATCTATTTTTGAAATTCAAGGGTCAGGAGCTGTAGCTGGTAGAGGAATACAGCAGTATACTCAGGTACAGTCGCCACGTGGTACCGGAGGTTGGGGCTGGGGATTTGCAACGCCAACCCAAGGCTTGTTTGATGCTTATTCTGCAGGTGACTCAAGAAGAGATGCTACTATTATGCAAAGAGGAATGACGCTATATGATGATAGAAAAGTCAACATCAATGCAGATAATAAGTTTTATAATTATAAAGCATATTCTTCAGCTTATTATGATCAGGCTAATACTGATACCAATATCCGTTATCTGAGATATGCTGAGGTTCTTCTGATGAAAGCTGAGGTAATGAACGAATTAGGCCAGACTTCTGCTGCGATTCCATTCTTAAATCAAGTAAGGAATAGAGCTCATATCGGTGATTCTCCGGCATCTACTCAAGCTGATGTAAGAGCAGATATCTGGAAACAAAGAAGATTAGAATTAGCTTTCGAACACGACAGATGGTTTGATTTAGTCAGAACAGGTCAGGCACAGGCTGCAATGGCAGCTGATGGAGGAAAAGTATTCCAGGTTGGTAAGCATGAAGTATTCCCTCTTCCACAGGATTTTATTATGGAAGCAGGGGGGCTGTCTCAGCAAAATCCTAATTATTAGAATGATATAACCACACACTTTAGAGGAGAATGAAAGTTCTCCTCTTCTTTTAGTATAACCAGATAAAAAAGATTTCATGAAAAGGACCTTATTATCAATTGCTGCTGCATCTTTATTGTTTGCATATTCCTGCAAAAACTCCCAAATAGCAAAACAGGATGTTTCCCAAAACCGAGCTGTAAATACTACTGTTACAGATGAGCAGCTCATGAACAAAGTTCAGAAAGATGCCCTGAAATATTTCTGGGATTATGCAGAACCTCATTCAATGCTTGGAAGAGAACGTTATCATGAAGATAATATCTATCCGGATAACGATAAACACGTTATCACTACAGGAGGTTCCGGATTTGGACTGGCAACCATTCTGGTGGGTGTAGAAAGAGGCTTTGTTCCCAGAAAAGAAGCTGTGAAACGATTGACTACCATGATGGATTTCCTTGCTAGAGCAGACCGTCATAAGGGTGCCTGGTCACACTGGATCAATGGAGAGACAGGGAAAACCGTTCCTTTTGGTAAAAAAGACAATGGAGGAGATCTTGTGGAAACAGCATTCCTTACTTCAGGGATTCTGATGGTTCGTGAATATTTTAAGAACGGAAATGCTGAAGAAAAAAGATTGGCTGCAAAATGTGATGAACTATGGAAAGGAATTCAATGGAACTGGTATACAAAAGGAGGTGAGAAAGTATTGTATTGGCACTGGTCACCGGAGTATCAATGGGAAATGAATTTTCCGCTGGAAGGATATAACGAATGCCTGATCACCTATATTTTAGCAGCTTCTTCACCTACTTATTCTATTGATGAGGAAACCTATTATAAAGGCTGGGCAAGAAACGGGAAGATTCTTTCGGAAAAAACAAAATATGGGCTTCCAATGTATGTTAAGCACAACGGAGCTGAAGAGTATGGAGGCCCTTTATTTTGGGCGCAATATTCTTACATTGGATTAGATCCTACCAATTTATCAGACAAACTGATTAAAAATTATTTTGATCTTAATAAGAATCAGGTTCTTATCGATTATAAATACTGTGTTGAAAACCCAAAGCAATGGAAAGGATATGGAGCTGAGTATTGGGGGCTGACAGCCGGTTATTCCAGAAATGAAGATGGAAGCACAGGATATAACGCTCATTTTCCACAAAATGATCACGGAGTAATCACTCCGACTGCGGCATTGAGCAGTTTTCCATATACCCCAAAGGAATCTATGGACTTTTTGAGATTTATATACACTCAAAAACCTGAATTTATTGGTTCTGCAGGACCTTATGATGCTACATCAATCAATTATAATAACTGGACCACTCCAAGATATCTGGCCATCGATCAGGGAACCATTGCACCCATGATCGAAAATTACAGAACGGGATTCCTTTGGAAGCTGTTTATGAATGCTCCGGAAATTCAGCAGGGATTGAAAAAACTAAGCTTTCACTCAGCAAAATATGGAATAAAATAAAATCTTTACTGCGCCATGAGTGCATAAAATAATTAAATCAATGCATTCGTGGCCATCTAAAGAAAAAATCAAATCCTTTAGCCAAAACCTAAATAACAATATGAAATTAAAATTAAGACATTTTCCCTTTTTACTTCTGCCACTCTCCTTACAGCTGAATGCTCAGGAAATAAAAGCAGAATTGAACAAAGAAATTAAAAAACAGGAAAAAATATCCTATATCCTCGATTATCCTCAGAAAACCAAAGGAAACGTTCCGCTAATTGTTTTTCTTCACGGTTCAGGAGAAAGAGGGAATAATTTGGAAATGGTAAAAGCGCACAGTCCTTTTACCTATAAAGATCTGATCAAGGAGCCGGTAGCTATTCTGGCACCCCAGTGTCCGGAAAATATGTGGTGGGATACCGTTACCGTTTATAACCTGATCAGAGAAATCCAGAAAAAATATAAAATTGATGCCTCCAGAATTTACCTTACAGGGCTTTCTATGGGAGGATGGGGAACCTTAAAGCTGGCAATGGAACATCCTGAAATGTTTGCCGCAGTAGTTTCAGTATGTGCTCCTACAGATCAGGTGATGACTGCCAATATCCAGCAATATAAAAATTTGAACATGAAAATATACCATGGCGGAATGGATGATGTTGTGCTTCCTGAAAATGCTTTTAAATTTTATCAAAAGCTGCATCCTGTCAATCCCTCAGCGGAACTTACTATTTTTCCAAATGATAATCATAACTCCTGGGATTCTGCCTATTCGAACCCACAATTATATGAATGGATGATGTCAAAAAAGAAAGAGAAATAGACACTCTTTGAATTAAAATAAAAATAGAAATATAATTTATAAGAAGATAGATTTATGAAAAAGTTAATTGTAATGGCAACGTTAGCGCTTGCGCCGGTATTTTCGGCACAGGAAATGGTAACGAAGCCCGTTCAGTCTTATCAGACTTCTCAATATGCGGCTAAAAGAAAAGCTTTTGTAGATAATCTTTTGTCTAAAATGACCTTAGATGAAAAGATAGGACAGCTGAATTTACCAAGTTCAGGTGACTTTACTACAGGTTTGGCTAAAAGTTCTGATATTGGAAAAAAAGTTGAACTGGGTTTAGTAGGAGGACTATTCAATATAAAAGGAGCTGATAAAATTAAAGCCGTTCAAAAAGTTGCTGTGGAAAACAGCCGTTTGAAAATCCCTTTGATTTTTGGCATGGACGTTATTCACGGATATGAAACTACGTTCCCGATTCCATTAGGACTTGCTGCTTCATGGGATATGAACCTTATTCAGCAGTCAGCCAGAGTTGCGGCAAAAGAAGCTTCTTCTGACGGGATCAACTGGACGTATTCTCCAATGGTAGATATCTCCCGCGAACCAAGATGGGGAAGAGTTTCTGAAGGCTCCGGTGAAGATCCGTATTTAGGAAGTGAAATTGCCAGAAATATGGTGTATGGTTATCAGGGTAAAGACTTATCTGCCGGTAATACCATTTTAGCATGTGTGAAGCACTTTGCATTGTATGGTGCAGGTGAAGCAGGAAGAGATTACAACACTGTTGATATGAGCCATGTGAGAATGTTTAATGAATATTTCCCACCCTATAAAGCAGCTGTTGATGCAGGAGTAGCTTCTGTGATGGCTTCTTTTAACGAGGTTGACGGAGTTCCTGCAACAGGAAGCAGATGGCTGCAGACTGAGGTACTGAGAAACAAATGGAACTTTAAAGGTTTCGTTGTTACTGATTACACAGGGATCAACGAAATGGTAGACCATGGAATGGGAGATCTTCAGCAGGTTTCTGCTTTAGCTTTAAAAGCAGGAGTTGATATGGATATGGTAGGTGAAGGATTTCTAACGACCCTTAAAAAATCTTTATCCGAAGGAAAAGTGACGCAGGCTGAAATTGATATGGCAGCGAGAAGAATTCTTGAAGCAAAATATGACTTAGGTCTATTTGATAATCCATATAAACATGGTGATGCTAAACTGGCTGCAAAAGAAGTTTTCAATATGGAAAACAGAAATATTGCCAGAAGTACAGCAGCTCAGTCGATGGTTTTGATGAAAAATGAAAACCAGGTATTGCCTTTGAAAAAGTCCGGAACTGTAGCGGTAATCGGACCATTGGTCAATAATTCATTAAACATGGCCGGAACCTGGAGTGTTGCCGCAAAGCATGATAAATCTGTTAGCTTAATGCAGGGGCTTCAGGCAAATTATGGCAAGGAAGTGAAATTTATTTCTGCAAAAGGAGCAAACATTGATTATGATGCTAAATTAGAAGAAATTTATGCCGCTCACGGTAAGAAAACCGACAGAGACAGCCGTTCAAAAGAAGAATTGTTAAAAGAAGCGGTGGATATTGCTAATAAATCAGACGTGATCGTTTTAGCGATCGGAGAATCTGCAGAAATGAGTGGTGAATCTTCATCAAGAACTGAAATTACAATTCCTCAATCTCAGGTTGACTTATTAAATGAACTAAAAAAAACAGGGAAGCCGATTGCTATGGTTCTTTTTACTGGCCGTCCATTGGCTTTAACGAATGTAAAAGATATTCCTGATGCTATTCTTAATGCGTGGTTTGCCGGCTCAGAAGCAGGAAATGCAATCTCTGACGTTCTTTTCGGAAAAGTAAATCCTTCCGGAAAACTTCCAATGACTTTCCCAAGAAGTTTAGGACAGGTTCCGATTTATTATAATGCAAAAAATACAGGGCGTCCGTTAGACCAGACTTTAGTTGATAAATGTGAATACCAGAGATTCCGTTCAAACTATATGGATGAGTGCAATACACCGCTTTATCCATTCGGATTTGGTTTAAGCTATACAAAATTCAGCTATTCTGATATGGCTGTTTCCAATACCAGTCCGAAAGGAAATCAAACCGTTCAGGCAACAGTTACAGTAACCAATAACGGAAATTATGACGGGGCGGAAGTTGTTCAGTTATATATCAGAGATTTGGTAGGAAGTATTACCAGACCGGTAAAAGAATTGAAAGGATTCCAGAAAATATTTCTGAAAAAAGGAGAGTCTAAAAAAGTCACCTTCGACATCAGCCCGGAAAGTCTGAAATTCTATAACGGAGATTTGAAATATGACTGGGAATCAGGAGAGTTTGATATCATGATTGGTACCAGCTCTGATGAAGTGAAACATTCCAGAATCAACTGGACTAAGTAAGAAACGGTATTAACGGTTCACCATTTTGTGGTTTATGTTTTTTTTGGCATGGTTTTTTAATGAATGACATTCTAGTTATTATATTATACAAATCAAAATGAAAAAAACAATTTTACTTAGCGCAATGTTCCTTGGTTCTCTAGTCTTCGCACAAAAAGCACAGGTAGTGGGTGGTGACAGAGATGCACACGGATGCATTGGTTCAGCAGGGTATACGTACTCACAAATTAAAAAAGACTGTGTACGTGTGTTTGAGCAAAAAATAAAGCTTACAGAAGTTGCTCCGAAAGGAAGTTCTACTTCAATGGCAGCTGTTATTTTTAGTAAAGACAAGAACAAAGCTGAAGTTTTTGTTAAAGATACCGGAGCTGGGAGTATCATCCTTACCAGAGCAGGCGGAAAAGCCAAAGCCTGGAAAAACGGAGATTACATATTGGTTCCGTACAAAAAAAACGGCTACCAGCTTAAAAAGGATAATGTTGTGATCTACAGATAAGAACATCCATCAAAAAATAGAAAAACCATTCGTAAGAATGGTTTTTTTTGTAACTTATGAGGAATTAACTGATACCCTGTTGGGGATATCGTTATACCAACCATCAACAAAAAATTTAAATATGAAAAAAACAATTTTATTCAGTGCAGTATTTCTTGGTTCCTTAATTTTTGCACAAAAAAAAGCTCCTATAGTAGGAGGAGACAGAGACGTTCACGGCTGTATTGGTTCTGCCGGATACACCTATTCACAGTTGAGAAACGATTGTATAAAAACTTTCAGTCAGAAAATAAAGCTGAAAGAAGTAAACTCGGACCAAAGCTACGCTTCAATGACCGCAGTGATTTTCAATAAAAACATGAAAAAAGCTGAAATTTTCATCCCGGACGGAATGGCAAAAAGTATTATTCTGGATAAAGAGGGAAAAGAGAATCTCTGGAAAAGTGGAACTCACATTAAAGACAGCTATGTTTTAGTCCCTTATAAAAAAGGATATCAAATCAAAAAAAATGATGTGGTAATCTATCAGTAAACCAGTTTCCAAAAAAAATAAGAAGCCATTCGGAAGAGTGGCTTTTTTAGTACCTCTGAACTGGGGAATTAAAGTGGATAGAATCCATTTTAGGCTGTTAAGTTGTAAAAAGCAGAAATTTTTGTAAGTTATCTTGTCTTTCTCTTACCTGACTTATCAATCCACGATATGGTTTAGAATCTTGACATTAGATAAAATTAAAACTCTGATAATAGGTAATTATAGAGTGCTGTGTTTTGACCTTTTCCTAAGATTATCACTTATAAAAACAGATCAGCTATTCCGTTCTGATGCAAGATTCTTTTAATAAACATACTTCATCTTTATTATGCGTCATGTTCTGTCGCTTTACTGGCCTACTTTTGCTTCAGAATAATGCAGAAATGTACATAACAATAGATTGATATGGCATGATAAACTTTGTTTACATATTTTAATATATGTTAAAAATTGTTAAATTTGCGAAAATAATAAACTAATACGAACTTGAAAATAACACGGGAATGAAAATACTTTTTAGAATATCTATACAGGATATATTAGGATCTTATACTTAGGTCAGTCTTATCATTACAATTTTTCGACATTAAATAATTTTCCGGTATTTCTGGAAGAGGAAGAAATATATACAATGTGTACAATATTGCAGAAATAATTGCACATTACACCCCTGTTATCTGGAATGTTTAATACTATATTTAAAAATAAACAAATGTATATGAAAAATAACTATTTGGGTGCATTTACCCTATGCACTATTCTGGGATCGGCTCAGGAAATTCTTTGGCAGAAGGATTTAAAATCTTCAACACTGGACTTTCTGAGTCAGTATACCACTATTATCGATGAGCAGCTCCTGATTAGCCAAACTTCTACCCGGACTAAGAGTCAACAGAAGAGCATGAAAACAAAGAATAAAGTAACCAAGATGAATACGCAGGCTCTGGTTCAGGGCGCCTATCTGGTGACGATAAAAACGGATACAAGTAAAACAGCGAATGCTAAGTTAATTAAAAAGTAAAAACTAACCATCATGAAAAAAAATACAATAGCTGTTATTTTACTAACAACCCTATGGAGCCATATACTTCATGGACAAGATTATAGTCGCTTAGTTTCTGCTAAAGGGGGAATAGATGGGACCGAAACATTCAATGTTGTACCGCCTTCTCCAGAATCTTATTTTAAAACTCAGTATGGAAATACAGCATTTAATGAATTTAAAGGAACCCCTAATCTAACAATTCCTTTGCATGAGATTACAAGCGGAAGTTTAAAGCTTCCTGTTGCTTTAAATTATTTTAAAGCAGGTGTAAAAGTAAATGATGTACCCAATTCAGTGGGAATGAATTGGATCTTAGAAGCAGGAGGCGTCATTAACAGGACAATCTATGATCTCACTGATGAAATAGCATCACAAAGGGTTATATTAAATGCAAGTGAATTCGGTTATCTTTCTTCTCAAGATGGGGCACAAACTTTGGGGATTTATACACATGACATTTCTGGATCAATAGATAATGAAATAGATATATTCAGTTTTTCAGTCCAGGGCTATAATGGGAGTTTCTATTTAGATAAAAATTTTAAGCCCATTTTATTGACACAAAATTATAATGTTAAAATTGAAACATTGGGTGATTTTAAACAAAATTTTACATTTATTATCACAGCTAATGACGGAACAGAATATACTTTTGGAGGGACAAATGCAATTGAGAAAACCTGGGTTCGTTTAGATAATTCACGTAGTGGAAATACAAGTTTTTATCTTACTAAAATCAAGGATACCTCTAATAATGAGATAAATTTTCTCTATACGGAAGTGAGTTCAAAAATTATTCAGCTCGGGGAAGAAGAGATTGGAATGATAAATTCTCAATCATCATCTTCAGGAACACTTATAACAGCTCCGTCTGGTGTGCAGGTGGGCACTTTCAGTAAAAAATTAAACATAACAAATCCAAAAATTCTAACTAAAATCATTGGAAAAAATGAAGAGATTAATTTTAATTATATAACTGAGCTAAATAGCCCATTTCAAAAGTTGGGGAATATTGTAATTTCACAAAATGGAATAAATATAAAAAAGATAGTTTTTGACTATATCAACAGTACCAGCACCTCTGTCAGTAAAAAAAGATTTTTTCTAACATCCGTCAAAGAATATACAATAAGCAACAATACGGAAACCTTTACCAATGAATACAGTTTAGAGTATGATGCCCCTTTAGATATTCCCGAAAGGCTTTCGAAAAAAATAGATTATTTAGGCTATTTTAATGGCTCCAATAATAACAGTTCATTATTGCCTAATCTCAATTTATTTGGTGAACATGACAGTTTTTTTGATCAGAGTATTTACTATGCAGACCGTAGAGCCAACTTTGAATTTGCTAAAAAAGGAACACTAAAATCTATTACTTACCCTACAAAAGGAAAGACGGTATTTGAATACGAATCATTACAAGCTAAAAAATCTGTAATAAAAGAAAGAAATTGTGTTATCGGAAATACAAATACTATTTACCATCCAGTACTGGATGAAAACGAATGGTACCCACTATCAAATGAATCTTCATTTGTTTTGCAGCCATCAGAAATTACAGGAAATAAAGTAACTATTGATATACACCTTCATTCTGATGCAGAGATCAATCAGCCAAGTAAAGCCAAAGCAATCTTTGAAATAATAGATCAGTCAAACAATCAGGTCGTATACAGCAAACTGGTGCAGGTACAAAAAATGGTTCAGAATGCTAGCTTTTCTTATGTTTTTCAGCCGCAGCCTAATAAGGCTTATCAATTTAAATATAAAATAGCAGACTTATGTAAACAATGTAATGGAGTCGCTGCAGTGGTATATGATAATGGCTGGACAAAAATAGAAGATGCAAATATTAGATTAAAAAAGCAATATGATCTCGCTGAAAATGGACCTGTCAATATTAAAAGATTTTATTATGCAGATTATAAGAACATTAGCAATATGGATATTATTGGTTTACCTTTTCAGCCTTATTTTAGGTCATATGCTTATAATCAAATAATAGGAGTAAACTCATTGCCTCATGAATGTCTTACTTGCTTTGCTTCATCATATACGTCGTTATTCCATTCCGAACCGCAAATATCAAATATTTTTACCTTTTCTGAAAGTGGTGAACAAGCCAGTTTTGACATTTATGATCCCGTATATCCACAAGTAACCATTAGTTATGGAGGTGACAATTTTGAAAAAGGAGGAGAAGAAAAAAAATTTGATACCGAAGCATATACAGTTGAAAACAGCCTTCCACTAAAATACCCCAATGAAGACGGAATGGCTGCTAATACCCAAATAAACAATGCTACAGTTTTAGGAGTATTATCCTCTTCTGCTATGAATAAATTATACAGGCACTTCCCATTAAACAATATTAGCAGCAGATTAATTTCACACCGTATCTTCAGTAATAAAAATGGAAATCTGTTTTTAAAGAAAAGTACCCAAAATATTTACAATTCTATTTTAGAGGGGAACATTTATAGTGTTGCCGGTATTCAGATTTACCCATATATCTTTACAACATCTACGGCAAACCCATCCACTACATTGAATAATATGTATGTAGAGGGCCGTAGATTTCCAACCTACTCCTCTTTTCTGAATGACGTAACCAGTACAGAGTATTTAGAAGATGTACCAATCAATACAACAGATGATACTACTTATAAAAAAATTACTACAATAACCAATTATTTATACAACAATCCGGATAAACAAGTATCCAGAAGCGTAACCTCATTTTCTGATTTCAGTATCCAGGAAACGGTTTATCAGTACGCAGCTGAAAAGGGGAACCAGAAGCTCATTAATGCCAATATGATTGGAATTCCGTTAGAAACTGTAGTGACAAAAAAACAAGATTCTAACGATGCTTTCGGAAAAACTATTTCCAGAAGAGAAACAAGATATGATGATCCTTTGACATTGCTTCCTACATCAATATTATCCTATAATCTTCAAAATAATATGGCTTCTATTGAAATTACCTATGATCAGTATGATGCTAAAGGAAATCTACGTCAGTATACGACAAAAGATGGAATTCCGACAGCTATTGTATGGGGATATAATAATACGAAACCTATTGCCAAAGTAGAAGGAGTTACTTATCAGCATTTATCCGAGAATTATCCTGTAATGGCGGAAATTATCAGCGCTTCAGATACAGATGCCAATGCCGGAACCAATAATGATGAAACTTCTTTTTTATCAGCACTGCAAAAATTCAGAAGCAAGCTTAGTATAGACAGGTTCAGACCTCTTGTTTCTACCTACACTTACGATCCGCTAATCGGGGTAAGAACCATCACCCCGCCTTCCGGGATCAGAGAAAACTATATCTATGATTCAGCCAATCGACTGGAAAAAGTAACCGATATGGACGGCAAGATCCTGAAGGAAATAAAGTACAACTATAAAAACTAAGAACTGATGAAAAAATTAATAATTCCTATAGGTGTACTTCTTGTAATGGGCACTGTAAAAGCACAGGTACAGCTGCCCTCCGGTTTGAGCAGTACCAATGAAAATTATATCTACACAAGGACTTACCTTGAACCTAAAACCCAGAGTGATGCCAATGCCAGACAGGTTCAGGCCGTTCAGTACTTCGATGGCTTGGGAAGACCCAAGCAGGTCGTGAATATCAAAGCATCACCGTTAGGAAAAGATATTGTTACCCATATTGAATATGATCAGTTTGGGAGACAGGTAAAAGACTACCTTCCCGTTCCCCAGGGAAACACTTCAAACGGAGCTATTGTTCCCAATCCATTGGGTAACGCTCCATCAGTGTATGGTAATGAGAAGATCTATTCAGAGAAAATACTGGAAAATTCTCCTTTAGACCGGATTCAGCAGCAGATTCAGGTGGGTACAGACTGGGCTGATAAACCTGTGAAATTTGGCTATGAAGCCAATATCACGATAGATAAAGTAAGGAAATTTGCCACCTCTTCCAGCTGGGTGAACGGAGCTACGTTCTCATCAATCAGTAATAACGGGATGTATGGCGAAGCCCAATTGTATAAAAATACAGCCACCGATGAAGATGGAAACAAAACTATTGAATTTAAAAACGGTCAGGGCCAGATTATATTAGTCAGAAAAGAGCTCAGTGTAACCAAAAATGCAGATACTTATTATGTTTACAATGAATATAATCAGTTAGCTTTTGTAATTCCTCCACTTCTCTCTCAGTTAGAGACCTGGGGTATGGCGGAACATGATGCTTTGGCCTATCAGTACCGTTATGACGGAAGAGGCAGGCTGGTAGAAAAAAAGCTTCCGGGTAAAGGCTGGGAATATAGGGTGTATGACAAGCAGGACAGGCTTGCAGCCACCCGTGATGCTGAACTGGAATCCAAAGGACAGTGGCTTTACACCAAATATGACCAGTTTGGCAGAGTCGCTTATACCGGAATCAACACAGGAGGAACACGAGCCGCAGAGCAGAACGAAGTCAATACTTTTGGCTCCAATAATGTAGATCGTGGAAACGCGGTAGCTTTTAGCAGACAGGGAATGGATGTCTACTACGGAAATTCCGACATTACCTATCCTAAATCCTCTACATGGGTCACTTTATTGTCTTTAAACTATTATGATAGTTATCCGGTATACAGCTTCAATCCTGCATTTCCGGCCAATACTCCTGAGATGACGATTTTAACAGATACTCTCACCCCAGACGGCAGAAATACCAAAGGACTGCCTGTGATGAGCCTTGTGAAAAATATTGAGGATGACAGCTGGACAAAAACTTACACCTACTATGATCAGAAAGGAAGAGTGATTGGCACTCACTCTATCAATCATTTGGGAGGGTATACCCATACCGAATCCAAGCTGGATTTTGCAGGCACTCCCCAACAGGTTATTACTAAACACAAGCGCCTAAACTCAGATTCAGAAAGAGTGCTAACAGAAACGTTTGAGTACGACCAACAAAACAGGCTATTGGTTCACAAACATCAGGTAGACAGCAACCCTGTTGAATATCTTACCCAGAATAAATACAATGAACTTTCCCAGCTGGAATCTAAGAAAGTAGGAGGAATTGCTGCCGCATCTCCGCTTCAGCAAATGGACTATAAATACAATATCCAGGGATGGATGACCCAGATCAATGATCCTGCCACCCTGAACGGAAAACTCTTTGGGTATAAGATCAAATATAATACCCCTGAAAACCCATCGACAACTGGGAAGTTCAACGGAAATATCGCAGAAATAGACTGGAATAACAGTTCTGAAAACAATCTCAAAAGATATGTTTATGAATATGATGCCCTAAACAGGCTTACCAATGCTTTTTATAAAGAACCGGGAACGGGAGTCAGCGGTAATTTTGACGAATACCTGACCTATGACCTGAATGGAAACATCAGTAATCTTAAACGTACAGCGGCAGCTATGCCAGGAAACACAGCTACTTTGGTAGATAATCTTAATTATATCTATACTGGGAACCGCCTGACCCAAGTGATCGAAAATGCCATGAACGATACCGGTTATGAAGGAGGTAATAATATCATAGATTATGACCTGAATGGGAGTATGACCACGATGAAGGATAAAGGAATTCAGAATATTGCTTATAATCATCTGAACCTGCCGGACCTGTTCTCCATCAATCAGAATAATCCTTTAGGAGGGCTTACCAGTTTCGGACTGAGCTATCTTTATAGGGCAGATGGTACAAAAGTACGTAAGACTTACACCTCCGGAGGCGGGAAAGGCCAAAACAAAACGACAAAGATGACAGACTATCTGGATGGATTTCAATATAATTATATCGAAACCTCAGGTCCTTGTTTATGGTGCAAAACCAGTGTTGCCTATGAAGCAGAAGCTTACAGAGATAAGAATATTTTTGATCCCGGAATCATATCCCCTATATGGCTGCTTGATTTTGTCCCCACTGCAGAAGGATTTTACAGTTTCATAGAAAACCGCTATATTTATCAGTATAAAGACCACCTTGGAAATGCCAGGGTAAGTTTTGCCAAAGACAGCGCAGGCACTCCTGAAGTAACGGATACCAATAATTATTATGCATTTGGAATGAATCATATTGGAGGAGTGAAAGGCTTGCTAGGAGGTTATATGAATTATAAGTATAACGGAAAGGAGCTACAGGAAACGGGAATGTATGATTATGGAGCAAGGATGTATATGCCGGACTTGGGAAGATGGGGTGTTGTTGACCCGTTGGCGGAAAAGATGACAAGACATAGCCTTTATAGCTATGCTTTTAATAATCCTTTGAGATTTATTGATCCGGATGGACGCCAGAATTATGATGTTATTATTACAGGAGGGGCAAAGGATGCTGCATTGCAGGAATTACAAAAATCTGTTTCTTCGGAACTTGCCCTTAAAATGGATAATAGTGGAAAAGTTAGCTACACTCAAAATTATCCTAAAGCAAAGCTATCTGCAGATGCTCAACAGCTGGTTAATGCAATTGATGATCATTCAGTAAATGTAAATGTTAGTGCAGAATATACGAATATAACAAAATCAGGAAATTTATATGTAGGAGGTACTTTTTCAGGCAACAAAACAAGTTATTTACTTAATAGAGATGGTAGTGCTGTAAATACTATAACAAATGCTTATCAAGAAGTTAATCCTAAAGTGTTAGGTGCTATGAGTGATTATTTTAATAAAGCTGGTGCAGATATGCTACATGAAGTAACGGAATCATATCAAGGAGCTTTAATTTCCCGAAGACTTGGGGTAAATTCTGGTTTTGCATCACAAGCGGAAAATGATAATCCTTTCAGTGTATATAACGCTGCTCATAATAATGCTACTCCACAGACGGATGGTTATGATGTGAGATATTTTGATAAAAATGGAAAACCCTCTAGCGTTTTATACAAAAGTGGCAGTGCCGAATTTTTCGTAACCGATCCAAGTGGTGTTAAAAAGTCCCAAGTTGTTCAAACATATCCTTAAATTTATGAAAAAGATAATATTTATTTTAGCATCATTTATTTTATATGCTTGTAGCATAAAGCCGAAAGCTACTACAGGCTACAATTATAGAATTACTAAAATTGATTCTATTGAAAATACATATTTGGTATATGCAGAAAAAATAGATGTTAGCATAAAAAATACTGCTATAATAAAAATAGCATCAGCAAAGAGCAAAACAGATTGTAAAAGGGAAAATCTTATTACTGTTGATAAGAATTATAAATTAAATCCTATCTCTTTATATCCTAAAAATTTGGTATCACATAATCTTAGAGGTATCACATATAATGGTACATTAGTTCATTTTGACAAAGACTATAACATTAAAAAAGATTTATTTATAACAGAAAATCTAAAAGGTCTTTGTTATAAGGAATAATAGTCTTCAGCTAATTCCAATCCTATTTTTAACGAAATGCATGGTCTGACAAGAAAAATGATGCCATATGATAACATTATTATATTAGCGAGAACAAGAGCTGAAAATACCGCGACAGGCTTAAGAAAGTACTATGAAGGTTTTGCTGGGAAAATAGATCCTAATAATCAAATTCAAACTACATCTTTATATAAAGTTTATAAAGATGATAAAGGATTAAGAAAATAATATTATGAAAAAAAATCTTTTTTTATTTTTTACTGCCATTCTGTGCAGTTGCCAAACAAATAATATTAAGATTAGTTCAGAGCCAATTGATATTACAAGGAAAATAATTTCTTTTAAACAAGATAAAATGGTTAGTATACTAATAACAGATAACATGGATATTATAGAAATATTTAAACCGACTAACAATAATATTTGTACTAAAATTGAATTAGGGAAAAAATATTCCTTTAAAGTAACATCTGTAAGTAGTTTAATCCAACAAGGTGGTGAATCACCTAAAATATACATTTTAAATGATTCGACTATAATAAAGTATAACGATTATTATACTGCGGAAGAGGATCAAAATATTTGTATCAAATAAAATTTGCTCATGCTTAGAATAACAACAAAACCTGTTCATTGAGCGGGTTTTGTGTTTATAGCTTAGTTTATTTGAGAAATACAATCAGGGGAACGAAGATACAACACCCGCTGTGCAAAGTCAGGAGCGTTTTTAGCAAAAAAGTTTTAAATCCACCACCTGAGTCAGCGGTAATTTTGACGAATACCTGACCTATGACCTGAATGGAAGCATCAGTAATCTTAAACGTACAGCGGCACCTATGCCAGGAAACACAGCTACTTTGGTAGATAATCTTGATTATATCTATAATGGCAACCGCCTGACCCAAGTGATCGAAAATGCCATGAATGATACCGGTTATGAAGGAGGTAATAATATCATAGATTATGACCTGAACGGAAGTATGACCACCATGAAGGATAAAGGGATACAGAATATTGCTTATAATCATCTGAACCTGCCGGACCTGTTCTCCATCAATCAGAATAATCCTTTAGGAGGGCTTACCAGTTTCGGACTGAGCTATCTTTATAGGGCAGATGGCACAAAAGTACGTAAGACTTACACCTCTGGAGGCGGGAAAGGACAAAACAAAACGACAAAGATGACAGACTATCTGGATGGATTTCAATATAATTATATCGAAACCTCAGGTCCTTGTTTATGGTGCAAAACCAGTGTTGCCTTTGAAGCAGAAGCTTACAGAGATAAGAATATTTTTGATCCCGGAATCATATCCCCTATATGGCTGCTTGATTTTGTTCCCACTGCAGAAGGATTTTACAGTTTCATAGAAAACCGCTATATTTATCAGTATAAAGACCACCTTGGAAATGCCAGGGTAAGTTTTGCCAAAGACAGCACAGGCACTGCTGAAATAACGGATACCAATAATTATTATGCATTTGGAATGAATCATATTGGAGGAGTGAAAGGCTTGTTAGGAGGTTATATGAATTATAAGTACAACGGCAAGGAGCTGCAGGAAACCGGTTTTTATGACTATGGAGCGAGGTTCTATATGTCGGATATTGGGAGGTGGGGTGTTGTGGATCCGTTGGCAGAGGTAAATAGAGCTTGGTCTCCTTATAGATATGCATACAATAATCCAATTCGTTTTATTGATCCAGATGGAAGATTAGAAGATATATATGAGATGGATGAAAATGGAAAATTAAGTAATATAGCACCGTCTGATAGAGATGTTGTATATACATCCAAAAATTTTGAAGGCCAAGGAAAAGATAGAAAATTAAAAGAAAAAAATGATGGAGGTTTTGATGTTGGAGAAAAAGGCTATATAAAAAATAATCTTCATCAATACTTACAAGATGGAAGTAAGTATCTTGATTTTGGTCAAAATGAACAAAAAGGATCCGACTACTTTTATCAGGTTGCTGATTGGATGAAAGCTGGAGACGTAAATGTAGAATTTGGAATACAAACAGCAGATATAGGAGGTAAAGATAAAACTGTAGTATATACATCTGGAAAACCAACATCTGTGTCTCCTGTTTATGATGGAGATAATGTTAAATTGCATGGTCATTTACATCCCGGACTGTTAAACTTCAATGAAGGTACTCCATTTTCAGGAGCTTTGAATCCAAGTGGTTTTATAATGTCAAAGTTCCCAACTAAAGCAAATGGATATACGTTTACTTCAATTGGAAAAACGAATGAAGGAGATAGGGTATCTGCTGAAAGTACCAGTAAAGCAGTCAATTTTGTTTATGCTGTTGAATATGATACAACAATAATCTATAATAGTTCTAAAATAATTAAAGCTTATGAGGGAAAATACAAAAAAAATTAAAATATTAATTATTTTATTTTTACTTTTTACTTTTAATTATTCAAATGCCCAAGATAAGGGACAAAAATTTTTATATACTTATCTCGATAAATGGAAAGAGGATGAAGGGAATTTTAAATTTATTCAGATAAATTTAATCGTAGATTGTAAAAATCAATTGTTATTTACAGTTAGTAAAAAAGATTTGATTTACTATGATGAAAAAAAAATCCAGACATATAAAACATATAAATATAAAGGAATGTTAATAATTTATGAGATTGATGATAAAATTGTTAATAAGAAAAATATAAATTTTTTTGACAAATATTTACAATCCATAAATTATGATATAAAAATGTTACCAAAAGGCAATCAAAGTCTTATTAATGGTTATATGTTATATTTCAAAAATAATAAGTTAATTACTAATGATAAAAAGATTCACTACTTTATGGAAAATAACTGCAAAAGTTTGGAGTAATGATTTGTAAATCATGTTCTTAAATAATTATATAATACCTGTATAAGGGGCATCTTGTAAATTTAAGATTAAGTTATACCATTAACAATGGAGACAGGATAATCCAACCCAGAAGATATAATGCATCAAACTGTACAGGCTGGTTTTGTATAGATGACTGGAAACCGGGAGAGATTGTAGAAGTCAACAGCTATTATCCTTTTGGGATGCTGCATGACTATACAACTACAAAACAAAATGCTTATCAGTATAAGTACAACGGCAAGGAGCTGCAGGAAACGGGAATGTATGATTATGGCGCAAGAATGTATATGCCGGATTTGGGAAGATGGGGTGTTGTTGACCCGTTGACGGAGAAATATAGGAGACACAGTCCGTATAATTATGCTGTTAATAATCCAATTCTTTTCATTGATCCGGATGGGAGAGATATTAGAATTGGCGAACATGTATATTCCTATCAAAAAAACAGAGATTATAGTAAAATAGGAAATGATTTTGAAAGAAACGCTTATAAGGCTATTGATAAATTATATTCAAGCGGAGCAATGAAAGTTGATATAAATGGAAAAAAAGTTGATATGTTGCAAACTTTAATTTCTGATAAGAAAAATACAATTAGTATCGCACAACAAAAGCCGGAAGCATCTGATTATCAAAAAAATGGAAATAATTATGATCCTAGTACAAAAACTGTAAATTGGCGTGATAAAGATGGTATAACATTTAGGAAAGATGTTACCCAGCCAAATTCAGGCACTAATCAAGGACAAAATTCTCCGACTTCTTTATTATCTCATGAATTAATCCATGGCTATAATGATACTCAAGATAATATTAATTATAATAGTCGAAAAGCGGATAAAACAACAGCTAATGAGGGGCTAATAACACCTAATGGTGCAAACTTATCCTTTTCAAATTTAGAAGAAAAGCATACTACAGGATTAGCAAATCAGGTTAATGATAATTTAGGAGAAGACAAGAGGACTAACTATGGGAAAAATTATTATGAAACTAAAAGTCCAGAAACAACAGACCCTAAATAATTCAATATTATGAAAAAGTACTTATTATTTTTAATATTAGTAGCATCTATGTCTTGTCATCCCACTAAAAATTTATTGAATGTTTATATTCATAATTCTTCAGTAGATGGTGGTGAAATATTTGGAAATCCTAAAGAAAGTTTTTTTGGTAAAAAAGCGTCAGATATAAAGAAGTTAAATGTTCAAAATGCTAACAAATATATTACTGAATTAACTTTAATAAAAGAAAAGTTAATTAATTCACCATATTCTTTTAATTCACATACTTTAATGTCTGTAAATGGAGATGATATGCTTGATGGCTATTATACTCATGCTTTTGTATGGGGAAATAATACTTTATATAGTGATGATACAATGAAATCTTGGTTATACATTGATGAGTCCAATAATATAATTAAAACAATATATTATGAAAGTAAATCTTTAGCTCAACAATTGAAGTAACCCCACTTCCGCGCGATTTTATCGTGTGCCAGATAATAAAATAACCTCGCAAATTGAGAGGTTACTTATAATTACAAGTACAATGGTAAGGAATTGCAAGAAAGTGGGATGTATGATTATGGGGCAAGAATGTATATGCCGGATTTAGGTAGATGGGGAGTGGTTGACCCTCTGGCGGAGAAGATGACAAGATATAGCCCATATAATTACGCATTTAATAATCCGTTGAGTTTTATTGATCCTGATGGAAGAGAGGGATTAGGTTGGATACACCAAGTGTTTGAAGGTTATCAGCATAGGCTGACTTATAATGCTAATATTAATACAGCCCAAGAAGCAATAGATGCAGGATATGCAAATGTATATGGTGTTGCAGAGACAGGTGAGGTTACGGATCAGACAACAGGTAATGTAAAGTATACATTAAATGCAGACGGAACCTATACAGATGCAGGCGGTAATACCTCCTATGGAGCGACAACAACACCAGGAGGAATGTATATAAAAGGGCAAGGTGCTTTTGATCTTACCAGATATCTATCTCACTTAGGGAATGAAGGAGGCTACTTTTATACAAATTTAGGAGGAGCGGCACCATTAAATTATGAAAACCCATTTTTTAGAGGTGATATTGATAAAATCGTAAGTTTGGATGGTTTTATGGGGGAATGGTTAATAGCTTGAGTAGAGGAAATGATGGCTCAGACAAGATCAGTTTTATGGTTGATTTAATGTCATTAGTTGATTTGGCATATACATTTTTGGGAGGAAAGGAAAAACTTGTTAATAGAGATACAATTATTAGTGCTAAAGTTAGTTTTGATAACGGAAAAGATTCAACAATGCAGTTTAAAGTACCAAAAGTCGGAAATATATATCAAAACTGGCATACAGGAAATAATTATGATGAAATTTCAAATCCGTATGTAAGAGCAAAGGTTGATAGTGCTGCAAAATCCCGAAAATAACATGAAATATTTAAGCTTAACATTCTTCATTCTCTTTTTACAGTCTTGCAAAAAAGAGAATTATACAGAATTAATTAAAGAAAATGGAACTACCACAAAGGCGAACTATAAAAAAGGAAGATTAGTTAGTTCAGAAATATATAATAATTCTGGAAAATTAGATAGTAAATACTTATATAGCAATGGGATTGTAGTTGAAATTTATCAATATTATCCTAATCAAAAAGTAAATTCTTATTCTTATTTACACAAAGCCCCCAATCATTATACAACTAAAGTATATTATAAAAGTGGTAAAATTTCTAATGAAGGGGAAGGTGATTTTTTTAAAAATAAAGCGTTATATCTTAGAAGAGGACCATGGGTTTTTTATAGTAAAACAGGCGAACCATACGCTGTATATACATTTATTCATGATAGTAAAAACCAATATATAAAAGGTGAAATGCTTTTTGATACAATTAAAAAGAAAATTGTCAGAGATGTAATATTTGATCCACCTGTTTTGCCTGAGAAGGAAACGGCAGAAGTTGTTCATCTTTTTCATCCTAAATAATCTTTATTGAGTCTCAGCTATGCAAAGTCTATGACTTTGAGTTGATGTTCCTTGTTTTGTTTCGCTATGGAGTAAAGCTCTCACCGCTATATTTATCAATACAAAGGCCACCTTGGAAATGCAAGAGTAAGCTTTGCCAAAGACAGCGCAGGCGCTCTTGAAATAACAGATACCAATAATTATTATGCATTTGGAATGAATCATATTGGAGGAATTAAAGGCTTGCTAGGAGGTTATATGAATTATAAGTACAACGGCAAGGAGTTGCAGGAGACGGGTATGTATGATTATGGGGCGAGAATGTATATGCCGGATTTGGGAAGATGGGGTGTTGTAGATCCAAAGGGAGCTGAGTTTCCGGGTTGGTCACCATATAGTTATAGTCTTAATAATCCTATTCGATTTATTGATCCTGATGGAATGGCGCCAAATGATATTGTATTTATTAATAATAGAGGTGTAGAAGTTCATCGTATTAAAAGTGACACTCAATTTAAAACATATATACAAGAATCTACAAATGCAAGTAATAACCCTGCCCAAAGCACTGCAGGCTGGAAGTCAGTTCCTATGCCTAATATAATTCAACATAGACCACAGTCTAATGAAGATGTATCTGGCGCAGCTTATCAGGAAAACGACTATCAAATTGCAGCAAGAACAGGCTATTTTAATCAGGCTAAAAATTCTGGACAATTAAATTTAGTAACTGAAGGAGGGAATTCTATTCCGACTGAAGCTACAAAGGGAATTCCTGACTTAGACCCTACTTTAGTTAAAGCTGTTACAGTTCAAGAATCGAATGCGGGTACAACAGGTATTACAGATATTATGCAGGCTAATGTTCCTGGAGATTGGTCTAAGATGAAAAGCCGTTACCAATTAACTAAAGGTGAAAAAACAAGCGAAACAAACTCTTTGTATGCGGGAACCAGAGTATTAGCTACAAAAGGATTTAAAGGAGGAGTTTCAGTTGATTCAAAAACAGGAAAAGCTACCTATAAATTTCAAGGATGGGCAAAAGCTGTAGAAGCATATAATGGTGGTGGAACAGCAGGTTATCAAAAAAGTGTCTTACAAATGCAACAAGAATCTAAAAAACCTAAACCCTCAGATTATTAAAATATGACAAGATTTTTTTTGAGTTTAATTGTAATTTTATTTACGAGTTGTAATAAGTCAGATTTACAGCAGAATAGTAAAAATAAAGTTATTGAAACCAAGTTGGACTATTATGAACGTTGTAGAATATTAGTTTTAGAACAAAATACTCTTAATCAAGATTTTGGATTTACAAAAAAAGGAAAAGAAATTGATGAACAAGTAGTCACATATTTGGGGAATATCATCACCTCTAAAAAAGATACTCTAAAAATTTTAAACTCTGTTCATTATACAGGTGTTTATGATGACTCGAAGAGAGGAAGTGGACAAGTGTATATTTATACTGCACATAATAAGCTTTTAGGCTTTTATAATTTAGGTTCTGCAGATGCAGTACCTAGCAATATTGAGAATAAAGAGTTGATTTTTAAATACAACAATGAGAGTTGTAATCAAACTACCAAAATAAGTTTGAAAGATAGTATTCCAAGACAAATATTTATACAATGTACAAAAGAAGGCGGAGATATATATAATTTAGAAACTGCTCATAACTAAACTAAAGCCAACTCAATTTGAGTTGGCTTTGTTGTTTTATAAAATGCTTTGCAATTTAGTTTGCTTAAGAAAAGCATCAAGGAGAGCGAAGACGTGTTGTCTATCGTTCTCTTTTAGTTTTTGTATATCTAAAATTTTAGCGACAATATTTTTATCCAGTAGGATATCCGTAGACCCTACCTCTCGATTAGGACATGAGTTAATTCATGGATACAATAAATTTAACGACAGTGAATATTCTAATAGAAAAAAAGATGTATCAACCAAAGGAGATAAATCAATGATTACTCCGGATGGAAGAGATTTATCATTTAAAAATAAGGAGGAAGCATATACTACAGGTGTTGCAAATCAAATGAATGTTAAATTAGGTGAAGATAAAAGAACAAATTATGGTATAATACCTTATACCGTAGAAAGTGTAACATCAACTAAGAAAACAAAACCATAATGAACAGAATATTTTTATTATTAGTTACAATGATAGTTTTATCTTGTACCTCTAAGGAAGTTCTTATATACAAACATGATAATACCAAAAATGATGATGGAGAAATTTTTGGTTCTAATTTAAAGTCTTTTTTTAATAAGAATCCTAATATATATACAGTTTCAATTAATTCTAAAGAAATCTCGAAGAAACTTTTACTGATAAAAGAAGAAATAGAAACTGTAAATAATAATGTTAATCCAGATGATAGCTATTATGAGTATGCATTTATAATAAATAAAAAGGATACTTTGTATACAGATTATAGGTTAGAATTTTGGAGATATGGTAACAATGGGATATCATACACATTAGATGATGTGACAAAAAAAATAATAATAAGTAGTCATTAAAATACCAAAGCCATTCGTTTGAGTGGCTTTTATATTACATAATAGATTGCAATTTAGTTTGCTTAAAAGAATGAAAAGAAAAAGCACAAAAAATATGTGAATTATGATAGTCAAAAAACAGATTTTGAATAAAATATTGTCATTGTTGTTCGTGACATTGATGCTTTGCAATTGTTCCGCTCAAAAAATCAATTTAAATAATGTTGTAGATACATACATAAATTATAATTCATCTAAGAACAAAATGTTTAACCCAGCAAATATATATTTACTGATGGGCTTATTTTCCGAACAAGAAAATTTACAAAATAAAATTCTTAGCCTTTCATATAGTTGTTTTGAATGTAATGGAAATGTTTCAGATAAAGAAACAGTTGTTCAATACAAGGGATATAAAGTGGTAATAACTACAGATAATACAGATAACAAAGCAGTTTTGCTTAAATATTTTAAAAATATAACACCTGATAAAACATTTCATATGTTACCCTTTGATAAGAATATTATATATGATTCTCCTGCTCATTTGGGAATTAGGTTTGATAACAAAGGAAAAGTTTATTTTGTTTGTATGGGAGGGGAAACGAAAGAAATAAAGCAAATGTTAGGTTTTAGGAATGATTTAGAAGATTGCCAACAATAATTATTTACTCTGCTGCGCAAAGTTTGTAACTTTGAGTAGATAAAAATGAAGACTTCATAAAGATCACCTTGATAGGCAACTCTATTTTGTACACGAAAAGCTATATATTATTTTGAGAACATAAGTATATTTACCATTATAAAGATCATTTAAGAAATACAACGCTGAACTTTGAGGTACTCTTGAAACAGCTAATGACTTTAAAAACAGGTAAGTTTACAATTTTTCCAGATAAGATAAAGTTATACATTCCTGCAATTCAAATTATTAATTATACAAATAAATAGATAGATTTGCATTTTAACCGTTACATTAAAACCTAGCATTGAAATATGAAACTTTTATATACTATAATAATCTGCTTTTTGTTTTGTAATCAGCATATTAACGCTCAGGATAATCCAAAAAAGTATGTTGCAGATGCGATATTGCTTATGAAGCACCATTCAGTCAACAAAGGAAAGATTAACTGGGATGCCGTTACTGTCGAGGCAATGAATGCAATAAAAGGGAAAAAAACAAATAAAGAAGCCTATCCGGTGATTGTTAACAGTATTAAAAGTTTAGAAGATCATCATTCAGGGTTTTATCCTCCTGAAATGGTTCAGTCTTATATGAAAACGTATAAAGAATCCGGTCTTGAATTCCCGTTTCCCAAAGACAGTCTGATTAATGGAGACCTTGGGTATATCACCATACCGGCCATTGGGAATCTGAATAATGATGACTGGAATCTCTATGTGCGTGATTTTTATGAGAAAATAAAACTTTTGGACACCCATCAACTTCAAGCCTGGATTATTGATCTCCGTGAAAATGATGGTGGTATGTTTTCTCCAATGTTCAGAGCCATTGAGCCTTTCCTTGATCAGCAGAATGTGGTAGGATCCAAAGACAATGAAGGTAAAGTGGGGTATTACAAATATAAAGATAAAAATATACTGTTTGATAATACCATAATTGCCACAATTAATGTAGAAAAAATCAAGCTTAAAAATAAAGATATTCCGGTTTTTGTACTGGTAAGTAAGAAAACGGCAAGTTCCGGAGAGTTTGTGACAGCGGCTTTAGCAGGACAGAAAAATGTTAGAATAATAGGGGCTAACACGCAAGGGCTAACTTCTGATAATTCTGAATTTAGATTGTTAGACGGAGCGATATTGAAACTTACTACAGGTATTTTAATTAACAGAAAAGGAGAGGAATACCGTGAGATTGGCAAAGGAATTACTCCTGATATTATTACTAAGACCAATAATTTATCCTATTATATTGATGCTGTAAAGAGTGCTCTCAACTAAATTCAAAAAAGAAAAGTTGTTTGTTGCTTCATCATATCCGACTTAGGAATCAGGAGCGTTAATAAAATTTAAATTTAAACCGTTAAAAAATTTCCATTGTCTGAGCATGGGCTGATATATTGAATCGAAGTAGTACTGTCTGATCCATGCGAGTTTGGAAATTTTAGGATTAGATTTCAATTTTTAGTGTATGATTCCCGTCTTGAACTTTTGTATACTTTTGCTTAAATGCAAAAGTATAGTTTTAAAATAGGATGCATCTGCCGGAACAAATCTCTTTGAATACCACATACAGAACATAAATTTAAAACAGAAAAAGTTGTTTGTTGCTTCATCATATTCGACTTAGGAATCAGGAGCGTTAATAAAATTTAAAATTTAAACCGTTAAAAAAATTCCATTGTCTGAGCATGGGCTGGTAAATTGAATCGAAGCAGCACCATCTGATCCATGCGAGTTTGGAAACTTTAGGATTAAATTTCAATTTTTAGTGTATGATTCCCGTCTTGAACTTTTGTATACTTTTGCTTCAAGGCAAAAGTATAGTATAAAATAGGATGCATCTGCCGGAACAAATCTCTTTGACTGCCACATACAGAACATAAATTTAAAACAGAAAAAGTTGTTTGTTGCTTCATCATATCCGACTTAGGAATCAGGAGCGTTAATAAAATTTAAAATTTAAACCGTTAAAAAAATTCCATTGTCTGAGCATGGGCTGGTAAATTGAATCGAAGCAGCACCATCTGATCCATGCGAGTTTGGAAATTTTAGGATTAAATTTCAATTTTTAGTGTATGATTCCCGTCTTGAACTTTTGTATACTTTTGCTTCAAGGCAAAAGTATAGTATAAAATAGGATGCATCTGCCGGAACAAATCTCTTTGACTGCCACATACAGAACATAAATTTTAAACAGAAAAAGTTGTTTGTTCATATCCGACTTAGGAATCAGGAGCGTTAATAAAATTTAAACCGTTAAAAAAATTCCATTGTCTGAGCATGGGCTGGTAAATTGAATCGAAGTAGTACTGTCTGATCCATGCGAGTTTGGAAATTTTAGGATTAAATTTCAATTTTTAGTGTATGATTCCCGTCTTGAACTTTTGTATACTTTTGCTTCAAGGCAAAAGTATAGTTTTAAAATAGGATGCATCTGCCGGAACAAATCTCTTTGAATACCACATACAGAACATAAATTTAAAACAGAAAAAGTTGTTTGTTGCTTCATCATATTCGACTTAGGAATCAGGAGCGTTAATAAAATTTAAATTTAAACCGTTAAAAAATTTCCACTGTCTGAGCATGGGTTTGTAAATTAAATCGAAGCAGTACTGTCTGATCCATGCGAGTTTGGAAATTTTAGGATTAAATTTCAATTTTTAGCGTATGATTCCCGTCTTGAACTTTTGTATACTTTTGCTTCAAGGCAAAAGTATAGTTTTAAAATAGGATGCATCTGCCGGAACAAATCTCTTTGACTGCCACATATCCGGCAAAAAAAATAAATAAAAATCATAAAAACAGGATTTTCAACTCTCAATGAAAAACCGTATTTTTGTACATCTAAAAAGTAAAAGAACGAATGAATTCCTACAAAAATCCATTGGAAGAACGCTATTCCAGTGAAGAAATGTTGTTTAATTTCTCACACAATAACAAATTCCATACCTGGAGAAAGCTTTGGATTGCTTTAGCTGAGATCGAAAAAGACCTTGGTCTTGACATTTCAGACGAGCAGATTGCAGAACTGAAAGCGAATGCTGAAAACATTGATTATGATAAAGCAGCAGAATACGAAAAGAAATTCCGTCATGATGTAATGGCTCATGTTCACACATATGGTGATGTGGCACCTTCAGCAAAAGGAATTATCCATTTGGGAGCAACTTCAGCTTTTGTAGGAGATAATACAGACTTAATTCAGATCCGTGACGGACTTTTGATCTTAAAGAAAAAGTTGGTCAATGTGATGAAAAACCTAGCAGACTTTGCTATTCAGTATAAAGATCTTCCCACTTTAGGATTTACTCATTTTCAGCCTGCTCAGTTAACGACAGTGGGGAAAAGAGCTACCCTTTGGTTACAGAGTTTGGTTCTTGATATTGAAGAATTAGACTTCTTCCTTGAGACCCTTCGTTTCAGAGGTGTAAAAGGAACTACAGGAACGGCTGCAAGTTTCCTTGAACTTTTCAATGGTGATTATACAAAAGTAAAACACTTAGATAAAGAACTTTCAAAAAGATTCGGCTTCGAAAAAGTTTTCGGAGTTTCCGGACAGACTTACGATAGAAAAATTGATGCTAAAGTAGTTGCTTTGCTAGGTAACATTGCTCAATCTGCACATAAATTTACAAACGACTTACGTTTACTTCAAAACCTTAAGGAAATTGAAGAACCATTCGAGAAAAACCAGATCGGTTCATCCGCAATGGCTTACAAACGTAACCCCATGAGAAGCGAAAGAATCGGGGCATTGGCAAAATATGTAATGTCTCTGACTACAAGCTCTGCAATGGTAGCTTCTACACAATGGTTTGAAAGAACATTAGATGACTCTGCTAACAAGAGATTGACAATTCCTCAGGCATTTTTAGCTGTTGATGCTATTCTATTGATCTGGAATAATATTATGAACGGAATTGTAGTATATCCGAACAGAATCAACAAACATATAATGGAAGAACTTCCTTTCATGGCAACAGAATACATTATCATGGAAGAAGTAAAAGCTGGTGGTGACCGCCAGGAAATTCACGAAGTGATCAGAGTTCACTCTATGGAAGCTTCCAAGAAAGTGAAAGAAGAAGGAAAAGAAAACGATCTTATCGAAAGAATCTTAAATGATGATTCTTTAAAGCTGGACAAATCAAAACTGAAAGAAGTTTTAGATCCTAAAAACTTTATTGGTTTCGCGCCGATTCAGACGGAGGAATTCATCCAAAATGAAGTACAGCCGATTATAGACCAAAACAAAGACTTAATAGGATTAGAAGCTGATCTTAAAGTATAAAATGATATGCAGTCTTTTCGGCTGCATATTTTATTTCCAACCCAATGAATATGAAAAAACTGCTAGTAGCCATTCTGTTGACACCAGTCATTTCTTTTGCTCAGGTAAAAGAAACTTTATATTATTTTAAATCCAAAGATTCTCTGGTTGGAGTAAAAAATAAAGACGGAAAAATCATTGTTCCTGCACAGTTCAAAGTCTTTTCATACCTTAAAGACGGAGATCCAGTAGACGGAGAGACCATTCATTTTGATGGAACTAAAGCAGGAGAGGAGCATGAGAAATATGCATGGGGATATATTTATGACAGAAAAGGAAACTATTTGTATCAGCCATTTATGTATGATAACGGAGCGGATTATTTTTCTGAAGGATTCAGAAGATTGGTTAAAAACGGTAAAATAGGCTTTGCAGACCGAAATGGAAAAACAGTCATTCAGCCTGAACATGATTTTGCGGTCCCCTTCAACTATGGATATGCTGCATTCTGCGATGGCTGCGATTGGGAAAAGACAGATGATGAACATAAAGCTGTTGTAGGTGGAAATTGGGGAATAATGAATACCCAAGGAAAAATCGTTCAGCCACTGGCAAAACACTCTGAGAAAGATGTAGAAATTGATGGGAAATATTATCCAAATCCCTTTCAATACAACGAAAAAGAAAAAAATATTCTTAAGTTCTTTGAAAAACAAAATAAAAAGCTTTCAGACCTGTATCATGTGAATGTCTACAACAAATTGTCTGATAAAGAAAAGAAACTCTTTTTTGAAATCGTAGAAAGACCCAAAGAAAACTTTCCTTATTATCAGGTAAATACCTATAATCATGAAAAAAATGAATTGGATATGCTGTATCGATTTAAATTTATGGTTTCAGAAGATGGCAGCACATTCTATGCATTAAATAGTTATAATGAGGAAAAAATTCCTTTTGCAGAATGGCTGAAAGATGAAATAAAAAATGCCAAAGACTTTCAGAAAGAACATACAGATAACCCGAACAAATTCATGAACGAACAGAATTAAACTTAATGAAAAAAAGTATATTGGTATTTGCACTTGCTTTATTAACATTCATAAAAAACTATGCTCAAAATGATAAAGCAATTTATTCAATAATGGATGCAAACGCTCAGCAGCTTGCCCAAAAATCTGGGGCGTATTCAGTTTCTATAGGAATTTTGAAAGATGGCAAAACCTATACTAAACATTTTGGTGAAGTAGATAAAGGGAAAAGGAATAAAGCAAATGACGATACCTATTTTGAAATAGCTTCTGTGACCAAGCTTTTTACAGGCCAGCTCCTGGCTAAAGCTGTTTTGGACGGCAAGATCAGCCTGGAAGATGATATCCGTAAATATCTTAAAAATGATTACCCGAATCTGGAATATAATGGTACACCCATTAAAATAAAGAATGTTATATCTTATACAACAGCATTACCTCGAACTCTGCCTGATGATGAGAAATTATATCAAAACTTAACTGACGAGACTCCTTTTTTAATCAATAAGCTGGCAGCCGACTATTCTAAAGAACAGTTTTTTAAAGACCTAAAAAACGTTAAACTAGATACAATTCCCGGTACAAAATATAAATATAGTAACTTAAGCCTTGAATTAACAGGAGTGATTTTAGAGAACGTATATGGAAAAAGTATCGAAACAATTTTTGACGAGAATATTTTTTCAGGATTGGGAATGAAACATACTAAATTTACATTAGATAAAAATGAATCACTGGCAAATGGATATTGCTGTGGTAATCATCGTTTAATGCCTCATTTCAATTCAAATCTCTGGAGCTCTACTGGAGCAAAAACAAAATCCAGTTTGGGCGATTTGATGAAGTTCATGAAGGAAGAACTTAACCCACAAAATAAAATAGCACAGGAATCTCAAAAAAATATAGAAGGAAGCAAAGAAAAATGGCATGGGTATTTTTGGGATGATTATTATGTAACTGAAAAAGGAAAATCAGGATTCAAACATGGTGGGGCGTATGGTACACAAACCATGTTTATGATATACCCTGAATTGAATGCCGGAATTTGTATGATTATAAACATCAGCAATCCGGAAACACTTGGTATACTCCATAGTACAGCGACAAATTTGATTGAAGATCTTACCAATACTTCAGATAAAAAACAGGTATACGGATATTCCGTTAGAGGAAATAATGCTGTTTTTTCTTACGCCCATCCTGAGAAAATGGATTCAAAACTCATCCACTCTGTTTCCGTAGCAGGTAGTTTCAATGACTGGAATCCCGGAAACAAAGAATATCAGATGAAGAAAAAAGGTGAAAATCTGTTTGAATTAGAAGTTCCGCTTACCAAATTTGAAAAAGGTAAGATATATTCTTTTAAATTTGTACTCAATAAAGAGAGTTGGATGACGACTCCTAAAAATGCGTCCAATATTGACGGAACAGAAGATAATAATTTAGTTTTTATGCTTTAAAATAAAGTATTCAACCTAAAAAAGTAAAAATAAATCTAATAATATAATCTGGCATCTAATTTTTTGATAATGTTACAGAATCATAACCATCAGTTAATTACCGATCTCAAAGAGCTGGTAGACAAGACAAGAAGTCAGGTCGCGGCTCAGGTAAACTCGGCTATGGTGGTTTTGTACTGGAAAATCGGACAAAGAATCAATGAAGATGTTTTAGAAAATAAAAGAGCAGAATACGGCAAAGAGACCATTTTACAGATTTCTGACCAGCTTACTGTAGAATTTGGAAGTTCATTTTCTGAAAAAAATATCAGAAAAATGATGCAGTTTGCTTCTGTTTTTAATGATTTTGAAATTGTCGCATCAGCGATGCGACAATTATCATGGACTCATTTCTTAATTCTGATTCCAATTTCAGAAGATACCAAAAGAAACTTTTATCTGGAAGTTTGTAAAATTGAAAACTGGAGTGTCAGAATTTTAAGAGAAAAAATTAATTCTCTGCTTTTTGAGCGTACAGCAATAAGTAAAAAGCCTGAAGAAATTATTGATAGAGAACTTAAGAATTGGTCTGAAAATAATATTTTAAATCCAGATTTGGTTTTTAAAGACCCCTATTTTCTTGATTTTTTAGAACTGAAAGATACTTTTTCTGAAAAAGATTTAGAAGAAGCAATTATTGTGGAACTTCAAAAATTTATTTCTGAATTAGGAAGTGATTTTGCATTTCTTTCAAGACAAAAAAGAATCACTATAGATAGTAGAGATTATTACTTGGATTTGCTTTTCTATCATCGAAAACTAAAATCCTTAGTAGTGATTGAACTGAAACTGGGAGAGTTTGAAGCAAGCCATAAAGGCCAGATGGAACTTTATCTCTCTTATCTTAATAAATATGAAAAAGTAGAAGGTGAAAATTCACCGATTGGTTTAATTCTTTGCTCCGGAAAAAATTCTGAACATATAGAATTAATGAATCTGGAAGGGGATAACATAAAAATTGCAGAATATTTGCTTATCCTGCCCTCAGAAAAAGTTTTGCTTGAAAAATTGCATCGTTCAATAGAGATAGCAAGAAATAAATTTGAAAATAAAAAATAAATCTAATATTAAAATCTGACATCTAATGTCTAATAACAAAAGAATTTTCGTAGAAAAGAGAGGTATTTTCGATGTTGAAAGTCCAAAAATTTTTGATGAAGTAAAAGCAGTTGTTCCGGCTGTTCAGAGTGTGAAAGTATACAATGTATATGATATTTTCAACCTGAATGACGGAGAATTCGGAAAAGTGGTAAACAACACTTTTGTAGACCCGGTTACTGATATTTTACACACAGAAAACCCGGCAAAAACAATCCATTTCGGAATGGAGTTTTTACCTGGCCAGTATGACCAGAGAGCAGACTCTGCACAACAGTGTATTGCTTTGCTGACAGAAAATGAAAAGTCAAAAGTAAGAAGTGGAAAACTGATCGAATTTGAAGGAGTTTCAGAAGCTGATTTGGTGAAAATCAAAGACCTTTTGATCAATAAAGTGGAATCTCAGGAAAAGGACCTGTCTATCTTAGATATTCCAGCTGATGAAACACCATCCAAGGTGTTAATTCACGAAAATTTCATCAATTTCAATGACGCTGAACTTGAAAAATTCTATAATAATCATGGTTTTGCATTAGGATTAGATGACCTGAAATTCATTCAGGAGTACTTCAAAACTGAGGAGAGAAACCCTACAGAAACTGAACTGAAAGTATTAGATACCTACTGGAGCGATCACTGTCGTCATACAACTTTCGAAACAGAATTATCAAACATTCAGTTTGAAGGAGCATTCAAACATACATTGGAAACCATTTTCAATGACTATATCGAGAAAAGAAAATTCTTAGGCCGCGAGCTGAAGCCGATTTCCTTAATGGATCTGGCAACAGTATGCGGTAAATATTTCCATAAAACAGGAAACCTGGATAACCTGGTGATTTCTGATGAGATTAATGCATGTACCATCCAGATTGAAGCAGAATACGACGGTAAAAAAGAACCCTGGTATTTACTATTCAAAAACGAAACACACAACCACCCAACAGAAATTGAACCTTTCGGTGGAGCTTCTACTTGTTTAGGAGGAGCAATCAGAGACCCTTTATCTGGAAGATCTTTCGTATTCCAGGCAATGAGATTAACGGGTGCTGCAGATGTTTTAGAATCAGTTGACAAAACATTACCAGGAAAATTGCCTCAGAAAACTATTACTAAACAGGCTGCCAACGGATATTCATCTTATGGTAACCAGATCGGCTTGGCGACTACGATGGTTTCTGAAATCTATGACGATGGCTACAAAGCCAAGAGAATGGAAGTAGGTTTCGTTACCGGAGCCGTACCTGTAGAATGGGTAAGACGTGAAAAACCTGCAAATGGCGATTCAATCATTATTTTAGGAGGTGCAACAGGTCGTGACGGAGTAGGAGGAGCAAGCGGAAGCTCAAAAGAGCAGGACGAAACTTCTATTCACACCATGAGTTCTGAAGTTCAGAAAGGAAATGCTGTAGAAGAACGTAAAATCCAAAGATTATTCAGAAACGCTGAATTAACAAGACTCATCAAGAAATCAAACGATTTCGGTGCCGGAGGTGTTTCTGTAGCTATTGGAGAAATTGCAGACTCTTTGGAAGTAAACCTTGATGTATTGCCATTAAAATATGAAGGATTAAATGGAACGGAGCTGGCTATTTCTGAATCTCAGGAAAGAATGGCTGTTGTGGTAGATCCGAAAGATAAAGAACAGTTCATCAAATTCTGCGAAGCTGAAAATATTGTTGCCGTAGAAGTAGCAAAAGTGACAGATTCAGGAAGAATGCAGATGTTCTGGAAAGGAGACAAAATTGTAGACCTTTCAAGAGAGTTCCTTGATACGAACGGATGTTCAAAATCTCAGGAAGTGAAGATCACCCATCTTGAAGAAGTAAAAGAAGAAACAAAAGTATTCACGGAAGAAAACTTCCTGAACATCTTAAAAGATAAAAACGTAGCTTCCCAAAAAGGATTACTGGAAATGTTCGACTCTTCCATCGGTGCAACTACTGTAGCGATGCCATTAGGAGGAAAATATCAGCAGACTTTGATGGAAGGAAGTGTTCAGACACTACCTGTTTTAGGCGCAAAAGATATCAAAACCGTTTCTCTGGCAAGCTGGGGATTCGATGCTGAAATTTCAAAACAAAACTCATTATTAGGAGCATCGTATGCTGTCGTAGAAAGCGTGGCGAAGATTGTTGCGATGGGTGGCGATTACAAAAATATCAGACTGAGCTTCCAGGAATATTTTGAAAAACTGGGTCAGTCTCCTGAAAAGTGGGGGAAACCTTTAGCTTCTCTTTTAGGAGCTTATGACGCTCAGATCAACCTTGGTCTGGCTGCTATAGGAGGAAAAGATTCAATGAGTGGAACGTACCAGGATCTGAATGTTCCGCCGACATTGATCTCTTTTGCCTGTGCTAATGGAGAAAAGCAAAATATCATTTCTCCGGAATTTAAAGCAGCTGGGAACAAAATTTATTTCTTTAACCACGTTGCTCAGGAAAACGGTCTCCCTAACTATGATGCTTTAAAAGATGTTTATGAATTCATCTTCGAAAACATCAAATCCGGAAAAATCATTTCTGTAAAAACAGTGAAAGATGGTGGAGTTGCTGTAGCATTAGCGAAAATGAGCTTCGGAAACAGACTGGGTGCCGAGATCAATGCTGATGAAAACACTTTATTGGCTAAAAATATCGGTAGCTTAGTCATTGAATCAAAAGAAGAATTAAGCTCAACAGCTCTTCAGTTGATCGGAGAAGTAAAGGATTCAGGAATTTTGAAAATCAACAGTCTTGAATCTAGTATCTTGGATCTAGTATCTGCTTATACAAATACATTCGAAAAACTTTTCCCAACAGTAGAAAAAGAAAAGATTACGGTTGAAATTGATGCTAAACACAACTCCATCAACCCAAGAAATATCATCATTAAAAAACATGGAATTGCGCAACCTAAAGTTTTTGCTCCTGTATTCCCGGGAACCAACTGTGAGTATGATACTTTGAATGCATTCCAAAAAGAAGGTGCTGTAGTAAGCAGTTTACCTTTAATTAATATCAGCCACCAATTGCTTGAAGAAAGCATTGATGCCTGGGTGAAAGAGATTAGAACATCTCAGATATTAGCTTTCTCAGGAGGTTTCTCTGCAGGTGATGAGCCTGATGGTTCTGCAAAATTCATTGTCAACGTTCTGAAAAATGAGAAAATGAGAAATGCCGTTCACGAATTATTAGACAGAGATGGAATGATCATCGGAATCTGCAACGGTTTCCAGGCATTGGTTAAATCAGGATTATTGCCATACGGAAGAATCAAAGATCTGGATGAAAACTCTCCAACTTTGGCCCACAACGCCATCAGAAGACATATTTCCCAGATGGTGACGGTAAAAGTGGTGAATGACGAAAGCCCTTGGTTAAAAGGAATGAAAGACCAGACATTCACAATTCCGATTTCTCACGGTGAAGGACGTTTTATGGCTTCAGAAGAAGAAATTAAAAAGTTGTATGAAAACGGGCAGATTGCAACCCAATACATCGATTTTGATGGAAACATCGCCCACGGAATGCCTTTTAACCCCAATAACTCATTATTCGGAATCGAAGGGGTCACAAGTTCATGTGGCAAGATCTACGGAAGAATGGGACACCCGGAAAGATTTACGGATGGTCTTATGAAAAACATACCTACTGCGAATTATCACAATATATTCAAAAACGGTGTTGAATACTTCAAATAACAATACAAGAAAAATGATCGTCATCCATGGCGGTCATTTTTCATCTCTGGCGGGTTTCTATGAAGAAATTTCCAATGTCCTGATGAAAGATACAGATTGGAAAGTAGGAACTTTAGACGGTTTTGATGATATACTCTACGGAGGTTTTGGAGTCTTTGAAAATAATGAGGAAATTGAAATCATCTGGAAAGAGTCACAGAAATCAAAAGAAAATCTGGGCTTTAATGAAACTCGTGAATTTTACGAAAATAAACTCAGACAGGGAAAACCTTTCAACATAGAACTGATTCAGCAGAAACTGGATAATTTGATGGAGGGGAAAGGGCAGACGCTGTTCGATATCCTGATTGAAATTATTCAGTCACATATTAATATTACGCTGAAACTGCATTGATAGATCATAAGTGCGGGAACTAACCATTTAAGGAAAGTGAAGATTTTAAAATAAGTTAAGTTGTATCAGAAATTCCTTTATTCTTAATATTTTTACCGGAATAAAATAAGAGTTGATTACATGAAGAAAATGATTTACGGACTGTTCTTTGGCGACAGTATTACTTATGGAGAATATGACGGAGTTTTTGGAGGCTGGGTGGATATCCTGAAAAGATACGCTTTGCAGAAATTTCATGAAGGAAACGGTGATGAGTTGATTCTTTATAACCTAGGAATTGGAGGAGAAACTACAGAAGGATTGCTTAAAAGAATGCCTCATGAATTAAGTGCGAGAAATTCACCAGATGGAAACCTTGTTTTTATCAGTTATGGAGCGAATGACCTTGCCATCAAAGAAGGAGTACAAATCGTAAATCCCGAACAGTTTAGAAATAATATTAAAACAGCCGTTCAATTCGCGAAGCAATTTTCCAACGATATTTACCTGGTTAGCATTCTTCCTTTTGCACGGAAAGTGGATGGAGTAGTGGTAAGTTCTGGCAAGCTGAGAACCAACGAAGATGTCATCCTTTATAACCAGATTCTTAAAGATATTGCCGCTGGTGAGTCTTTGACATATATAGATTTCTATAGTGCTTTTGTAGAAGATAAAGAATTTTTACTTTCCGCAGACGGAGTTCATCCGAATGAAAAAGGCTATGGAATGATGGCTGAAGTCGCAATCCCAATCATTGAAAAATATTTATAATGCCTAAATTATTCTCCTACGGAACCCTGCAGAAAGAGCAGGTACAGCTTGAAACCTTTGGACGTATTCTAAAGGGAACAAAAGATATTCTTTCCGGGTATCAATTGAATATGATTGAAATAACCGATCCCGAAGTGCTTCGTAAAAGCGGACAGAAGTATCATCCTGTGCTTACATTTTCAGGAAATGATAATCATAAAGTGGAAGGGGTGCTTTTTGAAGTAACAGAAGAGGAAATCCTTCAGGCAGATGAATATGAGGTGGATGACTACAAAAGAATTGAAACTGTTTTTAAATCTGGCAATAAAGGATTTATTTACGTAGGAAAATGATTTTTTAGAAATACAAATTCTTTTCTTCAATAAAACATATCAAACATCAATAGTGGCGGGCTTTAGTCCGCCTTTAGTTTAAATTCCACCCATTGGCTTTAGCCACAACTTTTAAAAAGCTGTTTTAAAATCAATATCAAAAAGCTACTGACATACACATGTCACAATCTGTTATTATCTTTATTACCTAAAAGAAAATAAACAATGGACAACATCAAAGTAGAGCCTTTTAACATCATCGGAATCTCAGTAAGAACTACCAATGAAAATAACCAGGCGGCAAAGGATATCCCTCTGTTATGGGAAAAACTGATAAACGATAATGTTCTTAATAATATTCCAAAAAAAATAGATGATACAGTATACTCTATTTATACCGACTATGAAAAAGACCATACAAAGCCCTATACAACAGTATTAGGATGCAGGGTTGAAAATCTGGACGATATCCCCGAAGGAATGGTAGGCAAATCTTTTGACGGGGGGAATTACATTAAGTTTACAGCAAAAGGAAATCTTGCAGAAGATTTAGTCATTAATGAATGGTTTAAAATATGGAATATGGATCTGGACAGAGCATTTACAGCTGATTTTGAACTCTATGGGAAAAAAACACAAAATCCTTCAGATGAAGAAGTGAATATATTAATTGCTGTGAAATAGAACTTGATATTTAATAAAAAAAGCCTGCCAGTCACTTTAGACAGCAGGCTCTATATATTATTACAAAGATTTACTTATAAAAAACTGTTTTTATATAATCATTAATACCATCACCATTGAAGTCCTGAGTGTCCGCTGCCAGTATGGTAAGTTTATTGGCAGATAGATCCAGTACTTCTGAACTGCTGTTATTAATGGTTAGTTTCATTTGAACAGGGTCATACTGATATGATGATGTAGTTTCAGCTTTTACACAATTGCCATTAATTGTGTTATAATCAATCATATAATATTTTCCGTCATTTCTGAACTCATACGTTCCTTGCTTTTTACAATCATCAGGAAGAGTTTCTTTAATAACAGTTGTCTTGTCAGCACCTGAAATTTGATATTGAGTTTGTATCTTCCATACTCCTACAACCATTGTATTGTTGTTCTCATTATTCTCATAAGCAGGCAATTCACTATCACCCATATTGCATGATGAAAGAACGCCTGTAAATAAGATTCCTGCTAAAACCTTTTTCATAAACAATTTTTTGGCGAACTTAATGAAAATTATTAAATTATTTAAACCATTCTTTAAATTTTATAAAAAATTAAGAAAAATAAAGCCGTAGCCGTATACTACATAACTAAAAAATATATTTCCTGTAAATAAGGATTCCAGCAATAACAGAAGTTAATGCCATCAGCACTACTGCTCCGGCAGCAATATCTTTAATAAAACCTATTCTTTTGTCAAAATCGGGTTGAATGACATCACATATCTTCTCAATGGCTGTGTTGAAAATTTCAGCACTTAAAACGGCAAATGAGACCATAAGAATAAGAACGGCATCCATACTGCTGACCTGTAAATAAAAAATTAAAAACAGATTGACGAAGAAAGCCACCAGCTCAATCTGAAAATTCCTTTCTGTCTTTATCATCATGGCAATACCACGGAAAGCATTGAGAAAACTTTTATGGATAGGTGGTTTTTGCATGACTTTTTCTACTTTAACAGCAAAGATAGGTTTTGTATTTTGATTATAATTTTTAATATGCTATATTTGGAATACAGGATAAAAAAGAAGGTTGAGTGATTCCAGCGTCCATATTTTTCTCAGGAAGAATAAAAACTATAGAATCTGTACATAATATCCACTCTGCAAACAGATTGATGATGTTTGTTAAAAACTCCTCCCTATTATTTTTTTCTTTGTTATATGTATTTATTATATTTGTAGAAACTTATTTTATAAATCTATGAAATTTATTATTTCAAGTGGTGAACTGCAGAAGGCTTTGCAAACTGTAAGTGGCGTAATATCAAGCTCTCAATCGAGACCGATTTTAGAAAACTATCTTTTTGAATTAGACGGAAATAATGTGACCATTACAGCATCTGACGGTGAGACGACTCTTGTAACTTCTTTGGAGGTGAAGTCTGATGACTCAGGTAAATTTGCTGTTCCTGCTAAAATTTTTCAGGATTTTATCAAGACTTATGGTGAACAGCCTTTGACATTTGTTGTAAAGGACAATGCGGAAGGAACTGGAAGCCAGCTTGAGATTTTAGATGAAAAAGACAATTTTGCAGTAGCATTAGACAATGCAGACGATTACCCTGAGCTGCCGGAATTTGACGCTTCTCAGAGTGTAACAATGTCAGCTGGAGTTCTGTCTGAAGCTTTAACCAATACATTATTTGCTACAAGTAATGACTCTCTTCGTCCGGTAATGACAGGAGTTCTCTTCCAGTTTGGAGAAAATGAAACCAATTTTGTTTCTACAGATTCTCACAGATTGGTAGTTTACAAAAGAACAGATCTGATGAATGCTGAGCCAATGGAGTTTATCATGCCTAAAAAACCTCTGAATATTTTCAAAAATATTCTGGCAAGCTCCAATGAAGACGTGAAAATCGACTTCAATGAGAATATGGCTAAATTTACTTTTGATAAACACATCTGGATCTGTAGACTGATCGATGGAAAATATCCAAACTATACAGCGGTAATCCCTAAAGAAAACCCGAATGTATTAACGATCAACAGGAACCTGTTGTTGGGAGCCATTAAAAGAGCATCTATTATGTCTAATAAATCAACCAATCAGGTAAGATTTAAGCTTTCAGGAAATATACTTCACCTTCACGCAGAGGATACAGAATATGCAAACAAAGCAGACATGCAGATCCCATGTGACTATAACGGTGAAGATATCAATATCGGTTTTAGCTCGAAATTCTTAACTGAAATGTTAACAATATTAGGCTCTGACGATATCACCATGAAAATGTCACAGCCAAACAGACCAGGAATTATCGAACCTCTTGACGGTCTTGAAGAAAACGAAAATATTTTAATGTTATCAATGCCGGTGATCGGATTGTAACATTAAATCAATAAAAAAGAAAATAAGAGCTGGATTTTTCCAGCTCTTATTTCTTTATTAAGTTGATAAGACTTTGTAATTGCTCAATCATTTTATCTTTATCTTTGAGTCTTTCTTCATACAAAGACTCTATCTTTCCTGTTTTGTCTTTATTTTCCTGATATAAATTTTGAATTTCTTGGTGGCCAACAGAAGTATCATAAAAATTTTGCTGATTATAAATATTATTTGGAATTGTATCCAGTAATCCATAAACAGGAACTTTTAAGATTTCAGCGATCTGATATAATCTGTCAACAGTAAGTTTGGTTTCATTCTTTTCTATTTTGCTGTACGCAGCTTGGCTTATGTGTAATTCTTCGGCCATATTTTCATGTGAAAAGCCTTTCTTTTTACGGTATTCTTTTATTTTTTCGATGATAACTTCCATGGTATCCATAACTAAAGATTATAATTATAATTACAAAAGTAATATTTTTTTCGAAAAAGTTATGGTGTAAGTTGGGGTAATATCTCTATTCTTGTATCATATAAAAAATCACAAATAAATGAAAAATTTTAATTATCTGATTATTATAACATTATTGTTATTATTGGGCTGTAGAGATGAAAACCTACTTGTTGAAAATAACAAAACGGAAGAAGTTGCCAAACAGGAAAATATTCACAACAGGTTTTCTTCTTCCTTTGTAAGTATCAAAACCCTTAAAACCCTACTTAAAAACTCAAGGGTAAAATTATCTGTAGATGCTTTGGCAGAAGGAAGTAAAAAAAATGAAACAGATATTCTGTTCTACGAAAAAGTATATGATGCAGCCAAAGATGTTACTACCTTTACACTTCCTTTAACTGATTATTCTAAACAAAGTCCCTTTATACTCAAACATATTATCACCATAGAAAATGGAATAGAGAAATATGGCTTTCTTAAGATCATTCCTAATAGTACACCGAAGGGCAATATACCTATTCTAAGTGATTTTTCGGGTACTATTCAGATCTTGGGAGAAGATTTAAAAATTTTTAGCCAAAGTGAATACCTCCATGGAAATCCAGTTTCTCCCAAGTCCACTTCCACTGTTTCTTCAAAATTTGACTGCTGGAACCAGACAATAGTTATTGTTCATAATTGTAGTAACGGGGGTAATCATCCTCCCGGTGTTTCCTGTAATGCGCCAGATGTAAATGACGGATATTATGAAATTTCCACTAAAATGGTTTGTGGCAGAACACCCAATTATCTTGAAGGCCCGCCTGAAGCCCCTACTATAAGTAACGGAGGTGGTTACAGCCCATTACATAAGGTTTTAACCAACCCTAATTTTATGTATACATCATACATTACCGAGCCGAATCATCTTTATTTATTGAATCATACTGCATACTGGGCAAGCATGGTTTCTGATCCTTTGACCAGTGATGAGGTAAATATTCTGAACGAGAAAATAGGCGTATTTGTGAACAACGATAGTATTTTTGAATTGATTGATGATTATTATACCCAAGTGTATACTTCCGGAACCAATTATCTACAGGGAGTATATAATGATTCTAAAATAAACAACCTGTTGAAATATCTTTTTGATACCCCTACACAGAAAAATGCTGATTTTGTGAAATGGGGAATTCAATTCTTAGCTCAAAACCCTACCGTTTCTTGGGAACGATTTCAGTCGATGTTAACATTTGCTCAAGACTTCTTACAACAAAATCCAAATACTATTAATCCAGAACAAATTTTTTCAAGATTAAAAGTATTAGATGATGCCTTAACCCAAAATCCTAATTTATTAATAGACATTCCTTGTAGTCAATTGCCTAAATGGAAAGATGTAGCTACTCATCAAGTGCCTCAAAGTGTTAAAACAAAAATGCAAAATATTAAAAATCAAACTAACTATTATGATAATTGGGCATTAACGGATTTGGACAATGGTTTAGGTGTAAAATTAAATATGGATCTATTTCCTGTCAAAATTACAAGTCTCCCAAATAAACCGGGAACAAACGTAAAATATAATCCTGTTGAATTTTTCGATTTCTTTAGAAAAAATATAAATCTTTTTGCTGAAAAATTCAATCCAACTGTTGATAATTATTATGGAATAAATGACACAGCACTATGGTTTTCTAACAACCCATTAGGGGCTTTGATTCATATTGATATTACACCTGATGATGGAACGGTTGTGTGTTCCGGATACTGGACGAATTCATGGATGTTTACAACCGTGAAAGCTCCTAAGTCTTGGTCTTATGATGGTATACATCCCGTTGCAGGAAATAGGTTATTTAGTTATTATACTGATCCTAATGATAATACTATGTATATTTACACCCGGGGAGTTGACCGGGTTTCTTATAATTATTCAGATAATTCTACAATTTTAAATTCCATAATACAATCATTGGCATTTTTAGGTGCTGATAATTTATGGAAAGGTATGCAAGCTAAATTGTCAACATTTATTGTTAATAATGGGGGATATGCAGACAAAGTTACTCCTGAAATATACAGACCAAATTATAATAAAATAAAAAATTACATTAAAGGAAATGCTCCGTTAAGTTCGCTAGGTTGTAATTAAAAATACTATGACTAAAAGAATAATAAACAATTTATTTAAACTTGTAGTAATATTATATATATCTATAATTTTAAAAAATATTTTACAAATTTTGTTAGGTACTATTTTCAACTATTCAAAAGTTGCGAAGCCTTATGGATTAATAAATCTAAATAAGGAATTTACATTTGAAACAAAAATTGGGTTAATAGAATTGATGTTTTTATATGATTTTATATTTTTTGCCATAATATTTTATTTTTGGGTTTATCTATTGTTATATTTATTTATATCGCAAATAGGCAATAAACTTTGGTTTCACATAATATATTTAACTATTATTTATTTGATAACTATTTTGTATTTTGATCACTTTCATCCTAATATTTTATTTATCATGATTATTGGGGTTTTAGGTTTTACAAATTGGAGGATGTTTAAAAAATGGATTAAATAAGTCGGTAATTAGGTAAACTTCCCTGTCTTTCGTGACCCTATCCTTTCTGCTTACAACTCCGGAAGTATATGTTCCTGAACTTGGCGGAGACTATCCTTCACCTCAATATGGATTTCCTTATCTGTCAGGTGCTGGAAGGCTTGTTTTGAAGGATCTCATTATGACGGCTGGAGGCTTGGTACTGTTTTCTGACAGTCTGAAGAAAATAGTCAGACCAGATGGTGAATATACTCATAGCCAGAATCTATTATAATCTTAGCTTTCTTAAATTTATTTTTAAACTAACTGATGAGAAGCAGTTGAAAGTTTTATCAATTTCAGAAGAGAGCTGTTAATGAAAATTAATTATCTTAAAATCGTTTCGAAATTTCTCTATTTATCAAAAAAACACGACATTTGTAGCTCGAAAAATCATACCGAATAAAGGCGTGGAATTTCAAGTAAAAGTTTCAAAATAAAGCAGAAGAAACCCTCGGTTTCCTCTGACCAACTAAAAAAGTAGATAGATAAACAAATGAAAATATCAAACAACTGGCTGAAGGACTTTGTAAAAACGGAATTGAAAACTGAAAGAATCGGTGAATTCCTTACAGACATAGGTCTTGAAGTTGAAGGGATAGATAAATTTGAAAGTGTAAGAGGCAGTCTGGAAGGAATTGTTGTAGGTAAGGTTTTAACTTGCGAAAAACATCCTAATGCTGATAAACTGAAGAAGACAACAGTAGACATAGGAAACGGAAAAGTGTTAAACATTGTTTGCGGAGCTCCTAATGTAGAAGCGGGGCAGACGGTTCCTGTAGCCGTTGTCGGAACCAAAATCTATGACAAAACAGGAAACTTTTTTGAAATTAAAGAAGCAAAAATCAGAAGTGAGGTCTCTCAGGGAATGATTTGCGCTGAAGATGAACTTGGCCTTAGCGAAGATCATGGAGGAATCATGGTTTTAGATGAAAGCAAATATGAAGTAGGGAAGAACTTTGCAGATTATTTTGAACTTACCAATGATGAGGTTTTTGAAATTGGATTAACACCCAACAGAACAGACGCAATGTCTCACTATGGGGTTGCCAGAGACTTGCATGCCTATCTTTCTACCAATCAACTGAAGTCTCAGTTTAATAAAGTAGCATCTGAAGTTTTAAATAACGAAGGTTCTCACGATTTTAAACTGGAAATTGAAGATGCAGAATTGTGCCCAAGATACATTGGTGCTGTCATTGAGAATGTAAAAATTGCAGAATCTCCAAGCTGGCTGAAAGACAGATTGAAAGCAATCGGACTAAGCCCTATCAATAATGTTGTAGATATTACCAACTATATCCTTCACGGATATGGACAGCCTCTTCATGCATTTGATGCAGATAAAATTGCAGATAAAAAAGTAAAAGTCGGAACAGTAAACCCTGGAACGAAATTTACAACCCTGGATGGTGTGGAAAGAACTCTGAACGGTTCTGAAATCATGATCAAAGATGGTAAAAATAATCCAATGTGTATTGCAGGAGTTTTTGGAGGTGAAAACTCAGGAGTATCTGAAACTACAAAAACAGTATTTCTGGAAAGCGCATATTTTAACCCTATTGCAGTAAGAAAAGGAGCAAAAGCCCACGCTCTGAATACAGACGCATCTTTCAGATTTGAAAGAGGAGTTGACCCGAATCTTACAAGAACAGCGATCACTCATGCTATCAAAATGATTCAGGAAATTGCTGAAGGGAAACTGATAGGAGAGTTGCTGGAAGAATATCCTAAGAAAATTGAAGATAACTATGTGATTATCAGATTTTCAAAAATCGAGCAGATTTTAGGAACAAAGATCCACAGAGAAAAAGTAAAAGAAATCTTAAAAGCACTGGAAATTCAGGTTTTAAATGAAATTCCTAATGGTTTTGAAATCTCTGTTCCTGCTTACAGAGCAGATGTAACAAGAGAAATTGATGTCATTGAAGAGATTTTAAGAATCTATGGCTATAACAAAATAGATGCTCCTCAAAAATTCTCATTTACACCGGTTAAACTGAGCGCAAACGATCAGGATGAACTGGAAAACAGCTGGGCAAGAGCTTTACAAGGTCTTGGTTTCAACGAAGTAATGAACAATTCATTAACTTCTGTAAAAGATGAAACAGATGCTGTAAAACTGTTAAACCCTTTGAGCGGAGATTTGGCATTCATGAGAAAGTCTTTATTAGAAGGACTTCTTCAGAATACGGTATATAATATCAATAGAAAAAATCAGGATATCAAGTTCTTTGAATTCGGGAAAATTTATCATAAAAAAGATAAATATGAAGAAAGAAAGCAGCTTGCTGTTTTGGTATCAGGAAGAGATGTTGCTGAAAACTGGCTTCAGCCAAAATCTGCTGTAAGTTTCTACAACCTTAAAGCTTATGTAAAAGTTTTATTGGAAAGACTTGCTGTAGATTATAAAGAAGTGGCTTTATCTGATGAGAGATTTTCAGATGCTTTGGTATACGAAGCAGATGGAAAAGCTTTAGTAAGAATCGGAAAAGTAGCTTCTTCACTATTGAAAGACTTTGATATTGATCAGGACTGTTTCTATGCTGAGATAGAACTGGAATATGCTCAGGAACTCCGTTCTAAAAATGAATTGAAATTCAGAGATATCCCGAAATTCAATAAAATCAGAAGAGATTTAGCTTTATTGATTGACAAAAATATCAATTATCAGGAATTGTATCAGACTGCGAAAAAGAACAAATCCCCATTCATTAAGAGCATCAATTTATTCGATGTATATGAAGGTAAGAATCTTCCTGAAGGCAAAAAGTCTTATGCAATGAGTTTTGAGCTGTTAAACGAAGAAAAGACGTTAGAAGAAAAAGAGATTACCGAAGTAATGGATTCCCTTATCAAGTCTTTCCAGAAAGAATTCAATGCCGAATTGAGATCTTAATTGTAAACAAATATTTATTATCATAGTAAACGGACTCTTTTGAGTCCGTTTTTTGTTTTTAAAGAGGTTGGCTAAAGGGATGTTACTATTGAATAATAGTATTTAAAATAAAGTATAAATACCAGATGTTAAAGGATAATAAAATTCTTTCCAGACCGTTTAAATAATATAATTTCCGTAAATTTGGGTTAATTCAAAAAGAAAAAAATGAAAAATCTTTTTTTAAGTATATGTACAGCAGCAGTATTGGCTTCATGTGGAACTATGAGCAGCCCGTCTGCATCTAAGGTAGGAAAAGCACAGCCAGCTCTTGTAAATACAAAATGGACATTGGCTGACAATGTAAAAGGGAAAATTCCAACATTAAATATTGAAGGGGAAAAGATCACAGGAAATGCAGGATGCAATAACTATTTTGGAACAGCATCAATAGATCCTTCCACAGGAGGTTTTTCTGCAGGTCAGATGGGGTCTACAAAAATGATGTGTAATAACATCGGAGTAGAGCAGAATTTTATGGATATGATGGGAAAAGCAAACAAATATGTGATTACCGGAAATACCTTAGAGTTATATAAAGACAATCTTTTATTATTGAAATTCAATAAATCAGAATAAAAAACAAAAGGAACTCAATTGAGTTCCTTTTTTATGTTTAGAGTGTAATTATTAATCTTCCTCTTCCTCGTCGTACTTAGCCAACTCCTCGTCGCACCATTTGAATGCTGCTTCTACTACTTTCGTAGCTTCGTCTGCCATCGTTTCTTCATCATCACCTTCAAGATCATCTAACCACTCAACTTCTTCTTCCTCAACGTTTAGGATAAATCTTGGATATTCTGTATGAACTACGAATAGATCTTCTGGAAACTCCGAATTATCTGCTAATAAAAACTTTGGTAATTTCATTTTTTTAATGTTTTAACTTTCTCAAAGATAAATAAAATTATTGATTTAAAATTACTTCAAAAACATTTTTGAAACTTTTTCAGCTTTTTTGCTTTCTGAATAATCATAGAAGCCTTCACCAGATTTAACACCCAGTTTTCCAGCCATTACCATATTTACAAGTAATGGATTCGGAGCATATTTAGGATTTTTGAAACCGTCATACATTACATTCAGGATGGCAAGACATACATCAAGGCCAATAAAATCTGCTAACTGAAGCGGTCCCATCGGATGAGCCATACCTAATTTCATTACCGTATCAATTTCCTCTACACCCGCTACTCCGTTATAAAGTGTTTCAATAGACTCATTGATCATTGGCATTAAGATTCTGTTGGCCACAAAACCAGGATAATCATTAACCTCTACCGGAACTTTACCTAATGTTTTGCTCATTTCATAGATCGAAGCAAAAGTTTCTTTAGAAGTAGAATATCCTTTGATGATTTCAACAAGCTTCATGATAGGAACAGGGTTCATAAAGTGCATTCCGATTACTTTATCTGCTCTTTTTGTTGCAGCAGCGATTTTAGTGATAGAAATAGAAGAGGTATTGGTAGCAAGAATACAATCTGCAGGTGCCAGTTCATCCATTTGCCCGAAGATCTTTAATTTAAGATCAAGATTTTCAGTAGCCGCCTCTACAACAAGATCAGCAGACCCTACAGCATCAGTAAGTGCTGTAAAAGTAGTGATGTTTCCTAAAGTTTCAGCTTTCTGCTCCTCCGTAAGATTTCCTTTCGCAATGATTCTGTCAAGATTGGTAGTGATGGTTTTTAAACCCTTATCTAAAGCGTCCTGAGATACATCTACAAGATTTACTTTAAAACCGCTTTGTGCGAAAGTATGGGCAATACCGTTCCCCATAGTTCCCGCTCCGATAACTACAATGTTTTTGATCATTTTTCTTTTATTTTTTATAGATAGTTAAATTTTTTGCATTCATGAGATCAGATTGATTGACAACAGTAGCCGAATCAAAATTGACATTCCCCTTATTGCTTTGCTTTTTGTTGTTGCTCTGATTTTGGTTCTGGTTTGAAACAGTAGCCATAAGCCCGCGTATAAGACGGTTTTTTTGATTTTTTGTAAGATAATCCGTGCCTATATATAAAGCAAATTCACCCTCTCTGCCTAAACCGCTCTGTTTCAGGATTTCCAGACTCTTGATCTGGTTTTTTTTCTTAAACTCTTTCAGGTAACTCATGACAGGCTGGTCAGATGGCGGACCACAACATATGCTTGCATAGCCGATCTCTAAATAGTTTTGATTCTTCTGAGAAAAGACAAGTGCAAAACAAAACACAGCAGCAGCCGTTATTATTTTTTTCATAAATGATGGACTCAATTCTAGGCGCTAAAATTAAGGTTAATATTTTACTTATTAAAATATTCCCATACCGTCCTGGAGATATCAGAAATTATTTTGCAGTTTACAGTTTCAGATTCTGAAGAATTACTTACAAATACAGCAATTGCGTAATGTTTTCCATTGGGTAAAGTAACAATTGCAATTTCATTTTCTGCACCGGTTATACCTTCCTTATTTTTGCCTGAAGATCCTGTTTTTCTTGCCACCGGAGTGTTTTTGGGAAGTTGTTCTACCATTTTATTCAATCCCGTTGACGTAGACCACATTACTTTCATCAGATAATCTGTAGATTTCCTAGATAATAATTTTCCGTCATAGAATTTTTTAAGAACATCAACCGCTGATTTTGTAGTACTATAGTTTTCATACTGAGCATTCCAGGCTTTATGCATAGCCTCTTCATTATATTTGATCTTAAAACCTTTTATCCCCTTGGAATCCATAAACTTCTGCACAGTCTGCGTTCCACCCAATAGCTTGAGAAGAATATCACAACCATTATTATCACTTAGGGCAACAGTATATTCAATCACCTCACTTAATGGGATTTCAACATTTTTTCCTGCATATTGATCATGAAGTGGCGACCATGTGTTCTCAAGCAAGTTTGATTCATCCAATTTGATTTTCTGATCCAGAGATAGTTTTCCCTGATCTACAGCATTCAAAACTGCAACGGCAATGTGAAATTTAAATACACTTTGCATCGGGAGTTTTTTATCTGCATTTTGATCATATTTAAAACCATTTTCAAAACCCAGGACAGAAACGCCTACTGTTGCTTTTTTGTTTTTAAGAATTGAATTTATTTTCTGTTCCAAAAGCGAAGTCTGAGCAAATGAGAATGCAGAGATCAGAAGAAAAAGAAGTGCTGTTTTTTTCATAATATTAAAATTAAAAAGTTCTCTTCCGGTCTTCGAAAGAGAACTGTAATTTAAGATAATTATTATTACTTTACTTCAAAATAATTCAGGTTGACCCCGTCATTTTCAAAGAATATCCTGATTTTATTTTCTCCTTTCTGAAGAGGAATATTTTTTACAGAAAACGTTTTCCAGTTTTCTTTTCCTCCGCCGGAAGGCAGCAATACAGAGGCTAATGATTCTCCTGAAGGTTTTTCAATTCTTATTTTTGAATCCTTATCAGCAGCATATCTGATATCAAATGTATAATTTTGGGCTGCTTTGGAGTTGACAGTATATTGAAGCCATTCTCCGGATTCTGTCTTGCCTACATAATAATGATTAGTTACCTTGTCATTACATTTATAAAGGTCTACACCATCATTTCTCATCTGCTGGCCGGAGTTCCATTCTGACCTTTTAGCCGGGTCACTTACCCAGAGATTGATGAAGTCTTTATCCTCATAGGCAGCACCTATTCTTCCCAGGTCATATTCCGAAGCAAATACTCTTCCGGGAACCTGATGATTTCTGAATGGCTTTGTAGAGGCATCTGTAACCTGTCTGAACATGGCATCAATAACATCGGTTTTAATTTCCGTGTTATTAAGCTTATAATGGTCTGCAATCTTCATCAAAGCCTTCCTTGCATATTCCTTCGAAGGTTTCTCACCGCCATTTTTCCAGTAATCCAGCAGCTTCTCATATTCTGGGGTTATTTTTACATTCGCAATCCCTGCGATGTTATCTATCTTTTTCATCGGCCAGAATGCATAGCCGATATTATGCTTATCCAATAGCTGGATCAGCTCAGTGAACCAGACATTGGAATTTTCACCGGTTTCTCCAAGCCAAATCGGTATATTGTGTTTTTCTCTTAGATCCAGTACAGACTTCAGGGTAGAATCGTCATTATAATTCCAGTATTTATGAAAACTGAATGCCATATTATGATCCCAGATAGCCGGTAAACCGTTATAATTATTTCCCCAGGCATTTCCTTCTATGAAAATAATGTGTTTCTTATCCACTTCCCGAATGGCCGCTGTAATATCTTTCTGAAGCTTCCAGAGAGGAGCATTGGACATTTCATCAGTTCCGTTTGGATTCTTCCCTGTGAAGTTAATATTAGGTTCGTTGATCAGGTCATAACCTCCAATCCACGGACTGTTTTTGTAACGTTCTGCCAGTTTTTTCCAGAGTGCTATCGTTTTTCTCTGGTTCTCTTCACTATCCCAAAGTGATGGTTTGGATTTATCATTGTCCGAAATGTTAGCATCGTTTCCCTGACCGCCCGGAGCTGCATGCAGATCCAGTATCAGATAGATTTTATTATCTGCACACCATTGAAGCAGGTCATCAGTCATTTTAAACCCCTCGTCCAGCCATGTGTCTTTACCTTTTACAGGTTCTTTTTCAATAGGAAGAGTGTACAGATTATAATGCATCGGAAGCCTGATAGAATTGAAGCCCGCTTTTGCAAGAAAATCGATGTCCTGTTTTGTAATTCCGTTTTTCAGATAGGCTTTATAGAATTCATTCATTCCCTCTTCTCCAATCAGGTCAGTTATTTTTTCCTTGATTTTATACTGAGGTCCTGCAAAATCAGCTGTTTTTAGCATATAGCCCTCCTGAAGCATCCAGCCGCCAAGACCAAGGCCTCTCAACTGAATATTTTCACCTTTATCGTTAACGATTTTTTGTCCGGAGGTTTTTAATAATTGTGATGTCCCAAATTGAGACAATAATAAAGCGGATAATAGGATTGTTCTTTTCATAGTATTTCAATGGTTTAAAATAGAAGGGAAATAATTAGAAATTAATCATAATGAATGCTGACATCATAATATGAATCTACATTGAGACCATTTATTTTGCCAGGTATCCATTCGGTCTGTAAAACAAAATTTTCCAATTGTGTATTGAATTGTTTTTCAAATATATTGTTTTTTTTGTTTTGAAATTCACTATCTATTGTTAATTCTTTAATTTTTCCGTTTTTGGTAAGAACAAAAGAAGCGGAAGTATAAGAAGAATGTTCATCTTTATTCTTTTTGATGTACTTCGAAGGAGAAGGATATTTTATAAAGTAATCCTGGCTGATTTTCTTGAACTGATTATCTGCTGTAGAATTTGGGTAGCGGGATATATCATCACATTCCTGATAAGAAAATACTTCGTCCGGATGATTTTCTATAAACCTCTTGTTAGCAAGGTATTTCAAAGAGTCAATAAAGCCCTTGCCAAACTTTTGCCGGATAAGGCGGTTCATCTCAATCTCACGACAGTTTTCATACCTATCATTAGCGTATCTCATACAGGACAACGGGATGTCTATCGTTTCTATATGATTTTGGTTTAGCAGTATGATGAATTCCTCTCTACCCAGAATGTAACCGCCCTGCCCAGAGAAGATGGTCCATGTATATTTTTTATAGTTGAAGTCATTTTGAGCCTGTTTTTTTTCATACTCACAATCTATCTCGTAACCATTTTTTTTCTGATTACAAGATAGCATTGTGAGTGCTGCTAAAGAAAATAAAGCAGACTTTATGGTCATATTAACTTATAAGTTTCATAATCTCTAAGGCCACTTTCAGAGCTTCAGTTCCGTCTTCAAGAGAAACTTCTACATTTTTATCGCCTGTAATAGCATCAGCAAAAGAGTTTAATTCGTCTAAAATTGCATTATTAGGCTGAATATTAGGGTATTCAAACAAGATTTGATTCTTTTCTCCCTCAGCATTTTCAATAATCATATCAAATGGAGTAGGGTTCTCAGGTGCATCTTTCATCTTGATAACCTCTGCTTTTTTCTCAAGAAAATCAACAGAAACGTAAGCATCTTTCTGGAAGAATCTGCTTTTTCTCATCGCTTTCATAGATATTCTTGAAGTGGTAAGATTGGCAACACATCCGTTTTCAAACTCTATTCTGGCATTGGCAATATCAGGAGTCTTACTCACCACGCATACACCACTTGCATGAATATTTTTCACTTTAGATTTCGCGATACTTAATAAAATATCCAGATCATGGATCATAAGATCCAAAACAACAGAAACGTCAGTACCTCTCGGATTGAACTCTGCAAGTCTGTGGATTTCAATAAACATCGGATTCTTGATATATTCCTTAGTCGCAATAAAAGCCGGATTATATCTTTCTACGTGTCCAACCTGTGCTTTAATACCGTTTTGCTGGCATAAATGCAAAATTTCTTCCGCCTGTTCCAGAGTTTGAGTAACCGGTTTTTCAATAAAGAAATGAAGTCCCTTATCGATAGCCTTCAACGCATAATCGTAATGATAAATAGTAGGAGTGACAATATCTAGCATGTCGATCTGCCCAAGCAATTCATCAAAGTTTTCAAAATATTTATATCCGAATTCGGCTTCTAATTTCTTTCCGTTTTCAACATCCTTATCATGGAAACCTACAAATTCGTATCTATCTGACTGATTAAGAAGTTTTAAATGTATTTTTCCTAAATGTCCGGCACCTACCAAACCTGCTTTTAACATAGCTGTATTAAATTTTTGTAAAGATAAGAAAGAAGTTAGATTGCAGAAGTAGTTTTTGTGGATAATTCTTTCCCTCAATCTCTGGAATCTAAAATCTAATTTCTTACTTTTGTCCTATGCAGGATTCGTTTGTACATAAAGGAAAAAGAAAGAATTTAGTAGAATATCTCCGCTATAGAATCGGGATTTCAGATGAAAAGGTACTTTCGGCAATGAATGAAATTCCGAGACACCTTTTTATAGAAAGTATTTTTGAAGATTTCGCTTATGAAGACCGGGCTTTCCCCATTCTGGCGCATCAGACTATTTCACACCCATCAACAGTAGCAGAACAATCTGAACTGCTCCAGGTAAAAGCCGGCGAGAAAGTACTGGAAATAGGCACAGGATGTGGATATCAGACTGCCGTTTTGGTGGCGATGAAAGCTTTGGTGTATACCGTTGAGAGGCAAAAAGATCTGTTTGACTTTTCAAAAAAGAAACTCAGAGAGATCCATCTCAGTCCAAAATTTCAGAGTTTTGGAGATGGCTTTGCAGGGCTTCCTACTTTTGCTCCTTTTGATAAAATTATCGTTACCTGTGGTGCATCCACTTTACCTACAGAACTCTTGAAACAGCTGAATATTGGAGGAATAATGGTTATTCCACTGGGACCTACAGATGAACAGGTTTTGTACAGATTTACCAAAATAGGCCCTACAGAATTTGAAAAAGAAGAATTTGGAGCTTACAAATTTGTTCCGATGTTGGGAAGCACCAATCAGTAGTACCATTACTTTTGATTGAATTTTAAAATAAATTACCGGAATTGGCAGCAGTACTGGTCTCAAACACCAGTTCTTCAATAGCAGTTATCTTCTTAATAGAAACGAACTTTACTCCGTTTTTAATAAAAGATAAGATTCCCTTGGCTTTATCCAAAATTTAAAATATTTTAACCTATTTCGGAACGGAAATTGGATTCAGGTAAAACTCACTATTCAATTTTTATCAATCAACATGATGATATCCAGAACAAAACATTCGGATGAAAAGAAATATTTTTAATATTAAAGTTACATAACCTTACTTTTTGCGAGTGAGGTTTTTTATTCACCAATCATTAACAGACGACAATGAAAGTTTTTGTAAACAAAAGAATTCCGGAAATCGGAATCGAAATGCTGAAAAAAGCAGGCCTGCAGGTAATACTTCCGGAAAATGAAAATCTCTCCTATGAAGAATGGATAGAATATTGTAAAAATACAGATACCATCTTAAGTGTAGGCGGAGATTTTAAATACGATAAGAATTTTTTGATGCTTGCCCCAATATTAAAGCTATTGCTCTATATTCCGTAGGGTTTGACCACGTTGATATAAAAGAAGCCATCCACAGAAATATTCCGGTAGGAAACACACCGGATGTTTTGAGCAGGGCAACTTCTGACATAGCCTTTCTTTTGATGCAGTCTGTTGCCAGAAGAGCAAGCTATAATTTTCAGAAAGTGAAAGAAGGAAACTGGAATGATTTTGATCCTTTACATGCCCTAGGACAGGAGCTTTACGGAAAAACGCTGGGTATTTTTGGGCTGGGAAGAATAGGTTTTGAGATGGCTGAAAAAGCAAAAAAGGCTTTTGATATGAATATTATTTACCATAACCGAAACCATAACGAAGAAGCCGAAAAAGAATTGGGCGCAAAATATGTTTCCTTTGATGAGCTGATAGAAAACGCAGATGTTTTGAGTGTGCATGCCAATTTTACTCCTGAGCATAAAGAACTGTTTAATTATTCGGTATTTGAAAAGATGAAACCTGATGCGATTTTTATCAATACTGCAAGAGGCGGATTCCATAATCAAAAAGATCTTTACAGGGCATTGCTTGATAAGAAAATTTGGGGTGCAGGTTTGGATGTTACCAATCCGGAACCTATATCTCCGGATGATCCTATCTTAGAACTTTCAAGCGTATGCGTGCTTCCGCATATTGGGTCCGCTACTATTGAAGCCCGAAACGGAATGGCAAAACTGGCAGCCGGAAATATAATCGCTTTCTCAAAAGGCGAAAAAATGCCGCATTGCACTAATCCTGAAGTTTATTCTCGCCATTCATCATAACTTGGAATTATTTTTGTTCTATCTATATCAACCAAAAAACTTAAAAGTATGGCACCAGAAAATAATACCAACGAGCAAAACAAGAAGTTAGAAGAAATGGAGTACAGTCCCAGCGAAGATATATTTAAGAAAGAAAAACATATTTCGCTGGACGGAGATGGTAATCCTATTTTAGATGAAGATCTTGAAGATGACAAAATTGATAAAGGATTGGATATTCCGGGAGCAGATGACGACGATGAAATGGAAGATATTGGCTCCGAAGACGAAGAAAACAATTATTGGAGCCTAAGTGATAATGATGATGACCATGAAGAAGAAAATGATGATGTTTTAACGTAAATCCTACAAGCTTACATACATTCCTTACTGAATTTCAGTAAGGTTTTTTTATTCCCTAAACACCGATAGATGAGTAAGAACAACATTCCACCCCTCCAGAAGAGCGGAATGCAAGTTATTTTTCAAATATAGACAATTAATGAAAAGCTAGCATTGAAGAATGCCTTACGTTATTTCGGAATTCAGTCAATTTTGTTTTTTGATATCAATTGATCGCTGAAGTGAATAAGGATCACACCTGCTAATACCATTACAACCAGTAATTTATACTTCAGAAAAGTTGATAACAACAGCGTGAAAAACTCCTGATCCATAAAACCTATAAAAAATGGAATACCTATCAGTATTAAGATTGAAGCCAGACAATAGATTTTTATATTAAACCTGCGTTGTTGTTTAGCTTCAATTTTTTGAATGATATTTTTTGAAAATCCTAAAGAAAAACCATCGGTGTTTTTTTCCTCGAGACGAGTGTAGAGTAATTCATAGGCGTTCATATCATTTTCAGAAATATCCTGATATTCCTTAAGATCGTCCACTATTTTCTTTCTATTGGTATCCATCTTTTTGTAATTTTTCTTTTAATAATTTTCGTGCCCGGAACAGATAGCCTTTCACGGTTCCTTCCGGAAATTTTGTAATCTCAGAGATTTCCTGAACACTAAACTCATCCCAATGATAAAGCGTTATCACGGTTCGATATTGTAGAGGCAGTTCGGAAATCAGATGATTCAGATAATCAGTAAGCTCTTTTCCGATAAGCTTTGTTTCAGGGTTTTCCGGTGTAGAATGAAATTCAAAACGATCATCAATATCATCAAAATGATTCCTGTTTTCTTTTTTCAGATGATTGATGGTTACATTATATGCAATTCTGGCAATCCAGGTAGAGAGTTTTGACTCTTTTTTAAATTTTTTTAGGTTTTCATACACCTTTATAAAAACTTCCTGACCAATATCTTCAATGTCTTCATTGTTGGCCAGCATTCTGTTCAAAATAGAATAAACCAGGTTCTGATACTGTTTTACAACCAATTGAAAAGTATTCAGGTTGCCTTTTAGTATATCATTAATGATTTTTTCTTCATCGAACATATCCTATTAGACAGTATTTTTTTAATTCAGTTACAATTTTTTAATTTGTTTAAAATTTTGTAACCCATGCCGTATTTTTTTGTCTATTGGTAAAATCATCTAAAATGAAGCACCTTGCACCTTTTATAGTAATCATTGCCATCCTTATTGCAATCTCTGTTATTATAGTAGTAATGACGAATTACGACCTGAAAAAGAAAATTCTGAACAAAGAACATATTGATGAAAAAATGTTCCTTATTCTAAACAACCTTACCGGCCTTGGGTCTGAAATGCTGAAATGGGGAATCATTTTAATGTTTGGAGGAATAGGGCTCATCGTTCTGGAGTTTCTTCCGTATAATGAAAACTCTCCGCTCCCTTACGGGGTAGTTACTGTCTTTGTATCATTAGGTTTTCTGACCTATTATTTTCTGATGAAAAATAAAAAGAAATAACTTCAGGAAGGTCACAGGCAGCTTATCATTCGATATTCAGTAAACTATATAATACTTCGGCTACTCTGAAGCGAAACCCTTACCGGTAAGGATTGTCAGGCTTAGTAAACAAACGGAGAATTGTAACAATCAATAGTAAATTCCATCATTTTTAGGGACAGAATAATACGGTCCTTAGAATTCTTATGTCTTTTTTTAAAAACAATAATTATGAGAAAATATATCATTTCAGTATTCGTTTTCCTTTTCTTCCTTGGTCATTTAAAAGCGCAGGAAGTACAGAAAGATTCGGTTTCTTCACAACAGGAAACAAACATTAAGGAAGTTACCATCAATTGGAAAAAAGGACTTATAAAATCCAAGATCGATGGATTGGTCTATAACATCCAGTCTGATCCTGAGAGCAATTCTAAAAATCTCCTTGAAATGATGAAGAAAATGCCCTATCTGTCCGTTGACAGCAATGAAAATATACTTTTTAAAGGAACAGGAAATTTTAAAATACTGATGAACGGGAAAGAAACGCAGCTTCTTAATAACAATGCAAAAGACATTCTCAGAAACATCCCTGCGAATACAATACAAAGCATAGAAATTATTACCAATCCATCCTCAAAATATGAAGCAGAGGGAGTTGCCGGTATCATTAATATTATTACCACTAAAAAGATGAGAGATGGCTATAATGCCTCTGTAAATATCGGAGCCAGATTTCCAAAGCAGGAACAGAATCTTGGTTTTTCCCTGAATCTGAAGCAGAATAAAATTGGAATTTCTGCTTACGGTGGAGCATTTCTGAGAAACAGTCCGGAAACAGAAAATCAGAATAAACAGCAGACCAGTTCAGACAATCTTCTGCAAAATGGAAAGATAAAAGAAAAAGGAAAAGGAGGATATTTGGGCACCATTGTCAGCTATGAAATTGACAGTTTAAAATTGCTGAGCATACAGCTTGCAGGAAATGTTTCAGGGAGCAGAACTGAAAATCAATTGGATTCTTATTTCTACGGACAGGATATACCTTGGGAGAAAAGCTTTTCAGACATCCATTCAAAAAATAATGACAGAGGATTCGAAGTTTCTGCCAATTATCAGATGGGATTCAAAAAGAATAAAAGCCAGCTGCTTACATTTTCTTACAGACTGAGTGATAACAATAATCATTTTGAAAGCTCTTCAGCTATTTTTAATGATAAGGTTAATACTCAGAATCAAACTACCCAGAACAATCAGAATGAAAACAATGAACAGACTTTTCAGATTGATTTTGTGAAAAATATTAATAAAATCTTTTTAGAAACAGGGCTTAAAGCGATTTTCCGAAAAAATAGAAGTGAATACGCTTCAGTACCGGAAAATTTGAATAACTCCGATGAATATCTGAATCACCAGAATATCTACGGAGCTTATCTTTCAGCAAGATATACTTTGCTTGGCTGGAATTTTCAGACAGGGTTACGATTGGAGAATACCACCAATAAAGCTGATTTTACTTCAACCAACACCGCTGTGAATCAGGATTATTTTAACCTCATTCCGAATGTTTCCATTAATAAAAACTGGAAAGAACATCACAGTATTAATTTCGGGTTTTCGCAGCGGATAAAGAGACCGGGCATCAATCGGCTGAATCCTTTCGTGAATACTGCAAATCCTTACTTTGAAATCAGCGGGAATCCTTATTTGAAGGCTGTTATCAACAATGATATAATGACGAATTATTCATACAATAGTAAAGTGAATTTCAATATTGGGCTTGGCTATTCTTTTTCCAACAAAATTGACCTGAAGGTTTCAACTTATGACCCCGCAACCCATATTACCAAAACAACCTATGAAAATTCAAGCAAAGTAAGCAGATTCGGACTGGATTATAATCTGAATTATCCGGTGACAAAGAAACTGACCTTAGGAATTAACGGAAATTCTGCCGTTTTCCTGATCACTGGAAAAGCAGAGGGTATTGAAGTAAAGAATAATCTTTTCACCTATTATATCTACCTGTCAGCCAACTATCAGCTTGAGAACAGCTGGTCAGTCAATTCTAATCTGGAAATTAACAGCAAAATGCCGGCAGGATTACAAAATAACACCAATGCGTTTACAGGAACATCTTTCAGAGTCAGTAAAAGCCTGTTGAATAATCAATTTTCTATTTCGGGCTATATCAATAATCCTTTTAGTAAATTCAGGACTATAATAACAGAAACTGCAGGTGCCAATTTCTATCAGAACAGCTATATGAAAGACTATTACAGATCATTCGGAGTAAATGTTACTTATAAATTCGGAAAATTAAAAGAAGAAATCAAAAGTACAAGACGCAAGATCGAGAATAATGATGTCGCCAATTAAATCCGATAAAGACTGTTTGTTTGCCTTTAAAGTCCTGAACTTTTTCGCTTCTCCAGCTTTTCTCCCGTTTTGTTGCAGATATTTTATAATTTGAATATCTTTAAAACTTCAAACATTGTTTAAACATAGAACTTTCAATAGCAATATGACATTTCAAGAACAGATACAACAGGGGATACCCGGCCAGCTGCCACAGCCTAAACCATACGAGACCAATATCAACCATGCTCCGAAGCGTAAAGAAATTTTAGGAGAAGAAGAGAAAAAACTGGCATTGAAGAATGCTTTACGTTATTTCGAACCTCAGTTTCATGCAGAACTGATTCCTGAATTTAAGCAGGAATTAGAGGACTATGGAAGAATCTATATGTATCGTTTCCGTCCGGATTATGAAATGAAGGCAAGACCTATCACAGACTATCCCGGGAAATCTGAGCAGGCAAAAGCAATTATGCTGATGATTCAGAATAACCTGGATTATGCAGTGGCACAGCACCCTCACGAACTGATTACGTACGGAGGAAACGGAGCTGTGTTTTCTAACTGGGCGCAGTACCTGCTGACGATGAAGTATCTGTCTGAAATGACCAATGAACAGACCCTGGTCATGTATTCAGGACATCCGATGGGATTGTTTCCATCTCATAAAGAGGCTCCAAGAGTAGTGGTAACCAATGGAATGATGATCCCGAATTATTCAAAACCGGATGACTGGGAGAAATTCAATGCATTAGGAGTTACCCAGTATGGGCAGATGACTGCAGGAAGTTATATGTATATTGGCCCGCAGGGAATTGTACACGGCACAACGATTACAGTTTTAAATGCTTTCAGAAAAATTAAGAAAGAACCGAAAGGAGGATTATTTGTAACCTCAGGATTAGGAGGAATGAGCGGTGCTCAGCCAAAAGCAGGAAATATTGCAGGATGCGTTACCGTATGTGCGGAAGTGAATCCGAAAATCACAAAAATACGTCATGATCAGAAATGGGTGAATGAGATCTATGAAGACCTTGACGCATTGGTAAAAAGAGTGAGAGAAGCTCAGGAAAACAAAGAAACCGTTTCTCTGGCTTACCTTGGAAATATAGTAGAAGTTTGGGAGAAATTTGATCAGGACGATTTAAGAATTGATATCGGTTCAGATCAGACTTCACTTCATAATCCATGGGCGGGTGGATACTATCCGGCCGGACAGAGTTTTGAAGAATCCAATATCATGATGGCTGAAAATCCTGAATTATTCAAAGAAAAAGTTCAGGAAACTTTAAGAAGACACGCTGCAGCCATCAATAAACATACAGAGAAAGGAACTTATTTCTTCGATTACGGAAATGCCTTTTTACTGGAAGCATCCAGAGCGGGAGCAGATGTAATGGCAGAAAATCCTACATTGGGAAGAGAATTCAAGTATCCTAGCTACGTTCAGGATATTATGGGGCCTATGTGCTTTGATTACGGCTTCGGGCCGTTCCGTTGGGTATGTTCCAGCGGAAACCCGGAAGATTTACAGAAAACCGACAATATTGCCTGCGCAGTATTGGAAGAAATGGTGAAAAACTCTCCTGAAGAGATTCAGCAGCAGATGAAAGACAATATTCAGTGGATCAAAGGAGCACAGGAAAATAAACTGGTTGTTGGTTCACAGGCAAGAATTCTCTACGCGGATGCTGAAGGTAGAATGAAAATTGCCGAAGCTTTCAACAATGCCATTAAAAACGGTGAAATCGGACCCGTAGTATTGGGTAGAGACCATCATGATGTTTCCGGAACAGATTCTCCTTACAGAGAAACCTCCAATATCTATGACGGATCAAGATTTACAGCAGATATGGCCATTCACAATGTCATTGGTGACAGTTTCCGTGGTGCTACATGGGTTTCCATTCACAATGGAGGCGGAGTAGGCTGGGGAGAAGTGATCAACGGTGGTTTCGGAATGCTGCTGGATGGTACTGAAGATGCTGACAGAAGATTAAAGTCTATGCTTTTCTGGGACGTTAATAACGGAATCTCAAGAAGAAGCTGGGCCAGAAATGAAGGCGCTGTTTTCGCTATTAAAAGAGCCATGGAAGCAGAACCTAATCTGAAAGTGACCCTTCCTAACTTTGTAGATGAAAATTTACTGTAACTGATAACTATTCAGCATTGATAATGATTAATAAAAAACTGTTTTCACACCTGAATGTAGAGGATAGTGATCCTGTCTGGGAAAAATTGATCAAAGTTGAATTTTCAAAGAAAAATATATTTACGGATCATAAAGCCTATCTTCTTGAAGATGGGCTTGTCCGTAAATATTACCTTCATAATACCTCAGATACAGACACCCAGATCTGTGCAGAATTTTACTTTCCGGGTGATATCTTCACCGTTGGTGGGGATGGATCCGAGGGAATCTATGAGTCTATTAATAAGGGGCTGGCATGGGAAATTACCATGGATGAGGTCAAAGAAATGTTTGCCGTCAATCCTGAATGCCGTTTCGTACAGAATTACTATCTGAGCAGGAAACTAAATGCTGCCATGAAGAGAGAAATGCTGTTGCTGAAAAACAGCCCGCAGAATCTCTATGAATACCTTTTGAAGAACAGGCCCCATTACATCCAGAATATTCCTCTAAAATATCTCGCTTCCTATATTGGAATAACGCCGATTTCCCTAAGCAGAATAAGAAAGAGAATTTCTTAATTTCAATTTGAAAATCCCGGAATAAAGACTTGATAGTACAGTCTTTTATATACTATCCCTACAGAAGATCTGATATCTAAAATCTAATATCCATCACCCTATACCCCTCATTAATTATCTTTTGTTTATTGACTGGCCTTCCATAAGTTTCTTCCTTTGTTAAAAAAAGAAAATATGGAAATTCAAAAATTAAACTGGGCAGGTATCAAACTTACGTCCCAAAACAAAACCATTCTGATAGACGCTGTAGAAGACTTTTCCTATTACAAACCCGTTTTAGGAGATGCTTTGGAAAAACTAATCGTATTTTCTGATGAGGTACAGGCAGATTACATTCTTTTCACCCATATGCATCTGGATCACTTTGACAAAAGCATCATTGAAAAATGTCTGAAAAAAGACGGAAAACTGATCGTGTACTCAGGGCTGGAACACTTCGTGCGAAAATATGCAGAGAATGTAGAAATGATTGTTCTGAATCTTAATGAAACTTTCACCGAAAACAACATTACATTCAAACCTGTGTATGCAATGGACGGAGTAGGAGAGATCCAGAGTTCATGGATTGTGGAAGATCAGGAAACCAAAATATTTCATGGAGGAGATACCATCTGGCACAATCAGTTCTGGAAGATCGGAAAAGAAAACCAGCATATTGATTACGCTTTTTTACCTGTGAACGGAGTGGTGGTAAACTTTGAGGTCATTGGTTTGGAATATAGCCCTGTTCCGGCTTCTCTTAATCTGAAGGAAGCTTTTGCCGCCGCTCATTTATTACATGCCGGAAAACTGGTTCCTATTCACTATGGGTTGTTTGCTCATGAGAAGTTCTATGTGCCCCAGTTATTTGATGATAAGGACCTGAAGGAAACTTCAGAGAAGATAGGACAGGCATATTTTATTTTAAAAGACGGAGAGGTGCTAATAGATTCTTAGGTTATAGTTTGTTTTAGCAAATAAATTGATAAATTTATGAATGAAAAAAATTGGAATTATAGGTTGTGGCTGGCTGGGCGGTCATATTGCGGAAAAACTCTCAGGTCACTATGAAATTTTCGTAACCACCACTACCGACTCTAAAGTAAAAGACTTATCAACCAAGGGATATTATACTACGCTGGTTGATTTTCCGGACGAAGATATTTCCGAGACAATGACGGTATGGAAAGTAGCATCCCAGTTGGATGCAGTAATTATTACGGTTCCTTTTTCAGGAGTTAGAGGAAGTGAAATCCCCATGTATGACAGGGCTAAGAATCTGCTGACATTTCTGGGCGATTATAAAGGACAGGTATTCATGATGAGTTCTACGGGGGTGTATCCTAACATAGACAAAGAATTTACAGAAGATGACCGTTCTCCCGATGATGTTCCCAGTGAGCATATTATAAAAAACAGGTTTCCTCAGGTTAATATTTTAAGATTGGCAGGCTTAATGGGCGATCAGAGACTTTTAAAGAATTATAATATCTCCAATCTTGATCTCCTGGTTAACCATATTCACTATGCGGATATTTGCGCAGTAGTTGAAAAAATGCTGGAGAATAAATCCCAATCCAAAGTATATAATGTAGTAGCGCCTGTGCATCCGAATAAAGAAGAGATTATCAATGCTCAGAAAGATTTACCCTATGAAGGGGATCGTACCAATGAGGGAAGAACCATATCTCCTGCAAAACTAATTTCAGAGTTAAATTTTGAATTTCAATATCCCGATCCAAGATATTTTCATCTTGCAAAGGCGTAGGGATAATGATATTTTTAACAATAAAAAACCTGCTGTGAGGCTAGTGATGGTCGGAAGATTTTTCTTCCGACTTTTTGTTTTTAGGCATTCAATATTATTGTTTTAATTAACTGATTATCAGTTAATTAATTTGTTTTATTGCTTGTTTTTTTGTATCTTTGCTACTGATAATCAATTGTTTATGTCAGTTTTTAAAGATCACAAGATATCACTTAAAAATGTTTTAGAATTTATTCCCGAAGCCCTTTTAAGCCATCTTTCTGCTACTACTAAAGTAGATTATTACAGTAAGGTTCTGCATGGCAAAAAAATGTTCTACTTGCTTTTGTTCTGTATTTTCGATAACGAAAAATTAAGTCAGAGAACTTTGGAAGATACTTTTAACAGCAGCGGATTTAAGGCATTATTTGGCTTGGGAGAAGAGGAAAAAGTCCGCAGGAGTTCGATTTCAGAGCGGCTTTCAAAAATCGATTCTAATTATTTCAAAGAAATTTATGAACAGATGTACGGAAAATTTTCGGAACTTTATCCCAGGACCGAAATCGAAAAATATAACTTAATCCGGGTTGACAGTACTATTGTTGCCGATACCTGCAATAAGCTTAAGGAAGGCATCGATCAGAAAAGCGGTAAAAAATTGGTGAAATTCAGTTTTTCCTTTGATGGAGTTCTACCATCGGCAGTAGAGATTTTTACGGGGCAAAAGTATTCGGCAGAAGACAATGCTCTTGCTGAGGCTATTTTGAAGCAGGTAAAAAAAGAAGAACACCACGATAATATTTATATCATAGACAGGGGCTTACAATCCACCAGAACCATAAAAGAATTTGAAGAAAAAGATATAAAATTTATTGTTCGCTCTAAAGAAAACAGAAAATTTGAAGAGATCGAATCTTTTCTTAAACCGGAAAGTACTGTAGAATGGGATAGCTGGAAAGCTATTAAAGACAGTAAGGTAAAACTTTACACGGGAAAACCCATCCAAAACAAACGTGGAAACATCCATCATCGGGAAGAAAAAGTGGAAACACATTTTAGACTGATGGTCATAAAAAACGAAAAGACAGACAAAGAGTTCTGGTTTATCACCAACGAATTTGAACTTTCTGCCAAAGAAATATCGGATTATTACAGTAAAAGATGGGATATTGAGGTGTTCTTCAGGTTTATGAAACAAGAGCTCAATTTAAGTCATCTTGTTTCACTTAATAAAAACGGAATTGAAGTGATGGTCTATATGACGATGATCGCTTCTATGTTGTTATTGATCTACAAAAAAGCAAACGACTTAGGATACAAAACGGCAAAGAGACGCATTACTATGGAACTTCGCGATATGATTACTGCCATTCTAATCCTTTTTGCAGGTGGTGATCCTGCTAAAGTATTCAAAACATAAACACAAAAAATATGGCCGGAATTTCTTCCGACCATAACTGGCTGTGAGGCAGGTTTTTATTCTTAAAGAATTTATCTTTATTTACATCATAGCTTACAAGATTATAGTTAATTAATCTCATTTTCTGAGTTAGAATTAGAGCCTTCTTCTTCAGTGAAAATTTTACTAATCTCATCTAGCATCTTTATTATTTTGGCTTTTTCATCCTCTTCGAAACTATCAGAATAAACATCATCAATTTTTTTATTTTCTATCAATTGTTTTACCATTTCTATATAGCTAAAATCTGTAAGGACTGTACCTGTTTGAATTTGTACTTTAATATCGTTATTACTCTCTTTTGTAAATACTAGTTTCATGATTCATTATATTTTTTTAAATTATACTTTTTTACTCGTTTCTTTATAGAGGATTTTCCACCATCAGTAATTTCAGCAATATAATCAACAACATATTTATCTCCGATTTTACCTTCAAGCTCACATGATGTAATAACAATTTTATTATCAATATTTCTACATAGAATTATATTTTGAGCATCGGCAAGCATCGGAATAGTTGCATTGTGCGAAACCAGAATAACTTGCTTTTTTGCTTTAATTTTCTTAATTGCATTAACAAGTCCTTTATTAATATAATTAGTTGCTAAATTATCTTCTGGTTGATCAATTATTATAGGAGAAATATCTTCTTCATAACCCAATATCAAATCTAAAATCACAGATGTTTTCCATCCTGGACTTAAAGAATCAAAATCTTTACCTTCTTGTGTTATAATTTTATAGTTTTTTCTATTTAAATTTTCAAAATCGGTATATATTTTCTTTTCGAAATCATCATATCCGTGGACCTTGGGGTTTTTTCCTTTATGGTTAGTTTCAAATAATAAATTAGGTGTGATATTTTCGAATCTATCAATTTTGATTTTTAGATAGTAATTTACAATCTCAATAAACTTTTCTTTGTCAAGTTTAAAATCATTTTCAATATAAAGTTTATGCCCCATGGATTCAATAACTTCAGATCCAAAATTTAGATTGTAACTGGAAATTTTAGATAGTATTTCATTAAATCTTTTATAAGCTTTTACATATATCTTTAATGTTTCAATTAATTTTTCAAAATGTAGTTTTTTACTTTGATCTTCAGAATTATTTTCTCTTAACAAATCATCAAATTCTTTTTTGTAACTATCGACAATTTTTCTTGTTGAACTTTCGTTAAAAAAATTATTATAAGCCAATTCTAATTCTGATTTCAACTCTTTTATAAGATCTAAATTATGCTTGACAAAAGGATATCTGCTTAAGAATTCTTCTACCTCATCCAAACTTAAATTATAATTATCATATTTTGATTTAGAAAATTCTAATCTTGATTTTTCTAAATCACTTGGTTGTAGACTCTTAAAAGGATTTGATTGTAAATTATCATTAATTATAAGTCTTGAAATAACTGGTATGTTGTTAAAATTTTGAATTTCTTTATCAATTATCCGTACTTGTTTTATTAAAGCAATGACATCTTTTTTAAATTCTGCTAATCCTCTAGTAATTTGCTCTTTTACTTCGTCATCACCCGGAAAAACATTTTTAATAATATCAATATCATCAATTTTATTTTCTGATACATTATTTACTACGCTCATTATATAATTTTGAGATAAAAAATGAGGGGTCATACCGGAGGGGTTTTTAATGACTACTTTATCTATTTCATATTGACTTAAATATATAGATTCAGCTGTTGTTGTAGTTATATTTTTATATATTGAATCTACAAGTAAGGATTTACCACTTGATGAGCTACCAATAACAACATTTAAACCAGATTTAAATTTTACATCAATTTCAATATTTGCCTTATTAAGCGAAATACTTTCAATGTTTTCTGACCAAAATTCGGGTTTAGTTTCGGAATAAATTAATCTTGAGGACTCGGATAATGATAATCGTAACCCATTAAAAGTGGGCAAGGCCAGCATCCAAGTTGGTATATAGGGATTTTGATCTTTTCCATTGGGATATACTGTCGGATTATAATTATCACTACAGGTTATTAAATTTACGAATTCATTGATTCCAAGTTTTATAAAGTATTCTTGTGTTCTTTCTAAACCTCGATTACCTCTCGCAGTAAAACCATCAAACTGATTGTAGTAAATGCTTTTTTCCAAAGTTGTATCAAATTTAACCCCTTCTGGAATAGATGTGTCAAATGTTGCATGTGATTGTCCTCCGTGAGGTAATAAAATAAATTCGTAATTGTCGAACTCATTTATTACTTGTTGAATTGTTGGTATAGTGGGATCCAATTTTTCGACAACCTTCTTAGGGTAAAGTTTATTTAATTTTGCATTAATATCAACAAGTGTATTTTGCGTTATTTCATTAACATCAAAATAGATATGGCAATGATAAGCAGGACAGTCTTCATAATTTTTTATATGCAGTTCAACACCTAAAATGATGTTTACTCCTAATTGTACAGCCTTCAAATAGGCGTTCTCATTAATAGTGTTATGATCGGTTAAAGAAATTAGAAAATCCGAATCATTAGTAAATTCTTTAATTTTACTTATTAAAGTTTCAACTGGGTAATTTGAATTTAGATTATCTGGATCATCAGAAGTATGAATATGTATATCTACAAAAATTGGTTTCATAATGGTATTATTTTTTTAAATATTTTTCATCATTTTTTTGGTTTCTTCTGCAATAATGCTTTTGGATTTCTTAAATAAAATAGTTCTGAAATCTTCACAGCATGCTTTAATTTCAAACTCTTTCTGGGTTTTTATAAATTGTGGTTTCTCATTATGTTTAGAACATTTTTGGCTTTCAATCTTTCTTTTTATTAAAGAATTATCTAAATCACTCATGGTTGTATCTTTTTTAATTAATTATCAAATTTGTAGAATTTCACTTAGTTTCAATTACGGTTTACCGTATGTAATCAAAAAAAATTTCCAATCTCAAAACAACCCTGTTTGCAACCTCCACAACCTCTCCGGAACTCACATTCACTAGTAAAACAAACCTCCCGAGCGCTCCGTTGGTTTAAAACAATAGTGTTTGTGACTTCCGGAGCGCTCCGGAAGTCTCCTGCAAGTTGTGGGAGACCTCCCGAGCCCTCCGGAGATTTGTTTTAAGGGTGTTTGTCACTTCACGATTTTTTTATATATTTGATTTCTAAGTAATTAATTAAAAACATAAATCGATGAACATTGCACTCACCAAACTGAGTACTAAAGATCTTGCGACTTTGGCTCAGAGAATTATTTCCAATTTCCATTCAGGAAAATATCCTGTAATTACTAATCATCCTCTTATTGCCACTTTGGAAGCTTCCTATGCTGAATATGATAAGGTGTACGTGAAACATATATACAGTGGAAAAGGAAAAGATGTGGCAGCCCTGGATCATGAAAGGGATCTCGCTTATAGCAATATAAAAGCCTTTTTGAATGGCTATCGAAAACTCACTTTAATGGCCAATTATAACGTGGCAGAAGAACTTTATCAGGTGTTTAAAACTTTCGGATTAGACCTTGATCGTCTGAGCTATTCTTCCCAAACTGCCCAGATGAAAAAGCTGATCGAAACACTGGAACTTCCGGAAAATAAACAGAAGATGAAAATCCTTTCGCTGGATGAAGCTTTTGAAGAAATGAAAACAAAACATGAGGAATTTGAATCTGTATTTGCAGAACAGGCAGAAGCGAACGCAGGCCTCCGCCTTATGTCCAGTGCTTCCGCTATCCGCAAAAATCTGGAAAAGAATCTTAAATCCTATATCAGTCTGCTTACCATAATGAAAGATGTCCCGGGTTGGGAGCTTTTTTACACAGATAGTAATGAACTGTTAAAGGCGGCAAAGAATTCTTCTACAGGAACCCCCAAACCGGAAAATCCATCTTAGAAATCCATAAAAAAAACTCAGCATTGCGCTGAGTTTTTGTTTTTATAGTAGATAGAATCCTTGCGTCTTTGCATGCTTCCAATTTGCCTATTTCTTGTTGGAGAATCGCAAAGATGCAAAGGTTTTTTTAAAATAACTTAATTGTACTTCATATTCACAAAGCTTGAAACTTAAAAAAGGCTTAAGTGTTCAAAACTTTTGTGCTTTAAACAAAATAATTTAAAAGTTTCCAACCCTTTTCATTATTCGAGCATCTTTATAGAAAAAGAGACTATGAAAATTACGATACCAAAGCCGTGTCACGAAAACTGGGACGGCATGTCCCCCGAAGAAAAGGGTAGATTTTGTTCTGTATGTTCAAGAACAGTGCATGATTTTACTGCTTTTTCAGATGAAGAACTGATCAGTCGTTTTAATTCTGATGAAGATCTGTGCGGACGGTTTCGGGAGGATCAGCTGGGGAAAAATCTTAATTTTTCAATAGCCAGTACAATGGCATTGGGACTATTAGCTGCCGGAGGTTTTATAACAACAGCCAATGCACAGGAAACCAAGCCTCAGGAAATAAAGATTACAGATGCAATTACAGGATACATTGGTAAAGTGGCTCTGACGAATACGGAATATAAACCTCAGCCGATCAGGGTAGGAGCGTTTTCTTCAAAACCGGCTGCGAACCCTTTAATTATCTTAGATAATAAACAGATTTCACAGGAAGAACTGAGAATGCTAAAACCGGAAAATATAAAAACAGTTAACATTCTGTCTGCCGAAGAAGCAATCCTGCGATATGGTAAGAAAGGTAAAAATGGAGTAGTGGAGATTACTTCCGAAGAAAAGAAGTTTAGAAAGAAGAAATGAAAATATAAATAGGATTCGGAATAGAGATTTTAGAACCAAATAAAAAATAAAAAACCCTCTAAAAAGAGGGTTTGCTATATTATGTTTTACAAGTTTAAGTAAACATCCGCATCCGCAATTATCGATATAATAATATTATCGATATAATAATATTATCGATATAAAGAATTAATTACATTAAAAGCTGTAAAGTTTTACTATTTCACAGCAGCAATTGCTGCTTCATAATTAGGTTCCTGCGAAATATCAGCTACCTGCTCTTCATACACAATCTTTCCTGAAGGATCAATAACTACAACAGCTCTGCTTAAAAGACCTTTCATAGGAGAATCTATCAGCTCTACCCCGTAGTTCCATCCAAAATCTGAACGGAAATCCGAAAGCATCACCACATTTTTGATTCCTTCCGCACCACAAAATCTTTTCTGAGCAAAAGGAAGATCTTTAGAAATACATAGAACTACCGTGTTCGGAAGATTACCTGCATTCTCATTGAAATGATGTACAGAAGCAGAACAAACCCCCGTATCTACACTTGGGAAAATATTAAGGATTACATATTTACCTTTGTAAGAATCTAAAGTCTGCTCCTTCATATCAACATCTGTGAGCGTGAATTTAGGGGCAGGCTTATCCACTGCTGGTAATGCAGAATAGGTATGTACCGGTGTTCCTCTCATCAAAATGGTATTGGCTTTTTTAGTATTCTGTGCGAAAATAAATGCTGAGCAAAATAATAAAGTGCTGAAAACTGCTTTTGAAAACATGAAATTTTATTTTTCAGTAAAATTATTCTTTTTTTACTTGCCGACACTGATTTTATTTAAAGAGCCTGTCTAAAATTTTATAGGTTTCCAATTCTTTAGCTACAATGAAATTTATATAACCTGTCATTTTCAAACACTTTACTTCACTTTAGGACGTTAATATACTTTTGCATAAGTAAGTCCACTTTAGAAAGACATCAAAGATTTTCACAAAACTTCCTTCTACTTTATATCCATGGAGCCTAAAACTTAAAATAACTAAAGTGTTAAAAAAACTTTTGTGTCTTTTAACTTCGTTGAATCTTCGATTTGTAGTTAAATTCAGATGAGTTTAAACAGACTTAAATTACATTTAATAAAGTCTGAATACCAGAAAAAGTAGGTGGGTTCTTACCTGTATCAGGAAAAAAATTCATACCTTGAAAACAGGCTTTTCAGAACCTGGCCTTGTTTTTATACCATCACCTATGAAGAACATCAGCTATATCTTACTGTTTTTAAGCAGTTTCCTTTTTTTATCCTGCATTCAGGCTGAACTTCCCAATGCAGAAGCAGATATATTATCCTGCTCTGTAGATCCGGATATCTTGCGAAAAGATCCTATTATCCAAAATGACCGTATCCAGATTCTGGTGAAGTCTTCCACAGATCTTACCCAGCAGGCTCCCGTTTTCACCCTTACACCGGGTGCTGCTATTTTTCCTGCAAGCGGAACAGTGCTTAATTTTACAAAACCTCAAACTTATACAGTAACTTCAGAAGACCATCAGTCTCAAAAAAAATATGAGGTTTCTTATGTGATCTCAACCATAGGTTCCAAATTCAGCTTTGAACAAGTACGTCTTGAAAACGGAAAATTTGATGTGTTTTTTGAAACCGATCAGAACAATCATAATATTATGGACTGGGCCAGTGGGAATCTGGGTTTTGCTCTTACCGGAGCCTCTTCCACTCCGGAAGGATATCCTACAGCACGCTGGGCAGAAGGGAAAGTTGGGCAGGCCGCAAAGCTGACCACTCAGTCTACCGGAAGTTTGGGAGCGATAATGGGTAAGCCTATGGCTGCGGGAAACCTCTTTATGGGAGAATTTGATTTAAGCGCTTCTATATCAGATCCCTTAAAAAGCTTACATCTGGGAGTGCCTGTAGATCTGGTACCTAAGGGAGTAAAAGGGTTTTTCAAATATAAGGCCGGACCGGTATATAAACAAGGAGGAGTGGTGCAGCCCAATAAAAAGGATACATGGGATATCTATGGTGTATTTTTTGAAACAGACTCAAACCTGAAATACCTTGACGGAACCAATAAATTTACCCATCCCAATATTGTCTCTATTGCCAAAGTGACCCCGGCACAACGGATTGAAACTTCAGAATGGACCTCATTCTATATTCCTTTTGATATTGTCAATAATAAAACGATCGACCCTCAGAAGCTAAAAGACGGAAAGTACAATCTGACACTGGTGTTTACCTCAAGTATTGATGGAGATACCTTTGCAGGAGCAGAAGGAAGCACACTTTTAATAGATGAGATCGAAATAACACATTAAAATGAAAAACAATTCCAATCTTCTTTTTATCTCTTTTTTAATTTTTCTTGGAGCAGGAAATTCATTAATCTTTTCCCAGGACTTAGGTCCTGATAAAAAAGAATCAGGAAAAATGGTGTATCAGGTGCGGGCCGGAATTAATATCGGTGGATTTACTCCCATACCGATCCCTGCTGAAATCAGAGAGCTCAGCAGCTTCAATCCGATGCTGAACATCAGTGTCGAAGGAAATGTAACCTACTGGCTGAAACAAACTCCAAATTCTTGGGGATTCCGCACAGGAATCCGGCTGGAAAATAAGGGAATGAAAGCTGATTCCAGAGTTAAAAATTACGGAATGGAAATTATAGGAGGAGAAGGAGAGAGGGTAGCGGGAAATTGGACAGGCGGAGTGTCTACCCACGTCGCCAATTCATATATCACCATTCCGACGCTGGTTGCTTACAAAACAAATGACCGCTGGTCTTTCTCAGGAGGCCTTTTCTGGTCTCTTCTGGTGGATAAGAACTTTTCCGGATATGTATTTGACGGTTACCTTCGGGAGGGAGGTCCTACCGGTCCTAAAGTGGTTTTTGAAGGAGATAAAACAGCTTCTTATGATTTTTCAAATGACCTGCGACGCTTTTCTTATGGAATTCAGGTGGGAAGTGCATGGCAGTTTTCCAGACATCTCAATGTTTTTGGAGATCTTAGCCTGGGCTTAAATAATATGTTCAAATCTGATTTTAAAACCATTACATTTAAGATGCGCCCTGTTTATCTGAATGTAGGGGCGGGATATAGTTTTTAAACAAAATTCCTAAAAGGGAAATAGTATTCTTTGTTTAAAATAATCAGCAAAGCTTTTTAGACTTTTTTTTTGTTAACCCCTTGGAAAGATTAAAAATCTCTTTAAGTTTTTCCTCGTGTCAAGGATTGGTCATCTCGGTCTTTCAACATTAATTTTGATTCAAATACCCGTCAAATAGAGCAAATCTATCAGTGGTCTCTTTTTAAAATCAATTTTAACATCTACCTTTATTCTGTAAAATTTAAATCACACTCAATTATCAAAAAATAAAATTTATGGATTCAGTAAATACACCGTCATTTCACGATATTTTTAAAAGCGAAAACGAAATTCCGGAAGAATATAAAGTTCCGGTCATTCATCAGAGTACCTATCTTTTGAATGGTGAACTGGTAGAATGGCACGGAGAGGTTACCAATATTTATTCACCTGTTTGTATTCCTACAGAAAACGGATTGGAAAGAAAACTGCTGGGAAGTATACCCAATATAGGCCCGGATGAAGCGATGGAAGTGCTGGATGCTTGCGTGAAAGCCTATGATAACGGACTTGGAGAGTGGCCCACAATGTCTGTGGAAGGAAGAATCAGGTGTATGCAGAAATTTGTATATCTGATGATTCAGCAGCGCGATCTGGTTATTAAACTGCTGATGTGGGAGATTGGAAAAACATTGGCAGATTCTACGAAAGAGTTTGACCGTACTGTAGATTATATCAATCAGACTATTGACGCTCTGAAAGACCTGGACAGAGAATCTTCCCGTTTTCAGCAGGCAGAAGGTACAATAGCACAGATCAGAAGAGCACCGCTGGGAGTTGTTTTAAGTATGGGACCATTCAACTATCCCCTGAACGAAATTTTCACCACACTGATTCCTGCCTTAATTATGGGGAATACTATTTTGTTTAAACTTCCAAAACACGGTGTATTGGCCCATTATCCTTTATTGAATGCCTTTAGAGAAGCCTTCCCGAAAGGAACAGTAAATACTTTATACGGAAAAGGTTCGGAAATTATCACTCCAATCATGGAAAGCGGTAAAGTGAATGTGCTGGCCTTTATCGGATCAAGCAAAGTAGCAAACGGATTGAAAAAACTACACCCGAAAGTGAACCGCCTGAGAGCAATCCTTAGTTTAGATGCTAAAAATGCAGCTATTGTAACTAAAAATGCGAATCTGGATGTAGCAGTGAGTGAATGTATGCTGGGAGCGCTTTCTTTCAATGGTCAGCGGTGTACGGCATTGAAACTGATATTCGTTCAGAAAGAAATTGCTGCAGAGTTTACAAAGAAATTAAGTGAAGCGGTTTCTGCTATGAAACCCGGACTGCCATGGGAAAAAGACGTGAAGGTAACCCCGCTTCCGGAAGTGAATAAACCGCCTTATTTGAAAGAATGTATTGATGATGCCTTGCTTAAAGGAGCTTCAGTCTTAAATAAAGACGGAGGTTATACCGAAGAATCTTTTGTTTTCCCGGCTGTAGTTTATCCTGTCAATAGTGACATGAAGCTGTATCATGAAGAACAGTTTGGTCCGGTAATTCCTGTAGTGCCATTTGAGAATATAGAAGAGCCGATAGAATATCAGGTAAATGCTTCTCATGGGATGCAGGTGAGTATTTTCAGTGAAGATCCTCAGGAAGTTGCCAGGCTTATTGATCCTTTCGTAAATCTTGTGAGCCGTGTGAATATCAACTGTCAGGCACAGCGTGGTCCGGATGTATTTCCTTTCACAGGAAGAAAAGACAGCGCTGAAGGAACGCTTTCGGTTTTTGATGCCCTACGTTCTTTTTCTATAAGATCTCTGGTAGCAGCAAAACTTACAGAATCTAATAAAGAACTGCTAAATACCATCGTGAGAGAACATGATTCCAATTTTTTAAGTACAGACTATATTTTTTAACAATAAGACCTGTTTGTATTTAACATAAAATAAAAATCCTCAAAAAACATCATTGTTTTTTGAGGATTTTTTAACTTAATGCCGGGAAATTAAAGTTTTGTGTTATAATATGGTGGCATTGTGTAGATGCTGCCCAAGGATTTGTCTGTACGTATGTCTTCACTGGAAAAAGAATTTTTAGAGAAAATAGAAAAGCACAAAGGTGTTGTTTTCAAGATATCTAAAATGTATATGGATAATAAAGACGACCAGAATGACCTCTATCAGGAGATCATCTATCAGGCATGGAAATCATATGGTGATTTTCAAGGGAGAAGCGACTTCTCAACATGGCTCTACAGAACTGCGCTTAATACTGCAATTGTTTTCCTTCGAAGTGAAAAAAAACGTAGTTTTATCCGGAATCAGAATATTGATGGATTAAGCAGTCCGCAAGAGCCCTATAATGACACAGATGATAGAAATATGAAGTTGATGTATGAAGCGATCCATCAGTTGAGCCCTATAGACAAAGCACTGATTTTTTTCTTTTTGGAAGATTTTCCGGGAAGAGAAATTGCCCTTCAGCTGGGAATTACGGAAGTAAATGCCAGAGTAAAACTGAAAAGGGCAAAGGAAAAACTGAAAGAAATCATTGCAAAACAACAAAGAACAGGTTCAAACTAAAAGACAAGAGAATGGAGCTAGAAAACTTTAAAAAACTTTGGAATAAAGATACAGGGCAGGAGCCGCCTGAAATTTCTCTGGAAAAACAGCGTGAAATACACTCTCCGCTGCAAATGCTGAAAATCAATATGAAAACTGAATTTTGGCTGATGGTCGTTACGCTGCCATTACTTTTAACCAGTTTCCCATTTGCTTCTACGGATTCTAATATCAAGATTATCTCTACATTTGTCACCATCCTCACGCTTGCTTTTATAGCGTATTTCTATTCCAGGTTTCTTACCCTTTATAAGTTGCTCCAAAAGAACAGTATTAATACCAATTATGATCTGTTTAACCTCAAAACCAGGCTTCTCATATCGAAAGAGATCTATATTTCATATTACATTTCCTATATCCCTTTGGGCTTTCTGCTGTCTCTGATCAAGATCAGTTTCCATTTTGAAATGGAATATAATCTGGCAATTTTCGGAATAAGCCTTTTGGTTACGCTCCTGCTGGTTGCTTTCATTATAAAATACTGGATCTATTATATGTACGGAAGATATATTGATGATGTGGTACGTTCGGTAGATGAGCTTAACGGAATTGAAGTAAAGCCGAAAGTTGATAAGAAAAAAACATGGTTTGAGCGGACACAAAAATTCTTCATGATGAAATGGGGGATTAGAGGAAATATTCTGAATACCGTTGTATGGTTTGTTTCAATGTATATTTTTATCATCTTGTTTCTGACATTGGTTCTTCTAATCATTATTATCATCGGTGCCAAATTCGATATTCTTGATATCGGAACGTTACAAAGAGCTTTAAACAGACTGAATTAGAAATAGAAAGCCAGGAAATCTGGTTTCTATCACATTTCTTATAAAAATCCCCAAATTCATCCATGAAAAGTATAGTATTTTTACTTTTTTCCTACTAAATTTTAAATATAATCAATAGAAAAGAGAAATTATAAGCCTGATTTTAATATTTATTATGAGAATTAGCTGATCAAAATAAATTCTTTCAAAATTATTTCATGCAAATACTATTCTGAAAAATAGCAGCAGTTTAAAAAACATAATGAGAGCCTGACAATATTTTCTGTTGGGGTTTTTACTTTTTTTGCCAATATCTGTAACAATTTTTTTTAATGTAAACTAACTCTACAGAGCAACAAGCCATGACCTTATTGGAACAAGAGTTTATAAGTAAGATTGAGAAGCATAAAGGAATCATTTTTAAGATTTCTAAAATGTACATGACTGAAAAAGATGACCGCAGTGATCTTTTTCAGGAGATTACCTATCAGCTCTGGAAAGCATATCCGGGCTTCCGGGATGAGAGTAAATTTTCGACCTGGCTGTACAGAATTGCTTTAAATACAGCTATTATCTTCCTCAAATCGGAAAAGAGGAGAAGTTTTATCGGACGCGAAGATTTTACCAATAATATTATAGTTCAGGAAGATTATAACGATGATAAAGAAGAGCGGCTGTCTAAGATGTATAAAGCAATTCACCAGCTCAATCCTATTGATAGAGCCTTTATATTTTATTATCTGGAAGATTTCTCAGGAAAACAGATCGCAGATGAAATGGGTATTTCTGAAGGAAATGTAAGAGTGAAAATGAACCGGGCTAAGAATAAACTGAAAGATATCTTAAGCCAAAATACAAAGTAAAAGAACCTTAAAACAGAAGTCCAATGAATATTGATGAATTGAAAAATACCTGGAACGAAGATATTGCGGAAGAAACTCCCGAAATAAGTACAGAACAAAGAGATGGAATCAATCTTCCTCTCGAAAAAATCCGAAAAAACATGCGTAAAGAGTTTTGGGGGGCAATAGGAATCTTCGTTTTTGCTTTTATGGTTTGTGGCATGTGCAAACCGTTTAAGCTTCAATTGTATATTACAGTACTGATTGCTTCAATGCTGATTGTTACTGTTTTCTTTTTCAGTAAGTTTTTTAAACTTTACAATGAAATCAGTAACCCCGTGCTTAAGACTTCTGATGCTCTGAAGGATTTGGTAATGCAGCTGAATCTGAATAAACAGTACTATTTTTCATACTACATCAGTTTTGCTCCATTTCTGGTATGCGAAATTCTTATTGTGCTGGAATTTATCCCCTGGCCTAAACCTTTGAGCGAAATAAAGATTGCTTCAATACTAATCGGGACAGTGGTAATAGGTATGTTTTTACTGTATATGCTTGGAAAGTTTTGGTTTTACCGTTACTATGGAAGGTATATGAAACCTATAGAAAATCTTCTGGCAGAGTTGAAAAAATAAAAATCTCCGGCGGGCTGAAAGCCCGCCGGAGATTTTTATAATGAAAGGCTTAATCCAATGAATTTTTAATCCTTATCTATTTTTTCTTTAGCGATTTCATTTTTTATCCAATCCAGCTGAGGGTCTTTTTTATCAATAATATCCTGCATCGTTTCATTAATATGAATATCCGGAACGACTCCTTTTTTTGAATCTGAAAAATCAATATTCGGCTGTACAAGAAGGAGACCGATAGGAAATCTAATTTCAGAGTTGGGCAGCTTCTGATAAGAATAAAAACCAGCTACGGTTCCGTCATTGGCTCCTCCTGTTTCTTCTCCCACAAGGATCGCTCTTTTATCATTTTTGAGTTTTGCTGTGATGATAGAAGAGGCAGAGAAACTGGCTCCGTTGATCAGTACAAATACTTTTCCATGAAATGCTTCTTTATTAGGCTTTGTAGGCTTATCTGCTTTCATCTTATAATATACCTTTCCGTCTTTTTTGTAGGTGCTGAAAGCCTGGGCAAAAAAGTAACTTGGATAAGCAATACTTTTAAAAGCATATTCCAGAGGAGCGCTTTTTCTGAAATAATTGGTTCTCAGAGGTGTGCCTCGTGAAGTGACCTGAGAAGGCTTTATCAGGGTAAAAGGCTTGTCTGCTAAATAAGAATACAGATTATTGATCTCATAAAGAGAACCTCCATAATTATTTCGGACATCAATGATCAGATATTCTGACTTTGCATCTTTGATCTTTGAAAATGTCTTTTTATAGAACTCATCAGAGTAATCTCTTGAGAAGCTCTTTACTTTTATATAAGCAATAGTACTGTCTTTATCAAGGAATTTAAAACTCCGGTTGTAAGAATTGCTGGAAGCTACATAGTCATTCAGTTTCTTTTCCTGAGTTCTTTTCTGCATTTCCTTGTCCTTTTCAACGTCGGTATTTGATTTGGACTCCCTGCTTAGGGTATAAGTGCGCTTTTCTCCTTTGTAAATAGTTTCAATAACGGCTTTGCTGGAGAGACCGTGCTCTGCAGTATAAAAGTTAAAAAACAGATCCTTTAAAAAATAAGACTGGAAAGTGGTATTGTATCCGTCACTGCTGATCAGGCTTCTGTATTTTTTTATATAATCTGATACCGGAACATTATTGATGGATAAAATTTCAGTGCCTGGTTTTATATCTTCAATAGAATCTTGATTTTCAATGATGTACATTTGATCACCCTCTACGTAATATTCAAAACGGCTGAACAATCCTTTTTGATGCTCAAATTTTTTAATTTCTCTTTTGGTGAATTTTTTTCTTGGAATTCGTAAAGAAAGATGCCCTTCACGAATTCCGGCAATCACCGGTTGAAGCTTAAAATAAAACTGAAGAGGAGTAAGCGGTTCAGTGATCGTCTTTTTAAGACTGTCAAATTTAAGTTCCAATTCCTTCTTGGGAATATACCAGTACAATTGCGGGTGCATTTGC